>JAZQIE010000161.1:0-5873 GCA_045540975.1 Eubacteriales bacterium
CTCTGTTGACCACAAGTAAGTTGTGAAACCCGAAAGAGCACGGATTCGTCCGTCCTCTTTTTTTGCGCAAAAAACGGAAAAAAGCCGTGCTTTCACACGGCTCTTCTCCGTTTTTGGGAAGAATGATATATGGGGTATCAAAGGGGGTAGGGCAAATTGAAATCAATTCGCCCCAACCGTACCGTCGGGGATTTGGGTAAAAAGATAGAAAAAGGGGATGGTGGTTTGTGTGATGGGGGATGACGGTACGGTTGGCGCAAATCCATTCTCTTTTTTCTATTATCAGTATAACACCCGAATGTGTCCGATGTGTGAACAGAGTTTGAAAAAAGCAAAAATTGCAAAAGAAGAATTCCGAAACGATGCCGCCTTGGGTCTTTACTTTTACAGTTTAGTGTGCTAAAATATGAAAGTACTGTATGAAAAAAGGAAGTGAGTTCATGGCATTCAAACTGCAAAATCAAAATGCGGACGATTTCTTCCGCGCGGTGCTGTCGCTGGAAACAGCGGAGGAGTGTGCCAATTTTTTTGAGGATCTCTGCACTGTAAAGGAATTGCAGGCAATGATTCAGCGCTTAAACGTCGCGCAAATGCTGTCAAACGGAAAACTCTATTCCGAAATCGTTGCGAAAACCGGCGCCTCCACCGCCACCATCAGCCGTGTCAACCGCGCGCTGGCGTATGGAAGCGACGGATATAAGTGTGTTCTCGAGAGGTTGGAAAAATGAGTCGATATCAGAGCCTTGCGGGAAGTTATGACCGATTCACCGAGGATGTGGGATATCCCGCATGGGCGGATTATTTTGAACGCCTTTTTTCCAAGCACAATACCCCGGTGGAAAGCCTGCTCGATTTAGGCTGCGGCACCGGGACCTTGTCCTGCATTTTCGCAGAGCGCGGATACGAAGTCATCGGTGTGGATGCGTCCCCCGATATGCTTGCGCAGGCGCAGGCGAAAGCCGCCTCCTGCACCAAAATCCCGCCCATGTTTTTGTGTCAGGAAATGGAAGAACTCGACCTTTACGGCACCGTGGATGCCGCGGTTTCAAGTTTGGACTCAATCAGTTATTTAGACGGCGTCCCCGCGCTGGATGCCACCCTCGCGCGGCTGAAATTCTTTGTCCGCCCCGACGGACTTTTCATCTTCGACGTTGTGACCGCGGCGAAATTCCGCGCAATCGACGGCAACTGTTATTTGCGCGAGGATGAAGAGACCCTGTGCGTGTGGAGTGCGGGGTATGACGAAGAGAGTAAGTACTGCGCCATGAGTATGGACTTGTTCCGTAAGGCAGGTGCTTTGTGGTCGCGCGAACATGAGGAACACGAGGAATATGCCTTCTCCCACGAGGAGATTTGCAAGGCACTCGAGCGAAACCGCTTTTCGCTTGAGGCGGTATACGGAGAACTCTCCGAAGATGCGCCCGACGAGTGCGCGCATCGGATTTTTTACGTAGCACGGAGGAAATCAAAATGAAAGATCAAATTCTGCGCGGAACAGCGGGCGGCGGTGCCATTCGCTTTTCCGCCATCAACGGGAGAAATCTTGTGCAGCGCGCAAGAGAAATCCATAACACCTCGCCCGTGGCATCCGCGGCATTGGGGAGAACTCTGCTTGCCGCATCCCTTTTGGGAAATGACTTGAAAACCGAAGGCAACTCGCTCACTGTCCGTGTCAGCGGCGGCGGTCCTTTGGGGAATATCGTGGTGGTATCCGATGAAAACGGTTGGGTGCGCGGCTACTGTCACCGTCCGCTTCTGGATTTGCCCCTCCGTCCCGACGGCAAGCTTGATGTTGCCGCCGCGGTGGGTACCGAGGGCAGTCTCACCGTCATCAAAGACATCGGTCTCAAAGACCCGTATGTGGGTCAGGTAGAACTTCGCTCGGGCGAAATCGCGGAGGACATCACCGCCTACCTCGCGGAAAGTGAGCAGGTCCCATCCGCTTGCGCTCTGGGTGTGCTGGTGGACCGTGACTTTTCCATCAAGCGTGCGGGCGGTTATATCATCTCACTGCTTCCGGGTGTCAAAGACGAGGTCATCACCCAACTTGAAATCTGCATCGCACGTGCAAAACCGGTCACCACATACCTCGACGAAGGATATTCCCTGCGCGAGATGATGGCGCAGGTGCTCTCGGGCTTTGAATGCAACTTCCTCTCCGAGGAGGAGGTGGGATACCGTTGCACCTGCTCGCGTGAGCGCACCCGTGAAATCCTCTTGAGCTTGGGTCGGGAAGAACTGGAAAGTCTCCACCGTGAGCAGGAAACCGCAGAGGTCACCTGCCAATTCTGTGACGCGGTCTATACCTTCTCCTATGAGGACATGGAAGACCTCTTAAAAGATGCATAAAAAATGCCTTGGTCATACGGCCAAGGCATTTTCCCGTTTTCGGTTGTAAAACATGGAAATTTGCAAAAATCTATTCGAATTTCCTCTTGTGTATTGCAGGGAAGTTGTGGTAAAATGATAAATTAGGAATGGAGGCGTTTTTATTATGGATACTGTTAACACCAATACCAATTTCATTCATGAATTAATCGACGAGGATTTGGCAAAAGGCGCGTGCCGTACCCCGATCCACACCCGTTTTCCGCCGGAGCCAAACGGGTATTTGCACATCGGATCCGCAAAGGCAATCTGGATCAGTGCGGGTACCGCGCAGAAATACGGCGGCAGCTTCAATCTTCGTTATGACGATACCAATCCGGTCCGTGAGGATGACGAATACGTCCGCTCGATTGAAGAGGACCTGCGCTGGCTCGGTGCAGAGCCGACAGGCGGCATTTTCTACGGCTCGGACTATTTCCCGCAGTGCTACGAATTTGCCTGCAAGCTCATCCGTGACGGCAAGGCATACGTCTGCGATTTGACCGCAGACCAAATGAGTGAGTACCGCGGCACACTCACCGAGCCGGGCAAAAACAGTCCGTACCGTGACCGTTCGGTCGAGGAAAACCTCGCGCTCTTTGAAGCAATGAAGAACGGCGAATTTCCGGACGGCTCCCGTACCCTGCGCGCAAAAATCGATATGGCATCGTCCAATATGAACCTGCGCGACCCGGCAATCTACCGCATTGTCCGTGCCGAGCATCACCGCCAGGGCAATACCTGGTGCATCTATCCGCTCTACGATTTTGCGCACCCGATTCAGGACGCACTGGAAGGCATCACCCATTCGCTGTGCTCCATCGAATTTGAAAACCACCGTCCGCTCTATAACTGGGTGGTGGAAAACTTAGGCTTTGAAAAACCGCCGCGCCAGATTGAATTCTCCCGTCTGAATCTGACCCACACCGTCATGAGCAAGCGTTATCTGCGCCAGCTTGTGGAAGAGGGTCATGTGGACGGCTGGAACGATCCGCGTATGCCCACTCTGTCGGGTCTGCGCCGCCGCGGTTATACCCCTGCGGCCATCCGTAACTTCTGCGAGCGCATCGGCATCGCAAAGACATACAGTATCGTGGATTATTCCTTCCTCGAGCATTGCATCCGTGAGGACTTAAATGACCACGCCACCCGTGCCATGGCGGTGCTCGACCCCATCAAACTGGTCATCGATAACTACCCCGAGGATTTGGTCGAGGAGTTCGATGCGCAGAATAACCCCAACGACGAAGCGGCAGGCAGCCATACCGTCCCGTTTAGCCGTGAACTCTACATCGAAGCCGATGACTTCATGGAAGAGCCGGTCAAGGGCTACTTCCGTCTCTTCCCGGGCAATGAAGTCCGCCTCAAATACGCGTACTACGTCACCTGCACCGGCTGTGAAAAGGACGAAAACGGCAAAGTCACCGTGGTCCACGCCACCTATGACCCCGAAAGTCGCGGCGGCGGAACTCCGGACGGTCGCCGTGTCAAGGGCACCATTCATTGGGTCTCCGCGCGTCATGCGGTGGATGCGGAAGTCCGTTTCTATGAAAACCTGTTCTCCGCCGAAAACCCGGGCGATGTCCCGGAAGGCGGCAGCTTTACCGATAACTTAAATCCGGATTCCCTCAAGGTACTGAAGGATTGCAAGTGCGAGCCGTTCCTCAAAGATGCCGCACTCGGTGACCGCTTCCAGTTCTTGCGTATGGGTTACTTCTGTGTGGATTCCAAGACCTCCACTCCCGAAAACCTGGTCTTCAACCGCACCGTCTCCCTCAAGGATTCCTGGGCAAAGAAAAAGGCATAGGTGAAAACATGATGGATCAGAAGTTTTTTGAAGAACAAGAAGCAAAAATCCCCCGCGGCAAGGTGAGAACCCGTTTCGCACCGTCGCCCACAGGCTATATGCACATCGGAAACCTCCGTACCGCGCTGTATGCGTACTTCATCACCAAGCACGAGGGCGGAGATTTCATCCTCCGTATCGAGGATACCGATCAGGAGCGCTATGTGGAAGGCGCGGTGGACCTCATTTACCGCACCATGCACGAAACCGGGCTTCACTATGACGAAGGCCCCGATATCGGCGGCCCCGTCGGCCCGTATATCCAGAGCGAGCGCCGTGACCTTTACCGCCACTATGCGGAACTGCTCGTGGAACGTGGCGCGGCGTACTACTGCTTCTGCGGAAAAGAAGACCGCCATGCACCCGCAGACGGTCTCCCCGCCAAGTACGACGGCAGATGCTCCCGCCTGAGCGCCGAGGAAATCCGTGCAAAACTCGATGCAGGGGAGAGCTACGTCATCCGCCAGAAGATGCCGCGCGAGGGCAAAACCACCTTCTCGGACGTGGTCTTTGGCGAAATCTCGGTGGATAACGAGGAGCTCGACGATCAGATTCTCTTGAAGTCCGACGGACTTCCCACCTATAACTTCGCAAACGTGGTGGACGACCATCTCATGGGCATCACCCATGTGGTGCGCGGTATGGAATACCTCTCCTCCGCGCCCAAGTACAACCTGCTCTATCAAGCCTTCGGTTGGGATGTGCCGGTCTATGTCCATTGCGCACCCGTTATGAAAAACGCAACCGAAAAACTCTCCAAGCGCAAAGGCGACCCGTCCTACGAGGATTTGCTCAACATGGGCTATCTCCGTGACGCGCTCATCAACTATGTCGCACTCCTCGGCTGGAGTCCGGGCGGCGAGCGTGAAATCTTCTCGCTTTCCGAACTCATCGAGGTCTTTGAGATTCGCGGCATTTCCAAATCCCCCGCGATTTTCGACATGGTCAAGTTAAACTATATCAACAGTGAGTACATCCGCGCACTCTCTCCCGAAGAGTTCCATGCCATCGCAGAGCCGTATCTCCGCGAGACCGTGAAGAATCCCGATATCGATACCCGTCTCATCGCGCCGCTTCTGCAGCCGCGTTGCGAGCGTCTCACCGATATCCCCGAAAAGGTGGACTTCTTCGATGCTCTCCCCGCGTACGATACCGCGCTCTATTGCCATAAAAAGATGAAGACCGATGAAGCAGGCTCGCTTGAAGTACTCCGTGACCTCATCCCGATCATCGAAGGCATTTCCGATTGGAGTTTCGACGGAATCCATGCCGCGCTTTTTGCCTACATCGAAGAAAAAGGCTATAAAAACGGCTATGTCCTGTGGCCGCTTCGCACCGCGCTCTCGGGTAAGCAAACCACCCCGGGCGGCGGCGTAGAGCTCTGCCATATTTTGGGTAAGGACGAAAGCCTGCGCAGAATGCGTGCGGGTATCGAGCTTCTCGGAGGATAACCGCCGTGAGAATGAGAAAAAAACCCAACCTGCCGAAACGCCTCGAGCGTTGCGCAGGCATGATTTTGGAAGAGCCCACCGCGTATCGCGGCAAGTGGCTTGCCTCCTTCGGCGGAAGTGCGCTGCATCTGGAAATCGGCGCAGGGAAGGGGAACTTCCTTGTGGAAACCGCGCGCCAAAACCCGGAAACCTTCTTTGTCGGCATCGAG
>JAZQIE010000162.1:0-25117 GCA_045540975.1 Eubacteriales bacterium
GATTAAAACCTGCAACACCCGCTTAAACGATGCGGAGCAAAAGGTATTGAAACTTGTGAAAGCGGAAGACGGCACCCCGATGACCGTTCCGTTCACGGAGGAAGCATAATGAATCATAACGAACGGTTTTCCGTTTATCAGGAAACGATTAACACCTATCTGGATAAGTTTGTCCCGGAAAAAGATTGTTATTATCGGGAGATTTTCAAGGCAATGCGCTACAGTCTCCTGGATGCAGGGAAACGTATTCGCCCTGTGCTTGTTTTGGAATTTGCACGCATGTGCGGTGTTGAGGAAGCGCAAGCACTCCCATATGCATGCGCGCTTGAGATGATTCATACCTATTCTCTCATCCATGACGATTTACCGTGCATGGACGATGACGAACTCCGTCGCGGCAGACCGACCAGCCACATTGTGTTTGGTGAAGCCACCGCAACACTTGCGGGTGATGCGCTGCTCAATAAAGCATTTGAAGTGGTCACAAATGCTGCGGTGAACGGAACAATCCCGTCCGAAAATGCGCTCAAAGCAATGAAAGCGCTTGCGGATGCTTCGGGTGCCGACGGTATGATTGGCGGTCAAATTATCGATATGGAAGGGGAGTCCCGTTCTCTTCCCATTGAGGAGTTACGCACGCTGCATCGTCTGAAAACCGGTGCGCTCATTCGTGCTGGTGCGGAGATTCCGTGTATGCTTGCAAACGCTTCGCAAGAAAAACTGCAAGCCGCAATCGCTTACACCGAAGCAATCGGACTTGCATTCCAAATGCAGGACGATATTTTGGATGTGGAAGGTGATGCAGCTCTGCTCGGGAAAGCAACCGGTGCGGATGCCGCATGCGGAAAATCCACCTTTGTCAACCTGTTGGGTCTTGACCGTTGTAAAGAGATGGTGGAAGAACTTACCCAAACCGCTATTGATGCGCTCGGTGTTTTTGACGATTCCGACTTCCTTGTTTGGCTTGCAAAACTTCTTTCCAAGCGCAATCATTGATTTGGTTGTAACTTTGACAAAAGTATGATATACTAAAAAATAATATGGGTGCAGTATCCTAGTCAGAACTACCGATTCCCAAGACGGGCCTAAAAATCCGTTAAAGGGCATATCGATGAAGTCCCTTGTGCTTGCTTCTCTCGCCCAGATTGGGGTGGGTGCTGGGGGTTAAGGCTTTAGGGCGGATTACAATGGCATGTAATTCTAACCCTACTGCCGTGGAGACCCGAACCCGTGGATTCCCGAACATTCAACGAATTGACGGAATTTACGGACCGGGATAGAACCTGCAATGCGGTGTAAAAGCTGTGTGCAGAGTAGCCTGTCTTGAGTGGACTGCGGTGAATGAGAGAATACAGCGGCACTATCGTGGCCAAGTGTAGTGTTCGTTGCTTTCTGAAACCCTGGCTGCAAAAGAGACCAAGAATCGGCTTGTCTGTTATGGAAATCATCTAGGCTGTTGTGCAGAAAAGGGATTGCAGTGCGGACTGAGTGGCAATCCGGTACCGATGTTGGCAACACTTCGGTTTGGGATTTAAAGGGAAACCGCCCTCATTGGCGACAAAGGGTATCCTAAGTGGAAATCAGACCGGACCTAAGCCGTAAGATTAACTTTTTCTGCTGCCCATATGATTTTAAAAATAAGGAGGTTTCTCCGGTGAGAGAAGGAGATCCTGTTTCATCCGGAAGTGCAAAAAAACAGAAGCCTGTAAAGAACGAGAAAAAATCCAATCTTCGTTGGACCGTTACCGTTTTATTTCTCAGTTTTGTTCTTTCGCTTGTATTCAATGCACTTTCCGATTTGTTGTTGCAAGGGGTCGGATTAATTATCGCGTTTTGTGTCCTTGCGGCATTCATTCTGTTTGGTATCATTTTTGACATTCTCGGTGTAGCGACCACATCCGCGTCCCCAAGCCCGTTTCATGCCATGGCGGCACATCGGGTAAAGGGGGCGAAGGAAGCGATTTGGCTCCTTCAAAACACCGAGAAGGTTTCCAGTTTTTGTAACGATGTCATTGGTGATATCGCGGGCATTATCAGTGGTGCGACCGCGGCGGTCATCATTGCAAAACTGCCGTTTCAAAACATTTGGCTGTCGCTTGTAATTACCGCACTTGTTGCGGGCTTTACGGTTGGTGGCAAAGCCTTCGGCAAAAGTTTTGCCATTAATTACAGCAATTCCATTGTCTTTTGCGTTGGGAAGATACTGTACTTCTTCAAGCACATATTCTCAAAGAAAAAATAGCCAAACCGCGTGGGGGTGGTTTTACGAACCGGTTACTCGATCAAATAACATCTCCGGATGATTTGAAAAACCTTTCGATTGATGAATTGACCCGTTTGTCGGACGAGATTCGCAAGTTTTTATTGGAACACGTTGCGGAAACAGGTGGACACCTTGCGTCCAATTTAGGCATTGTTGAGATGACATTGGCGCTGCACATCGTGTTTGACAGTTCGGTCGACCGTCTTATTTTTGACGTCGGTCACCAAAGCTATGTACATAAGATTCTGACCGGTCGTAAGGACCGGTTTGATTCCTTGCGGCAGTATGGCGGACTCTCCGGTTTTTTGCGTCCTGATGAGAGTATTCATGACCCGTGTATCAGCGGACATGCCTCAAACTCTGTCTCTGTCGGACTCGGAATGGCTCGCGCACGTACATTGCGCGGTGAGGATTATTCGGTTGTTTCTGTCATCGGTGACGGCGCGCTGACCGGCGGTCTCGCATATGAGGCGCTCAACGATGCAGGTCAAAGCGCGGAACCGCTCATTGTTATCTTGAACGATAACGAAATGTCCATTACCAAAAATGTCGGTGCAATGAGTAATTATCTCGCAAGAATCCGCTTGCGTCCGCGTTATCTCAGATTCAAGGGTGTCTACCGCAGAGCAATGCAAAAACTCCCGTTTGGGAAACCGATTGACAACTTCTTGCACCGCGTTAAGAATTCAATCAAACGTGTGTTTATCAATTCCTCGATTTTTGAGGACATGGGCTTTGTGTTTCTCGGCCCGGCAGACGGTCATGACCTCAAATACATGATCTATCTCTTCCGTCTGGCGCGGGATTTAAAAAAGCCGGTTTTGATTCATTTAATGACCACCAAAGGAAAAGGGTATCCTCATTCCGAACAAAACCCCCAGAATTTCCACGGTGTCTCCAAATTCGATATATCCTCGGGGCAGCCGGTTCATAAGTCTGCGCATTCTTTTTCTTCCACATTCGGCAATGAACTTTGCGCCCTGGCTGAAGAGAATCCGTCCGTTTGCGGCATCACAGCGGCAATGTCCACCGGTGTCGGCCTCGGTAAATTTTCGGAGCAATTCCCTAATCGCTTCTTTGATGTCGGAATTGCGGAAGGTCATGCGATTGCAATGGCGGCAGGTCTTGCCAAGCAGGGGATGACCCCGGTTTGCGCAATTTACTCCACCTTCCTCCAGCGTGCATATGATATGCTCATCCACGATGTTTCGATTTCAAAACTCCATGTCGTTCTCGCGGTTGACCGTGCGGGCCTGGTTGGAGAAGACGGTGAAACGCACCACGGCGTGTTTGACGTCGGTTTTTTGCGTCAAATTCCGGGTATGGTGGTTCTGTGCCCGTCCAATTATTCAGAGCTCAAATCCATGCTGCAATATGCAGTCAATGAAGTTGACGGACCGGTTGCTTTACGGTATCCGCGCGGCGGCGAAGGGGACTATACCGAGAATTCGTTCGCCTCTCACACACCTTGTGTCCGTTTGACCGAAGGTGATTCCGTGACGGTTGTTACTTACGGGATGATGCTCAACCGTGTGCTGCAAGCAGAAAATCGCGCACGTGATTGTGGCATCGGCTGTGATGTGATCAAACTAAATTCCATCGAGAATCTTGCATTTGATCTGGTCTTTGATTCGGTTTGTAAAACAGGAAAACTTCTTGTTGTTGAGGATACGATGGAAGCGGGCGGCGTGGGTCAAGCCCTTCTTGCGGAGCTTACCGCACGTGGGATTTCTTGCAAGTCACATCTCTTAAATCTCGGTCATGACTACACCAAAAACGGTGATTTGGAGCATTTATATGCAGAGAATCATTTGGATGTTCACGGAATTTACCGTGCAATTACGGAGGAATAACATTTGAGTGAGAAAATACGCTTGGACCTTGCCTTGGTTGAGCGCGGCCTGATTTCAAGTCGGGAGCGCGCAAAAACCACCATCATGGAAGGCAATGTCTATGTCAATGAACAAAAAGCGGATAAGCCCGGGATACAGGTGTCAGAGAAAGACGCCATTGAAGTACGCGGCAAAGCATTAAACTATGTGAGTCGCGGCGGCTTGAAGCTTGAAAAGGCGCTCAACTATTTTGAAGTTGACCCGAAGGATGCTATCGTTATCGATGCAGGCGCATCCACCGGCGGATTCACCGATTGCCTGCTTCAACGCGGTGCACAGAAGGTCTATGCGGTTGACGTCGGATACGGTCAGCTTGCGTGGAATCTTCGCACACATCCTCAAGTTGTGTGTATGGAGCGCACCAACGTCCGCTATCTAACGCATGAAACCATCCCGGATGAGCTCGATCTTGCAGTAATCGATGTATCATTTATTTCTCTCTCATTGGTTTTGCCTGCGATTTTCAATCTCTTGAAAGAGAACGGTAAGGTTCTCTGTCTGATTAAACCGCAGTTTGAAGCAGGCCGTGAGAAGGTGGGGAAGAAGGGCGTTGTTCGTGACCCTGAGGTGCACCGTGAAGTGTTAGAGCACTTCTGCACTTCTGTTAAAAGCCTCGGGTTCTCTGTTTTGGGAATTACTTACTCTCCGATTACAGGTCCTGAAGGCAACATCGAATTTTTGGGCCATCTCCAAAAAAACGGAGCAGAAGATTCGATTCCGGATTTAGAGGCGCTTGTTTTGGAAGCGCATAACGGTTTGAAAGGATAGTAGCCATGAAACGTGTGATGCTTTACCCGAACCCGACACGCGATATCGGTCTCGCGTGTTCAAAGCAAATTGCAGACATTCTGAAAAAAGCCGATATTATTGCGACTTTGCCGAACGATGTCCCATTTAGTGGAGATGCATCGTTCGAAGTCCTGCCGTTCGTGGAAGCAATTCGCGGTGTCGAAATGATTCTGTGTCTTGGTGGAGACGGCTCGATTCTGCGTACCGCAATTCCTGCCGCTCATTACGAAATCCCGATTTTGGGTATCAATATCGGGAATATGGGCTATATGACCGAAATGGATGCAGACGAAATCGGAGATCTTCCCGCAATCATTCACGGTGGTACATATGAAGTAGACGAACGTATGATGCTTGACGTTTCCATCCGTCGCAATGACAAAGTTATTTTTGAAACCACCGCGCTCAACGATGTCGGTGTTTGTAAGAGTGGTTTGACGAAGATTATCGACCTTGATGTTTATGCCGATAACTTTTTCATTTCCCACTATAACGGTGACGGTGTAGTCATCGCATCTCCGACGGGTTCAACCGCGTATTCCATGTCCGCGGGCGGTCCGATTATCGATCCCCTTGCGCGCAATATTACGCTCACTCCGATTTGCTCTCACTCGCTCTCCGATAAGCCGATTGTTTTGTCTTATCGCCGTACTCTGTTCATCCAGGCACAAAGCACCAAACCCGGAACAATCGTGGTCAGTGCAGACGGCTGCGAAGGGATTCCGCTTGTGCTCGGAGACCAGGTTGTGATTCGTATTTCGGATTTAAAAACCCGTTTGGTCCGTTATAAAAACCGTAACTTCTACGATGTCGTTTGCAGTAAACTCTCGGATCGGAGGGTGGACGGTAAATGAAATCTCAACGCCAAGCCAAGATTTTGAGCCTGATTCAGGAGTTTGAGATTGAAACACAAATGGAGCTTACCGACCGTTTGAACGAATCGGGATTTGCCGCAACACAGGCAACCGTTTCCCGCGATATCAAAGAACTCCATCTTGTGAAATCCACATCCAAATCCGGCAAAAGTAAATACAGTACCAGCGCATCTCATACCGCAAGCGCGTTTTCCTCGCGGCTGCTTACCATCTTTCGTGAGAGTGTGCTCTCTTATGACTTTGCGCAAAATATCGTTGTAATTAAAACCATGCCGGGTCTCGCATCCGCCGCTTGTTCCGCGCTTGACGGAATGCATATTGCGGATGTTGTCGGCACCATTGCGGGCGATGACACGGGTTTTCTCGTCATGCGGTCGACCAAGGCTGCAACCGCTTTTTGTGCGGAACTGAAACGAATTCTGGTCAATGAATAATCGGAGGTGAACTCTGTGCTTACACTCCTTCATATCGAGAATATTGCGGTTATCGAGCGTTGTGATCTGGAGTTTCAGCACGGTTTTCATGTGCTTACCGGTGAAACCGGCGCAGGAAAATCCATTATCATCGATGCGATTAACATGATTTTAGGTGAGCGCACGTCCCACGATTTAATCCGAACGGGAGCAGGAAAAGCGCTTGTGAGCGCAATGTTTGACCTTTCGGATTCCGATGCAGCCGAGTGGCTCTCCGATTCCGGATACTTGGATGAGGATGACCCGAAGACATTGCTGATTCAACGTGAAATCACAGTCGATGGAAGAAATACCTGCAAAATCAACGGTCGCCCCGCAACCGTTTCTTCTTTGAAAGAACTAAGTGTCAAGCTGGTCAATATCCACGGTCAGCACGGCAGCCAGCAGCTTTTGAATCGTGAATGCCATTCGCTCTTTCTCGACCGTTTCACCGAAGACCCCGAGGGTATTTATGATGCATATCGCTCCGCTTTTGATGAACTGTTACAACTCCGTGCGGAAGAAAACAGTATTGTGACCGATGAGGATGAAAAAGCGCGCCGAATCGAGTATCTGGAATATCAAATCCGTGAACTTGAGGAGGCTGACTTGAAACCGGGTGAGGAAGAAGAACTTACCGAGCGCAGAAGGATTCTTCGCAACGCAACAAAACTGATGGACTCCTTATCGCAGGTTTTGTCACTCCTTTCGGGTGATGATGATTTGGCGGGGATTTGTGCATCGCTTCAGCAAGCGGAACACATTTTGTCCCGTATTTCCGACTTCGCACCCGAGTTGGAAGCATGGGCTTCCAAACTGGCATCCGCAACCGATGTTTTATCCGAATTAACCGATGAGATTCGCTTCTTCACCGAAAATTACGATTGTTCTCCCGAGGAAATCGCGCGTGTTGAATCCCGCTGCGATTTGCTCAGCAAATTAAAAGGGAAGTATGGTAATTCGGTCGAGGATATGGTATCCTATTTGGAACAGGCGCGAAAAGAACTGAGTGACATCACACTTTCTTCCGAGCGTGCGGAACAACTGCATGCGTTGCGCACCGCTTGTGAAAAACGTGCTTATGTGCTTGCAGAGAAATTATTTGCTCAGCGCGAGGCTGCAGCACGGGATTTGGAAACAAAAATTGCAGGTGAACTTGCGGATTTGGATATGGGAAAAGTTCAATTCTCAATTGTTCTCGCAAAACGTGATTCGCTTAACCGCCGTGGGATTGATGATGTTGAATTCTTAATCTCGACCAACCCCGGCGAGCCGTTAAAGTCGCTCAATAAAATCGCATCGGGCGGTGAACTTTCCCGTATCATGCTTGCGATTTTGAATGTTTTTGCCGCAAAAGACCATGTTCCGACTTTGATTTTTGATGAAGTGGATACCGGAATCAGCGGACGCGCCGCACAGCGCGTTGCGGAAAAACTTTGGCATCTTGCGACCTGCAAGCAAGTCATCTGTGTGACACATCTTGCGCAGCTTGCCGCAATGGCTGATGTGCATTATCAAATTGAAAAGACGGTCCAAAATGACCGAACCTACACCAAAGTATTTGAATTGGACGAATCCGGACGTGTGGACGAACTCGCACGTATCACCGGCGGAAGTAATATTACGGATATGACGCGCAGCAACGCTTCTGAGCTTTTGCGTGGCGCTGAGATCTTAAAAAAGGAGATAACAAACCGATGACACTGTACGAAGAACTGAAAGCGCGTGGTTTAATCGCGCAGACAACCAATGAAGAAGAAATCAAGCGCCTGCTTGACGAAGAGAAAATCACGTTCTATTGCGGCTTTGACCCGACTGCTGATAGTTTGACGGTCGGTCATTTCCTGGTTTTGACCGTTATGAAGCGCTTGCAGATGGCAGGCCATCGTCCCATCGCGCTTTTGGGCGGCGGTACCACCATGGTCGGTGACCCGACAGGTAAGACCGATATGCGCAAAATGCTCACCATTGAGCAGATTCAGAACAATGCGAACCGCTTTAAGGAGCAGATGAGCAAATTTATCGATTTTTCCGATGACAAGGCAATCATGGTTAACAATGCA
Organism: Eubacteriales bacterium; assembly: GCA_045540975.1. Taxonomy (GTDB): domain Bacteria; phylum Bacillota; class Clostridia; order Oscillospirales; family JAAYXM01; genus SIG510. The sequence continues at coordinate 8,335 of JAZQIE010000162.1, forward strand.
GATTGGTTGCTCAACCTCAAATATCTGGAATTTTTGCGTGACATCGGTGTCCATTTCTCGGTCAACCGTATGCTGACCGCAGAGTGTTTCAAGAGCCGTCTGGAAAAAGGCTTGACCTTTATCGAATTTAACTATATGCTCATGCAGAGTTATGACTTCCTGATGCTCAACCGTGAATACGGCTGCACCTTGGAATGCGGCGGTGACGACCAGTGGTCCAACATCCTCGGCGGCATTGATTTGATTCGCCGTAAGGAGAATAAAACCTGCCACGGCTTAACCTTTACACTTCTTACAACCTCTGAGGGCAAGAAGATGGGTAAAACCGAAAAAGGCGCGGTTTGGCTCGATCCGGAAAAGACTCCGCCGTACGAGTTCTACCAGTACTGGCGTAACATCCGCGATGATGATGTGATTCGCTGCATGAAGATGCTCACCTTTGTTCCGTTGGACGAAATCGCACAGTTTGAGTCCTTGAGCGGCAGCGAACTCAACGTTGCAAAGGAACGTCTTGCATACGAACTTACCAAGATGGTGCACGGTGCAGACCATGCGGAAAAGGCGCAGGAAGCGGCGCGCGCACTCTTTGGCGCTCAGGCAGATTCCGAGAATATGCCGTCCACCGATTTCTCGTTTGCAGAGTTTGGTGCGGATGAAATTGGCGTTGCAGACCTTTTGGTTCATTGTAAGCTTGCTCCGTCCCGTTCCGAGGCAAAGCGCAACATTCAGCAGGGCGGCGTTGAAGTAAACGATGTAAAAGTCACCGATTTTGGTGCAAAGGTTTCCGCATCCGATTTCACTGACGGAAAACTCATCATCAAAAAAGGTAAAAAAACTTACCACAAAGTAAACCTGATTTAACAGAAAACCACCGTATCAAATTTGATACGGTGGTTTCTTTATCAATTGTGTTTTCCCGGAATGTAAATCGGGCTGACGTTCCATTCATTCATCTCGGTCGCTGGCTGCGGCATGAATAGGGAATATAGCTCTGTTGCGCAGACCTCAAGGTCAAACACACGTTTTGCAAATCCCGTTAACTCCTTTGCTGCGGCGGGTTTTGTTATAATCGGCGCCGTGCAACCGTCAAGCAAGGCTCTTCCGGTATCATTCAGCGCCAAAACGCGCAAATACGGAGGTTTTTGTAATAAATAGTCACTTGTTACGCCAAGGAAGATTCGAAGCAAAATACGGCGAATTCTCGCGTGAGCATACCGTTTACTTTTGATTTTTTCAACCGCTTCCGAAAACCCGCTTGATGAAGTAGCGGCAAGTTTAATTTTTTTATGCAATCCTTCGCTTACATCTGGATATGAAAGATAATCGTCAGCGCTCATCCGTTTTAATACCGCAAGAATCGCACGCTCGGCATTTTCGATGCTTGCTGGCGCAAAACCTCTTGAAATTTCCTCAAAAATTTCAGAAAAACACGGTAAAATTTGCGAAAAATCTGCTGTTTTTTGCGCTTTTATAAGTGTTCTAATCGCGGAAGCACTCGCAAATTCTCCCAAAATATCCTCCGAATCATGTGCAACAAACTTACGTAAAATCGGCATTGGAAGAATCTCTGAATTTAAGTTATTGAGTGCTTTTAGATACTCAATTCCAAGAATATTGTTCGGTAATTCAAGGATTTTGGAACATTTTGGGTCAATTTCAGCAACCGCTTCCGAACGTGCGGCAGCAAACGAAATCCCATGCTGCAACTTTTCCTTTAATTTTATCGAAAAGTCATGAGAATTGAGTATTTTTGCGGTTTTTATCAACAAATCAATATTATTTGTCTCGCATCCGAAGGAAAGGTGCGTAATGCTCGGAAGCATTGTCAATACGTGAATTGCGCCGCTTGCAAAACATTCCGCAGACGCGGTCGACCACGGGGTAGGGAGTTCGATTACAAGGTCAGCACCGTTTAACACAGCGGCTTTTGCGCGCAAATGCTTGCGGATAATTGCAGGCTCGCCGCGCTGGACATAATTTCCGCTCATCACACAAACAATCGCATCGGCAAATTCGCGAACATGGTTGATGTGATACAGATGACCGTTGTGAAACGGATTATATTCACAAACAATTCCGCAAACATTCATCACTCGACAACTCCTTATAACAATATTGTACTGAATCGGGGAGTGATTTTCAAGGGGATAAATTGTGAATTATTTAACATATTATTATGAAGTCTGATTATGTGTTTGACTGTATGTCGTTTGATTGATAAGCCACGCTGAATCGATAGGATTTAGATGGGTGACAGTTTGTGAGACAAACACGTGTGTTTGATTCATCATAATTCCTGTATGTATTTAGCGGTAATCCATCACAAATTGATTTTATGATATAACAATTATTAAATAAACAGTAATTGCATCAAAATTATATTGATGATAGTTAAATTAATGATTTTAACTCCGGAATCCGTTGATTTAAATTACTTGAATTGAACAAAGTATCATTTCGGTAATTTTTATTGAACGGGAAAAAATAACATTGAGCCGAGTGTTGGTAAGATGTAATTTGAATTTTATGTGAAACGAGTTTTTGATTTAAGAGATACGCAGAAACGTTAATTTAGAAAAAATTTTTTTCGACAATATTATGAGTGTTGAATTGCAGCTTTGAAACGATGAAAAGCATCAGTCTAAAAACTCCGATTTGACTTGAAATTGCAACGGTTTTGCGAGATTTCTCAAAAGCCCTGTTTTAACGCGTTTTTCACTCCCCTTAATTCAGTAAAATTTTTATTTTGCTTAATTTTATATTAAGATAATGAAGGAGGAGTGATGAGCGGATTGCGGCTCCCCCTTCGGTCAGTTCGTTTTTTTCATGCGAGTCTTCGTTATTATCAATTGAGTCAATGTAGTTTGAACAGAGTTTTTATCGATTGAATGACGACGAAGTTTAATCAATTAATCGGTTTGTTTGGTCATTCAATCTCATTGCATTATAATCGATGATAGATTGTTCATTAACTGACTTGTAAAACTGTTGCTCTTATCGGTCCGCGTTTATTCTATCGAATAGGTGTATAAAATGAGGGCTTTCCCCTACTGTTCAAGGGAAAAAAGTTCACTTGACATAACCTCAAGAGAATCAGATTATCCACCTAAGCCCCCAATCTCTTACTTCCCAACTTTTATTATCTGCTTTCGTCTGCTGTAGAGGGTTTCTTTTTCTTTTTTATACCGCAGCCGATAGAAAAAGCGAGTGTAAACACGGCGATTACAAGTAAGACGCAATATAGCGCGATTCTTGAAAACGGTGTTACGGGTTTTGATGATTCATAAAATTTGTCATCAAGCAATGAAAGGATTTTTTTCCTATCACTTGATTTTATTGTATATTCACCGTTTGGGATGGTGCTGTGATGCATAGCGTATTGATCGACCTTGCAATCGTCTGTGATAAAGGCATATCCGTCAAGCCCGTTTACTGTGATATACATCCCGTTCGGTAAAGTGAACGTATCCCCATCCTTTGTTTCGATTGAAACGTCTTCAATGTCGGTCAGGAGAACACCGTCAATTGCGTTGTAGAACGAGTTCACATCTATGCGATAAATCTCACTTTGATAATGAATCGAAACCTCTTCGGCTTCTTCCCTTGCGACTCCAATCAGTTCAGCCAGTGAAATGTTTTCGCCCGCGATGGGTAAACTCTCATTTTGTTTATCAAGTCTTTTCTGTTCCGCTTCTAAATAGTCCCCCTCGTTTAAATACCGCTCGAAGCGCTTCCACATATCACCCTCAATATTTTTTAGTCTCAAGGTGGATGTGTCATAGCTTGCAACTTCAAAAATATCTGTCGGGTTATTTTCATCAAAGTATGCAAAGAGATAAACACGACCTTTTTTTACTTTGAAGTTTCCCACAATATTGGGGTTTACATAAACAACTGCACGCTCGTCTCCAACACGCACATCACCTTTGATAGCTTTTACGGGGAGCACTTCAATGTACGGTTTGTCCCCTATCGGTTGATACACATTGATAACCTCTGCAAAGAATATCTGTGCATCATCCGAGTGCAATAAATCTTCGGGAATGCTCCCTGCAAGCGCCGTCATTGACATGGATAACACTATCATTGTCGCACAAATAAAAATAATCATCCTCTTCATTGTATCGGCTCCTTTATTCAGCAACTTCTGTTCCGGAAACTTCACGATAAAAGGCTGCATAAGCCGCTTGCTTGTACGGTGTAAGCCACAAATAACCGATACCAAAGGTTAGCGCTGCAAGAAGATCCCAACCGATGAAACTGAGCTGCAAACAGAACAATCTAAAACGGTTGCCATGCATCATTGCTTTCGACTGTTCTACCGCTTCACTCGCCGTCAAATTCGGGTTTTCTGCCAATATGTAGTCCGTCATTGCATAACTGTACCCAGCGACAATACCCGGGATGAGGAAAAGCAAAGACCAAAGAAATACGTATAACATTTTGAGCAGCTTCATGACCGCGGTTGTCTTCCAATAGGAGAAATATGCAAAAAGCGTTTCAAATACGGGTGCTTTTTTGTCTACAAGATTAAGGTTGAATTTTGCATACCCTACTCCGACAAAGCTTCCCAAAATAAAGTATATCGCAACTACTACAAGAGCGACGATGAAAATGATGGAAAATATCCCTGTTAGAATCGGCACATACTCAGGATTAAGTCCTCCGGCTGCTGAAAAGATATCGTGTCCCGCAAAGCTAAGATTAAAATCAGCATTTGAAGTATTGAGATTGAATCGCACACTCGGACCTTCGCTTGCGATTCCACCAAGAAGTGCAGCCACAAGTCCGACAAGAACGGCAATTGGCCAATTCCCGGTCAGGCTCTCTCTTGCTTTTATTCTAAAATCCTTTGCTATTTTCATAAACTTTCACCTCATTATCAGGATAGAAATCCATCTTCTGCAAAATTTGATTTGGCTCATCTTTTAATTCCCACAGCTCTTCTCCATCATACTTAAGCACATATGTATCGTAGTGATTAGCGGTGACAACATTGACACAAATTCCTTTCGCCGAATTTTGATATTCTTTACGTGGTTTGTGTCGAGACTATTTATAGGTGTTTGGAATCGGTTCATCACACTCCCAGTGAATCACCTTGAAATTATGTTTTTCAAGAAATTCCTCACTCTGTTTTGGGTCCTTGTAATAGCATATACTCTTATCGTACACTTGAATATTCGGTTCAATGGGAATTGGTGTTTTATCGTTCGGTTCACCTAAAAAACACTCAGCATCAGCCACGCTTAAAAGCACTTTGTAATGGTCAATATTTTTTAAAACAATTTGGTTATAATCAGGTTTACGCCCATTTTTATATTCATTAAACTCGGGATTATCAATCTGTTCAATCCGAAAGGCATATAACTCATTACCTTGCTCGTTCTTAAATTCTTCTTTCCATCTGCGAGTTTTACCTCGTCCCTCATCAATGTTAAATCCATCAAACTCGCAAATGACAGTATCTTCTACTGTTTGTATCTCGCCATCAATTTCGTAAACTAATTTAAAATCAAATTCTCCATATGTAATTTGCGGTTTCGGTGGAGCCGGTGACAGCCACAAACCAACTGCTAACATTATCCACGGAGATACAATCATTAAAACACCAATTACACAAACTAAAATTAATGCAATAGTTACTATAACAATTTTCTTTGTAAGACTCAAAATATCATCTCCTTTATTCACATCTGCGGTAACGGTTTGCAAAATTGACACAAATTCCGTCTGTCTCTTGGAAATAGTGTAACAATCCTGAGCGTTTAAATTCATCAAAGTCAGTTCCGATAACAATGCTTTTGTCAAACAAATCGTTTTCTCCGTAAAAAATCTCGCAAGAAAGTGTTACCACCATTTTAATTACTTTTCGTCAAATTTCGACATATCCATATTGCGAGACATAAGGTTTAGATACAAACCTTTTAGCGGTAGTTCGTGTTGAGTTAGAATAAACAATTAATCAACTTGTATAAATCCCTCTAACCATGAACCAACATTTAATTCGTATTCACCAATATAAAAACATTCGTCATCATATTCATTAAAACCAGGAAGTAATTTGTATTCAGAAATTGCCTTTTCAGCCTTTTCTCTCGATTCATAAATTCCAAGTGTTTTAACTTCTGTATGCTCAAGGTTCTCACCATAATCATAAGCGTGTTCTAACAAATACACTTTCATAGTAACATTACCTCCAATTCAAAAAGTTTTATACTTTCGACAACATTCGACATATCAATATAGTTCATATCAAGTTGGTGTCAAAAACTCATAAAAATCAATCCTGTAATTATGATTCCGAAAATTAATTTTTTCATATATGCACCCCTTGTTATTGGCGGTGACGGTTTACAAAATTGATTACATGCAGCCAGTCTTCACGGCTTAAATAATGAAGTCCAGCCCGTAAATGGTATCCGATACAACCGTCGTGATACACGTCACCTACTTGCGGCAGACGATTCTCGCAAACGAATCCGATTTTTCCGTGTTTTTCATACGCTTTGCTGACCGCATAACAAGTCAGCATTTCCGGCTCGGGACCCGCCCAAACATCATCGGCGGCGCTTGCGATATAGACATATCTCGGAACAATTGATGCGACAAGGTAATGCTGGTCAAACGGCATATTCGCTTCGTTGTTTCTGTATTTTTGATAGTTCTTACAGAATCAATACGGGAAGTTCTTGCAGATATCATCGACCGTTTCACCGCGTTTGCCACGTGTGATTGCGGCGCCGCTGCACCCGGAATTGTTGGAATAAGCATAACGGAAACGCTCATCTGTTGCCGCCGCCAAAAGCGCGGTTTTCCCAAGACGGGAATGACCGCAGACAATGCCGCACTCCAAGTCTAAGCAGTCAAGCGTTTGTGCATAATCCATCGCGCGATGTGCCGCCCATGCCCACATGGAAATTTTACCCGGGTCGCTTTCGCCTCGGATTCCGTTATTATAAAGCACGCCTGCAAGACCGTTTGTAAAATCATTGTTATCATCGGTAATATCTTCATAGCAGAATGAAAGCACCGCAAACCCGTGATCAATAATCTCTTCAACCGGAATGAATTGATCGGGAAGATTGTCGCGGAAGTTGATGCAGATGAAAAAGGGATGCTTTCCTTCCTTATTGGGGATTGAAGCATACAAAGGGAATGTGAATTCTTTTTCATCAAAATGCGAGGTGATTTCAACTTTTCTTGAAATGGATTTACCAGCGCAAAAGTTGGGAATGTAATTTTCGGTCACCGAATAAGTTACATTCTGAGGTCTTTGCGGCAGGTAGCCGTATTCCTCTTTTTGTAAGATGTCAAGCATCTCGGCTTTTGACTTAAGCGGCGGCAAATTCTTTTCTTCCAATAAAGTTTTCAGCATAAAAATCACCTCATACCGTTATTATACTTAAAAATATGCAATAAATCAATAAAACAGGCTTTGAAAACAAAGCCTGTTTTATGTGTCGCATTTTAGCGCTTCGATGGGGTCTAATCGGGAAGCGCGAATTGCGGGTATGATGGAAAACAGTGCACCGAGGAATACTGCTGCCAGCGAAATGACCAGAAACAATTCGAAACTGAGTGTGATTTTGAAATTCAACAGTCCGGAACAAAGTGAAATCAGACCGTATGCGAGTGAAAACCCTAAGATACTTCCGATGGCGGTTGTAAGGATCCCTTCGGTTAAAAAGCAGCGTATGATATCGCCTCTGTTTGCGCCGAGTGCCATGCAAATCCCGATTTCCTTTTTTCGTTCATTGACCGAGGACAGCATGGAATTCATGATGCCAATCCCTGCTACTCCCAGCGAAACCGCGGCAATCGCACTGATAATAAGCCCAATCAAAGCGGTTATCGAGCGGAAACCGTCTACATACCCTGCGATGTTTTCAACTTCAAAGCTTCCCTGCCGTTTCTTTGACAAAAGCTCTAACAGATTTGTTTTGATATGTTCTAATTTCGCAGATTCGCTGCTTTTAAGCGCGATTTGTGTGATATCGTTCTTACCGCGGATTTGATTGAGTGTTGTATACGGGAGGTAAACGAATTCCGGAATGGCGCCGCCGACCATTTGGTTTAACACATCTTTTTGCGGCGAGACGATTCCGATGATTTCAAATTCGCGACTCACACCATCTATCTGAGCAATGAGCTTTTTGCCGACAATATTGTCTCTCTTGTAGTATTTCTTTGCAAATGCACTGTCAATGACCGCATATGCACGGTTTGAGTTAATCTCGTTTTGATTCGGAAGTCTCCCATGCAGAAGCTGTAAATTCAGCACGGATGTGACGTTGGAATCAATGCCCCAAAACAAAACCGATTGCACACGGTTCTTGATTCTGCAGCCACCGTAAACAATCACCATCGGTGATGCATCGTCGACCCCCGGTGTTTTCAGAATTGATTCGATATCTTCTATATACAGTTTACTGTTTTCGTCGCTTCCGAATACGGAAATACTCTCAAATCCGATTTTGTCTAACTCTCGGTCAACCGCTGAAATCCCGTTCTTGCTCAAAGTTGAAATGAGAAACACCGAGCAGACCCCGATTGAGATTGAAAGAAGTGTGAGTATGACACGTGTTTTGCCGCGCAGAATTGCCTCGAATGCAAATGAGAGAACATCACAACTCTTCAATTTGATTCTCCTTTGATTTGTTGCTTGGGATGCATGACAACCGCTTCGCCTTTCTTCAATCCGTAAAGAATTTCGGTTTCGTCTTCAAGTTCCAGACCTGTTACGATGCGACGAAGTTCACACGTTCCATCGCTTTTCATCACCGAAACGAGTTCTCTTCCGTCATCGTCTTGGAAGATGCATTCATACGGTATGACCAATGCGTCCTTCTTTTCCGCTGTTTTGATTTTAACGGTTGTACTGCATCCTTGACGCAGCGATGCATCAGCATGAGTAAGTTTGATTTGCACCGAAAAATAAGGACTCCCCTCACCTGTTAAATTGAACTTTTTTTGCGCTTTTTGCGAAATTTCGGTAACATGGCCGTGATAGGTTTCTTTTGCGAAAGCGGTGCCGGAAACTGCGGCTTCCTGCCCGACCCGAACAGAGGAGATGTACAGTTCTGGGATTTCGGCTATCACAATACAGGAGTTGGGGTCCGATATCTCGGCAATCACTGTAAACGGCGCGGATACCTCTCCTTGCTTTGCTGTCAGTTTTGTGACGGTCCCGTCAATCGTGCCCGTAATGAGTGCGGTGTTCTGCGAGACAGTTGGAAGAAACGAAAGCGGAATATGAGAGTCGACAAGATTTGAGACCGTTTCCGCAAATGCTTGAAGCCCCTCGTTATTTTCGGTTCTTCGCAGGAGTATTTTATCGCCTTTAGCGACGCGTTGGCCTTCTGTTACATAGACGTTTAGAATATTTGACGGCTCGGAGAATATAATGGATTGTCGCAGGTTTCCGACGACGGTGCCTTGTGCTATAACGCTGTTATAAAGATTTTGTGTTTTTACCGAAACGGTTTCTGCCGAAATTGAATCGGTGTGGGCAGAAACGGATGTGAATTGATAGACTCCGAAGGAGAACATGATTACACAAACCAACGCAAACAAACCCTTTTTCAAGTTCATCCTCCTATCAGATTTGAATAAAATCGTATCTCATCGGTAACTTTATTAACAGAATTCGTTGAAACGGAGTGAATACTTTGTCTTTAATTCCCTGCACAACCGACTGTTTCTATCAGGAAAACGGATACTGTAATCTGGATCACACCGCCGGTGGCGGAATTCCATCGGATTCCGGCTGCATTCATTATATCCCAAAGAAAAGCGTACCATTCAAAAGCGAGCTAGAAAAACATGGTCGGGAAGGTGTGATGTAATTTGGCTTTTTCCGATCGCGAACTCCTTGCACGGCTGATTGAATGCGAAGCCGGCGGCGAAGGTGAAGAAGGAATGAAGGCGGTTGCAAGCGTTGTGATGAACCGCGTTCGTGTGCCAGGCGGCGAGTATGCAAGAGTTGGAAACGGCAGTATCCGAAACATCATTCTGCAGCCCGGACAATTTGTTTGCGCAGATACATTTGTGGAAGGAATGCCAAATCCACAGAATATTTATAATATGCGCCCGGAACAAATCCATTACGATATCGCGGATTGGGCGATTGCGGGAAACCGTCTGCCGCCGCTCGGGACATCGTTGTGGTTTTACAATCCGTATCTTTCCCCGTGCCGTTCCATGTTCCCCGGACCATCCGGGACTTTTTTGGTAAAAATCCGTCAGCACTGTTTTTACAATCCGACGGATGCATATTATTCTACATAATGAGGTGCTATTTATGGATCGTTCTAACTTCCCTGTTGAACTGTTTCACCAAAACATGAGCGCAGAGCAAATCGCGAATCCACAGACAAACGAAGAAGCGTTTCAGGCGTCCTTACTCGGACTTTTGGAGCAAGGGCGTGGGTATTATGTCATTGTCGAGTTCTTAATCGGAACACAAAATATGGTCATCAAAGACGGGATACTGACCGGTGTCGGAAATAACTTCATCACGCTCTACCAAGAAGAGGAAGACCGCTATGTTGTATGCGACCTATTTTCGGTTAAATTCGTGAACTTCTACGATGCGAAAACAAAGCCGAGAAACATTCGTCCTTTCAGACAAACAGTATAAAAAAACAGAGCCGAAATCAAATCGATTTCGGCTCTTTATTGATTTATTCAGCAGGATGAGCAATCACGCTGTCAAGCTCGATTTTTGAAGAAATATAGGTATCTAAAACCGTATAGTCATTGGAGTAATCGGTAGAAAGGTATTTCTTGTTATCGTCCGCAAATACGGTTGTGACAACCGCATCGTCGCCCAGTTGGTTTTGTGCCAGGACACACCCGAGGAAGTTTGCGCCGGACGAAATACCGACACCGATGCCAAGTTTTTCGGAGAGCATACGTGCCATGATGATGGAATCTTCGTCACCGACGGAAACGACGTTATCAAGTTCGTTCAAGCGGAGCAGACTCGGGATAAATTCATCCGAGATGCCTTGGATACGATGCGCACCCACCTTAAATCCGGTGGAAAGTGTGGGTGAACTCTCGGGTTCAAGCGGATGTACCTTGCAAGCAGGATTCACTTTCCTGAGAGCATTCCCGATTCCCATGACGGTGCCGCCGGTACCGACACCTGCAACAACCGCATCTGCCGTCAAATCAATTGCGGCGAGCTGGTCGATGATTTCACGTCCGGTGGTTAACTCGTGTGTGACGGTATTCTGCTCGTTTGAAAACTGACACGGCAAGAAGATTCCGGGGTCCTTTGCGAGTTGCTCGGTCATCGCGATGGAGCCTAAGAAACCACCTTCTTCTTTTGAAACCAAAACAACCTCCGCGCCGAAGGCGCGCATCAGATTGACGCGCTCCTTACTCATCCAATCAGGCATATAAATCGAGACCGGATGTCCCAGATTCCTGCCGATTGCGGAGAATGCGATACCGGTATTGCCGCTGGTGGCTTCAATGATACGGTCACCTGCCGCGATACTGCCGTCTTTATACGCTTCATTCAAAATATGTAGCGCGACACGGTCTTTGATACTTCCTGTCAGATTCAGCCACTCAGCCTTTGCGAACACACGACGCTTCTTACCGCAATAGGAAAAACGGATTTCAAGAAGCGGCGTATTGCCGACAAGTGCCGATATCCGGTCAAATTTCTTCTGCTGTTCGTTTGTCATCCTAAAAACCTCTTACGAATAGAATACAAGAATTTATGCATAAACCCCTTCGGGGCTAATGTGCGAATCGTTTCATCAGCCACCAGCGGTACAGTGCTGACAGTTTCACCGCGCACTTGCAGGACCGCGGTTCCGATCACATCTCCCTTGGAGATTGGTGCATACAAAAAGCGCGGTAAGTGAAAGATTATCTCGACGTTTTGCGAATCATCATGCGTGATGACCGCATCAAGATTTGCTCCGAATACAATCGGGACTTTTGAAGCATCACCGCTATAAATCGGAAGAACAACCGCTGTATCGCCTGCAACACGGAGTGTTTTACGGGCAATTTTGGAAAAACCGAAATCGTATAGTATTTTATGATTGTTCCAATCGCTCGGCGCATTAAGTGTCACCGCAACGAGGCGGATTCCATCGTGCACCGCGCTGGTAACCAAGCAACGGCCGGAGGCTTTGGTAAAGCCTGTTTTAATTCCGTCACAACCGTTGTACATGGAGAGAAGCCGATTGTGATTGTTGAGGAAATGTGAACCTGCACGATATGATTTTGCCGCTACAATCTCCCGAAAGGTCGGGTTTTGCATGGCATGAACAGCAAGACGAGCCATGTCATGCGCTGTGGAATAATGACCGACGGACGGAAGTCCGCTCGGATTCTCAAATCGAGTGTGCAAAAGCCCTAATTCTTTCGCTTTTGCGTTCATGAGAGAAACAAACTCCTCTTGTGATCCTGCGACATGGTCTGCAAGCACCACAGCACAATCGTTTCCGGAACTGAGCATAAGCCCGTAGAGTAAATCGGAAACAGTGAGGCGCTCACCTGCCTGCAAATACATGGACGAGCCTTCGATTCCGACACACGATTGTTTGATCGTGACAAGCTCATCCAAATCAGCAGATTCCAAAACGATGAGTGCGGTCATGATTTTCGTGGTAGATGCCATGCCGCGCTCTGATTCACTCGCTTTTTCGTACAGTACCATTCCTGTGGATGCCTCAATCAAGATGGCAGACTGCGCCGAAACGGACACAGCACTTGCTAAACTCAAGACAGAGGCAACCAAAACAAGAACAATCAAAAATTTCTTCACAGACACCCCTCCCCAATCGCATTTTACGGGGAGAAGTCGCAAATTATTCCTCGACGGTACTTTCCTTTTTTCTCTTTTTAATCATACCGTCAACACGGTCGATGACCTGCGGTACCAACTCGATGGCACGGTCAACGGTTGTGTTTGCGGGTGCGGCAACCGGAATCATCTTCACATCCTCGCCGTTTACCATCAAAAATGCAACCGGGACAATGGAAGCGCCTGCGCCGCTTCCCCCACCGAAGTTCACCGAATTTTGCTCGGGCTTTCCGGTGGACGAATCAGCACCGCCCGAAGCGAAGCCGAAACTGACTTTTGAAATCGGAATCAAAAGGATTCCGTCCGGAGTGGTAATCGGAGTTCCGACGATGGTATTGACATCGATGATGTCTTTGATTTTATCCATCGTAGTAGCCATGATATCATTTAGATTTTGTCCTGACATTTGAAACATCCTTTCTCTTATTTTGATTCTTCAAGAAATTATATGCAAATACAAGCGCAATTGCAAGCACTTGTATCACACGAACAGAACATTTTGCAAACAACTCCACCGTTGATTCGGTTTGCTCAAAGTCCGCGTTGACATTGACGGTACGCCGATCGATACGGAAATTGTTCTCTAGGAGCGGCAATAGGATACCGACGGTGGCACCGCTTCCGCCAAACATCATTGCGGTCCGAAACGGATCTTCCGATGCAATCAAAGCGTTGATTCTAAGGTCTCGAATCCTGATTGCTCGAACAAGCTTTCCGAGTGTTTTCAAGACAAGTTTTATCAGGGAAATCAAATCACTCAACTTTCCCTTTTTCCGTGGCTTCTCAGTTGAGTTTTTTTCCTCTTTTACTTGTTTTATCGTTCTCTCTTTTTTCGGAAATGTGATATGGAAAAAGAGATATTTTAAGGTGACGGAAAACCCATCGGAATGATACGAAATCAACGCGGAAAGCGGCGAGAATAATACAATCAGTATAAGCGCGAGAAGTGACAGCAAAATCCAAGCAAAAACACTCAAGATTCAGCCACCTCCGCAGAATCCGCAAACGAAAGCTGCTTTTCAGTCTCTTCGAGTTCGGGAAGCGGCGGCAGATCGTCCAATGTGGTCAATCCGAATACACGCAGAAAATTCTGTGTGGTGCGGTAAAGAATCGGTCGACCCGGAACATCCAATCTCCCCGCTTCTTCAATTAAGTCCTTCTCAACAAGCGAGGATACAGAATAAGAACTGTCAACCCCGCGCACCTGCTCAATATAAGCGCGAGTGATGGGCTGACGGTATGCGATAATCGAGAGAACTTCCAGCAAGACAGCGGAAAGCTGACCGCCTTTTCGCGTTTCAAGTACCTTTCGTACCACTTCCGCATGCAAAGGGTCGGAACACATCTGGAAGGAATTTTCCAGACGGATGATACGAATACCGCGCTGGTCGAACTGATAGGAATCCATCAAACTCTGAGCGGCTTCGCAAACCTCATCCTCGCTGATTTCCAGCGCATCCGACAGGCGGCGGATCGAAACCGGGTCACCCGAAGCAAATAAGATTGCCTCAATCGCGCGTTCAAGATATCGTGTTTCCATTAGATTCATCCTCTTCTGTTACAAGTGATAAGCGGGTGTCGTCCCCGTCTTCGGAAAAGCGGATTTTATTGGATTTACAGAGTTCAAGCACTGCAAGGAAGGTTGCAACAACCTCTGAGCGGGATTTTACCGAACGGAACAAGCCTTTAAACGAGGTTTTTCCGGATTCCAACAAGCGTTTTAACACAAAGGAAACTTTGGAACTGACCGAGTATACCTCGCGCCCGACAATACCTTTGAAACTGCTGACGGGCGGCGGAAGTTTCTGATCTGCGCGGTCGAACATTTTGTGAATCGCATTGACCAAATCGTCTACACGGTGAAAAAAACGATAGGTTTTATCGGGTTCAAAGGATTCCTGCTGCTTTACGAAAATGTCACGTCCAACCTCATAGCGGGTATAAAGTGTGCCGCTGACTTCTTTGAATTGCTGATACTCGAGGAGCATTTGAACCAGTTCACGGCGTGGGTCTTGCTCATCGTCCAATTCGTCATGGCGCGGAAGCAGGAGCTTGGATTTGATATATACAAGATGCGCGGACATCGCAACAAAATCGCTTAAAAGATCCAGATCCTGAATATTCATTGCTTCCAATGCCGCATTGTACTGTTCCAAAATCTCAGCAATCGGAATATCATAGATATTGACCTTGTTTTTGCTGATTAACTGCAAAAGCAAATCGAGCGGGCCGTCAAACGCGTCCAAGTGGTATGTAATTGTCTGCATACAACGACCCTCCTTTGCTTAATATAATCCGAATAATTGAAAGATTCCAAAGAAAATCCAATCACGAATTTTGCTGATAAGAGATTCAAACCATGGAATATTGAGTAAAATAAGCAGGATTAAGAATCCGTATTGCTCAATCTGCAGCAGTTTCCCATAGGCATGATTCGGGAGTAAGGAAAACAAAATCTTTGACCCGTCAAGCGGCGGAATCGGGATTAGATTGAACACCATGAGACCGACATTCAGAATCGCAAATGTAAAGAAAAACCAAATGAGCCCTTCTGTGAAAAGATTCATTGGGAGAATCGGCGCTAAAATCCAAATGAAAAACACCGAAACCACAGCAAGAAGCAGGTTGGAAATCGGACCCGCAAGTGCGACAAGAGACATCCCGAGTTTTCTGTTTTTGAAATAATACGGATTGACCGGTACGGGTTTCGCCCAGCCGAATCGAAACAGAATCATGGAAAGAAGACCGATGATATCCAGATGTCGGATGGGATTGAGGCTTAATCTTCCGTTTAATTTTGCAGTTGGGTCTCCGAGTGCATACGCAACATAGCCGTGTGAAATCTCGTGCAAAACGACCGATAAAAAGGCTGCGGGAATGATTAACCAGTTATAACCTTGGAATAAACTCAGTATCTTTTCTACAAGAAACAAGATAAACCCTCCAAATCGTAGAACACACATATTACAGTATACCAATTTTTTTACAAAAACACAAGTCTTACAGACTCTTTTTCTATTTTTCTACTTCCCAAATGCTTCAAAGCATGGTACAATGTTTCTGCCGAAAGGAGTGATACGTGAAATGGCGCAATTTAAAAACATTTCTCCCGAGGAACTGAGTGAGAATCCGTTCCGTCTCATCGGCAAGGATTGGATGCTCATCACAGCAGGCAACGAGGAGAAGTTCAACACAATGACCGCTTCTTGGGGTGGCGTTGGCGTACTTTGGAATAAACCTGTTTGTTTTGTGTTTGTCCGTCCGTCGCGTTATACTTACGAATTTACCGAAAACTTTGAAACCCTGTCACTTTGCTTCTTTGACGAAAGCAAGCGAGACGTTTTAAAACTTTGCGGAAGCAAAAGCGGTCGTGAGATTGACAAGGTGAAGGAATGCGGTTTGACCCCGTTTTTTACCGAAGACGGGTGCGTTGCATTTGAGGATGCACGCTTGGTACTTACCTGCAAAAAGCTTTATACCGAAGATATGAAGGAAGAAAACTTCCTTGATTCCGAACTCTTAAAGAATTATTCTTCGGGAGACTACCATCGCATTTATGTTTGTGAAATTTTATCAGTAATGAAACAATAAAGGAGACAGTAGTATGAAAGCAATTGTTCTTGCCGCGGGTAAAGGAAAACGCCTGCAAAGTGAAAAATTCAATCAGCCGAAGGTCCTTCGTTGTGCAAAAGGGCGTCCCCTGCTCAGCTATGTTCTGGAGAATGTAGACTTCATCGCACCGGAAGACACTACCATCGTGGTTGGCTACAAGAAAGAAATGGTTTATGAAGCAATTTCTTCCGACTACCGCTTTGCGGTTCAGGAAGAACAGCTTGGTACCGGTCATGCGGTTGCAAGCGCGGCAGACCAGCTCGCAGACTATGACGGTGACGTGCTTGTTTTGTACGGTGATATGCCGATGTTGAAAAAAGAGACTTACAAGGCACT
>JAZQIE010000163.1:0-12464 GCA_045540975.1 Eubacteriales bacterium
GCTTGGCGCCTCGATGCGCTATCTCAACCAGCGCTTCGCCACCCCGTACAACGAGGTCAAGGGGATTTTAACCGACATTGGCACCGAGGAGCTTGCGCACCTCGAAATGGTGGGGACGATTTTACACCAACTCACCCGCAATTTGAGTATCGAGGAAATCCGCGAGAGCGGGTTTGACACCTACTTTGTGGACCACACCACGGGTGTGTATCCGCAGGCGGCGAGCGGGATGCCGTGGACCGCGGCAAGCATCCAATCCACGGGCGATCCGCTTGCGGATTTGTTCGAGGATTTGGCGGCGGAACAGAAGGCGCGCAAGACCTACGACAACCTGCTTCGCCTGATTGACGACCCGGATGTGCGCGACCCGATCAAGTTCCTCAGAGAACGCGAAATCGTCCACTTCCAGCGTTTCGGTGAGGCGCTGCGGCACACACAGGACCATCTGGACAGCAAGAATTTCTACGCATTTAACCCTGCATTTGATAAAGGCTGCGATAAGTAACGGGAAAGAGCCGAGAGAAGGATGGCTATGCAAAGCCATCCTTCTCCTTTTTGTAAAACGAAAACCACGCGACTATCGCGTGGTTTTCGTTTTACAATAAAAAGCGGGCACTCACACGAGTGCCCGCTTTCTTACTGTTATGAGGACAAGGCTTGATTTTTAGCGTGCAAACTGCTTTTTGTACTCGGAGGGGGAGAGCCCTTCAAATTTTTTGAAGGCCTCAAGGAAATTGGAGGTTGAGCCGAAACCGGATGAGAAGCACGCATCGGTGACCGAGAATCCGTTTGCCAAAAGGGATTTTGCAAAGCCGAGACGGTAGCGTGTCAACGTGTGGGAATAGGATTCCCCGGTTGTTTGCTTGAACAGTCGGCTAAAATATGCAGGGGTATAGCCTGCTTCTGTGGCAACATCCTCGAGTGAAATCTGTTCCTTGAAATGTAATTCGGTAAACGCAATTGCTCTTTGAATACCGGTGAAATAGGTCTTTTTCGGTTTCTCCGGGTTTTTGCGCAGCAGCATCCGCACCACATATTGGAGTAGAGAGAACTTGCAGTCTCCGTTTTTCTCGTATTCATCCCGTAAAAGCTCCGCGGCGCTGACAAGGCGTTTGTATTCCTCGTCGGTCAGGGCGTAAGCGGTTTGCCTGTTTTCGGCAATGAGTGCCGCCAAATCGCGTTCGGGAAGCGTGCTTTCCACAAACCCAATGTTAAACAGCAGGGCATGACCGTCAAAATCCAGATAGTGAAAGTCGGTTGGTGTCATCAAAAACGCCTTATATGTTCCGACATCATATCTCACATCGTTGACCGAATAGACTCCCGTTCCTTCCAAAACGATTTCAATGGAAAAGAAGCTTTGCCAGTGCAGTGGAAAGAACCCGTCAATCGGATGAAGGTTGACGTAAAGATCGGTCTTGTTTCCCTCCATCGGAATTCTGCCTTGCTTGAGTACTTTGGGCTTCATGCTGCGTTCACCTCCAAGTCCAATATACACAAATTTTTGCGGTTTGTAAAGAGAAAAGACAAAATTCCGTGGATTCTTTGCCGTTTTCCGCTTGTGTGTCGAATGAGGATAATACTATAATGAAACTGTGAAGGGGATTCGATAAAAATAGCGGAATTTTCTTCCAAAAATCCATCCAAAGAGATGGGGGAACTCAAATATTAGGAGGGACTACAAATGAAAAAACGCATTCTTTCTTTGCTCCTGGTTGTGTGCATGATTGTGTGCATGCTTCCGACTTTCGGTGCAAGCGCAACGGGCAGCGATTACGTGTATGATCTCACACGCTTGCAGACCGGTGCGGGGGCAACCGATGGTGTGGATCCGATTACCATCAGAGAGTATGAAGATCTTGACGCGCTCGACAACTACTACAACCGCACCACCGATCCGTTTAAGCTCTTCAATCAGAGCGGCGGTATGACCTGGAAATGGACCGAAGAATCCCACAACGGCGTGGGTCCGACCATCGTCGGCAACGCAGGTCACTTTGGCGCGCTTGCAATCAAAGTGGGCAAGAGCGCACTCTATGATATTTCTCTCAGACTCCTCGACAATGCGGCAGCAACTTCTTTGGATTTCTATTTCCTGCCGATGAGCGTTGCCCAGACTGTCTCGGGAGCAAATTACTCGGTTGAATACCTCATTGGCTCGACCAACTTCACCGAGACCACTCCGACACTAAAGGATGTCTCCTTCGGTGAGCAGTACTTAGAAGCGGGCGAATATGTGCTTGTCTTCATGTCAACTCTGCGGCAGGAGGGGCTTACCGCGATCTCCAGAATTTCCCTCAACTGGGTAGCAGACGAAAAACCGGGCGAAAGCTACTGCTACAACCTTGGCCGTCTGCAGTGGGGACAGTGGTCAAGCCAGGGCAACAACCCGGATACCTTGACCGATTATGACTTCATCTACACCCTTGGCAACTACTACAGCCGCACCACCGACCCGTTTATGTACTACGGACAGAGCGACGGGATGAGCTGGACTTGGACTTCGTCCTCCATGGGTAAGGTGGACGGAGACGGCCCGCGCGGTCCGTCCATCGAGAGTGTGAAGGGCGAATGGTGCGGCATCAAGATTAACCTTGAGCAGGCTGCTGCACAGTATGACTTGAAGGTTCGCTTTGCGAATACGAAGGATAAAATGCCGTCACTCAAGATTTATGTTGCACCGGCAAATGCGGAGAATCCGAGACATCCCATGTATGAAATGGGCACTGCGATCCCGAAGGGTGACGGAGACTTTTCGGTTGTGACCGAAAGCTTCGGTACCTGTTATCTGGCACCGGGCGAATACGCGGTCGTCTTTGAAAACATCACCGGTAAGACCACCTATGCGGGCGGCGTTGCAGAAGTTTGCTTGGACTTCATCTCGTATGACGAACCTGCAGCAAAGGCACCCCAGACCTATCATTATGATCTGGCACGCCTGCAGACCGGTGAAGGCGCAACCGACGGTATCGCTCCGATTGACATCCGCAAGTGGGGCGACCTTGCTAAGTACGACAACTACTACAACCGCGAATGCGCTCCCTTCATCCTCTGGAATCAGAGCGGCGGTATGACCTGGAAATGGACCGAAGAGTCCCACAACGGCGTTGGTCCGACCATCATCGCAAAAGCAGGTCATTTCGGCGGAATTACCATCCATATCGGCGAGACCGGACTCTATGACGTTTCGTTCAAGCTTCTTGACGATGCAACGGCAACTCCGCTTAATTTCTATCTCATGCCGCTTGAAGAAAGTCAAGACTCCATGGGCGGTAATTTCAAGGAAGAGCATTATCTGGGCTCGACCAACTTCACCGAGACCACCCCGACCTTGAAGAATGTGAACTTTGGTATGAAGTATCTGGAAGCGGGCGACTATGCGCTGGCGATGTCGGCAAAGGCGCAGGGCGAAGGCCTGACCGCGATTTCAAGCATCACGTTCACCGGCTTGACCGACAAGGAAACCTTGAACATCAACACCGTCGACGGCGCAGCGATCCGTATCACCGAGCCGCAGGGCATGCGCTTTACCTCCACCATTGACCGCAGCATTGCGGATTCCGACAATGTGGTGGAATACGGCACGATCCTGATGCCGACCGACGACCTTGACGGCGATATCAACAATCTGGTTGTCGGCTACAGCAAGAACGGTCACACTGCGGTCACCGTACCCGCGCTCATCCACTACGCAGAGGATGAAGATACCTACACCTTTACCGCGGTTTTGATTGACACCCAGCCGAAGTATTACAGCCGTTCCATCAGTGCACGTGCATACATCAAACTGGCAGACGGCAGATACATCTATAGTGAAACCTCCACCGCGCGCAGCATCCGTCAGGTCGCAGAACTCATTCTGCAGGCTGAGAATGCAACCGCAGAGGAAAAAGCAGTGGCACAGGAAATCGTTGATACTGTTTTAAATCTTGAATCCAAGGACAACGATGCGGCTTGGCCCTGGAACTAAATGAAACAAGAAGCCGCTTGATATCTGTCAAGCGGCTTCTTTGCCTTTTTTAGGAAACCTACTAACGCAAAGACACAGGAGGAACCAAAATGAAGAAACGAATTCTCAGCTTGCTGCTGGTCGTGACCATGCTGATTTCCATGTTCCCGGCATATGCACTTCCCGCCGAGACAGGCACCAGCTACGTATATGACCTTACGCGCTTGCAGACCGGTGCGGGGGCAACCGAGGGCGTCGCTCCAATCAGCATCAGAGCCTATGAAGACCTTGATGCGCTCGCAAACTACTACAACCGCACCACCGATCCGTTTAAGCTCTTCAATCAGAGCGGCGGTATGGTCTGGAAATGGACCGAAGAATCCCACAACGGCGTGGGTCCGACCATCACGGGCAGAGCAGGTCATTTTGGTGCGCTTACCATCAAGGTGGGCAAGAGCGCGCTTTATGATATTAAGCTTAAACTTTTAGACAATGCGGCGGCAACCTCTTTGAATTTTTATTTCCTGCCGATGAGCGTTGCGCAGACAGTTTCGGGTGCGAATTACCCGGGACAGTACATCATTGGCTCGACTGACTTCACCGAGACCACCCCGACCCTTAAGGACGTTTCTTTCGGTGAGCAGTACTTAGAGGCGGGCGAATACGTGCTTGTGTTCATGGCAAAAACACAGGGCACAGGGCTTACTGCAATCTCCAGAATCTCCCTCGACTGGGTATCCAACGAAAAACCGCCCAAAAGTCTGCGCTTCAACCTCGGTCGCTTGCAATACGGCCGTTGGTCGAGCGAAGGTGTCGCTCCGAGCACCTTGACCTCGTATGAGGAAATCGATGCACTCGGAAACTATTATAATCGTGTGTCCGATCCCTTTATGTTCTACGGCCAGAGTGAAGGCTTTGGCTGGACTTGGACCTCGTCTTCCATGGGTAAGGTGGACGGAGACGGCCCGCGCGGTCCGTCCATCGTGAGTGAGAAGGGCCAATGGGGCGGCATTAAGATTCGCGTGGAGCAAGCTGCACAGTACAACTTAAAGGTTCGCTTTGCAAACTCCCCGAAGATGCCGTCCATTAAGTTCTACCTTGCTCCGGCAAATGCGGAAAACCCGCGAGCCCCCGAGTATGCAAGGGGAACTGCGGTCCCGAGAAGCACCGACGTGTATTCGGTCGTGACCGAAAGCTTCGGTAACTTATATCTGGAAGAAGGCGAATACGCGGTCATCTTTGAAAATATCACCGGTAAGACCGAGTTTGCCGGCGGTATCGCAGAAGTTCTTCTGGATTTCGTTTCGTTTGAAGAGCCCGAGACGAAGAGCTACTACTACAATCTGGCTCGTTTGCAGACAGGTGCGGGCGCAACCGAGGGTGTCGCCCCGATTGACATCCGCAAGTGGGACGACCTTGCTAAGTACGACAACTACTACAACCGCGAATGCGCTCCTTTCATCCTCTGGAATCAGAGCGGCGGTATGACCTGGAAATGGACCGAAGAATCTCACAACGGCGTTGGCCCGACCATCATCGGTAATGCAGGTCATTTTGGCGGCATCGTCCTCCGTGTGGAGAAGAGCGCAACCTATGATATTACACTCAAGCTCCTTGACGATGTAACGGCAACCGCGCTGAAATTCTATTTTATGCCGATAAGCGTCGCTCAGACTGTCTCGGGAGGAAATCTCCCGGAAGATTACACCATTGGCTCCAGTAACTTTACCGAGACCACCCCGACATTAAAGGACGTTCACTTTGGTGAGCAGTACTTGGAAGCGGGCGACTATGTGCTGGCATTCTCGTCAACGATGCGTGGCGAGGGGCTTACCGCAATCTCCGAAATCCGTTTGGATTGGAAATCGGACGAAAAGCCGCCCAAGGATTTCTGCTTCAACCTTGCACGTTTGCAGTGGGGTCGTTGGTCGAGTCAGGGTAACAACCCGAGCACTCTGACCGATTGGGATACCCTCAACTCCCTTGGCAACTACTATAATTTCACCACCGATCCGTTTATGTTTTACGGCCAGAGTGAAGGCATGAGCTGGACTTGGACCTCGTCTTCCATGGGGCAGATGGACACTTACGGTCCGCGTGGCCCGTCGATTACGAGTGCGGCCGGTGAATGGGGCGGCATCAAGATTCGCGTGGACCAAACCGCGCTGTATGATGTGGACATCCGATTTGCGGATACAAAGGACATGATGCCCTCGCTGAAATTATATCTTGCACCGGCAGGTGCGGAAAATCCGCGCGATGAAATGTACTATATGGGCACTGCGGTCCCGAGCAGTGAGGATATCTATGCGGTAAGAACCGAAAACTTCGGCCGCAGATATCTCCCGGCAGGGGACTATGCGGTTGTCTTTGAAAATGCGACCGGTATTACCGAATATGCAGGCGGTATCGCGGAAGTGCGGCTGAACACCGTTTCGCGCACCCCGTCCGAGCGTATGGTCCTTTCGGGCAGTGTGGCAGACGGTGTGAAGGGCGAGAGCCGCCCGCTGACGGTTTCCGCAACCTTCGACGGCGAGGAAATCGCACTTGAAGACCTTGATATCCTGCGTGTCGACACGGTCGACAGCGAAATTGCAACCCTGGAAAAGACCGAAGACGGATACAATGTCGTCGGTGCTTGGAGAGGTAAGAGCACCGTGCGTGTGAGTGCGGAGCATGAAGGCGAACTCACCGCAATCGATATTCCGTTTGAAATCGTACTCCCCGAAGGCTATCTGGAAGTGGATCTGAAGGTGGCCGAGGAAGCGAACTGCAAGAAGGGGCAGAGCGCAACCATTCCTGTGACCTATCTGGCAAACCGTGAGTCGGTCGATGCATCGGAAATGTCGATTTCCGTTTCCGTTGAAGACGAAAGCATTGCAACCGTCACCGTGAATGAGGATGGCTCGCTTGCGGTTTACGGTAAAGGCGGCGGCGAGACCAAAATCACCGTCAGCATCGAAAAAGAAGGCAAGAACGCGAGTAAGACCGTAAAACTCGCAGTTGACCCGGTACTGCATTTCTACAGCTTGCACAACGGCTATCAGGGTCCGTATTCGGATTCCGCCCGTCCGCTTGACTACTTTGTCGAGTACGATATGTACGACAAAAACCCGGGCGGCGAGCTTCCGATGTTCTGGACCAAGGATACCGCGCCGTGGAAGTATATCGACAGCAGCGCAGGTCTGATTTGGGAAATCACCAAATCCTTCCGCAGCTGGGGTTATATCCTCAAAGGCAGCGCCAACGACTACCTGCATATGGGCATCAAGGTCCCGGAAGCAGGTGTGTATGAGTTTGCACTCCGTCTGTCCGGTGTGCAGGCAGCAGGTCTGCTTGACCTGTACGTTTCCCCGATTGGCACAGCGAAAGAAGACCTGGATGCGGACCGCTATTACGTCGGCACGGTTTCGGGTACCGCAGGCTCTACCACCCACGGTCTCCTCCGTGCGGCAGGTAACGTCACCTTGGAGGAAGGCGAATACAACGTCTACTGTGTCACTCCGGAAGCGGCAGTCGGTTCAAACGGCGTCTACTTGGTTGGTTTCTGCTTGAATGCACTGGATGAACATCAATTCCGCCTTTCCAATCGCGAAACTGCTCCGATTATGGAAAGTGCAAGCGGCGAAGTTCCGCTCACCGCACTCTATGACGGCGCGGAAATCAGCTTTGAAACCGTCACCGACATGAGCGTTGTTTCGGAAAATGAGTCGGTTGCAACCGCAACTCTCATCCATGACGGCGCAACCGCGAAACTGCAGATTGACGGTCATGCCCCGGGCAATGCAAGCTTTGTAGTGTCCGCAACCTGCGACGGCATCAAGACCGAACGCCGTGTTTCGGTGAGAATTGCAAGAAAAGATGAAGTCAAATTCATCACATTGGATGCAGAAAAGAAGGTTCTCTCCGCGGGCGATACTATCCCGACCACCGTCAGCGCAACCTGCTTTGACGGTACCGCGGGCTCTCTTGCAGGAAAGAGCATCTACTACGAATCCTCCAACCCGAAAGCGGTTTCGGTGAATGCGAAGGGTGAAATCACCGCGGTAGAAAAAGGCGATGCAATCATCAGCGCATGGGTAGAGGTGGACAACAAGATTCTCTCAGGTGAGATGCTGGTCACCGTCGGTACCCACAGCGCAATCGCCGACGCAAACCTCCTTTATGGCGATACCCTCATCGTAGGCACACAGAAATCCACCGAGGTTTCGGTCGTTCTCACATCGGGCACCATCCTGCCGACCGATTTGTATCAGGCAGAGGTGACCCTCCTCTCGGGCGACTGCGTGACCTTGGAAAACGGGGTCCTCACCGCGGTCACAGAGGGCGAGGCAACCCTTCAGATTGCGGTCACCGTAAACGAGGAAACCCTGTACTTTGAAAAAACAGTCACCGTGCGTCCGACCCCGAAGCCGGACGAGGATTTGGAGCGCTTGGTTGTGACAGCGGAAAGTTCGACCATGAGTGTGGGCGAAACCCGCGCCATCACCCTCGGCGCATACCGCTTCGACGGTGCATTTGTCCCGTTTGATGCGAGTGTCATGACACTCACATACGACGAAACCAAACTCAGCATTGAAAACGGTGTTGTCACCGCGCTGGAAAGCGGGGAATGTGTGGTAACCCTCAGCACCGATTCGCTTGAAAGCAAAACCCTCATCACCGTGGATGAGGAAACCCTTGTGTCCGTTCAGGCAAGCCTTGACGGGGTGCTTTACCCCGAAAAGAGCGCAAGCATTGCGGTTTCTGCATATACCCAAAGCATGCGCGAGCTGCAGCATAAGGATATTACCATCTCTTATGTGAGTGCGGACGAGAGCATTGCAACCGTCACAGAAAACGGGGTTGTGACCGGTATTGCAGACGGCGATACCGCAATTACCGTCACCGTTTCCTTTGGCGGACACGAAGCGATTGCAATCGTTCCGATTACCGTGCGGAAGGATTCTGCGGATTCCATCCAACTCACGGTTGACAGCAGCGTGATGAAGCCCGACGATGCCGACGGCGTCAAAATTAAGGTCAGCCTTGTCAGCGATTCGGGAACAGTCACCGAGCTTGCTGTGTCGGATTTGACCTTTGTGTGCAGCGACCCCGAACTTCTCACCGTCACCGAAGAGGGTGTTGCACTCCCGAAGGGAAAACTTGGCACCGCAACCGTCACCGCAACCTTCACCCTTGATGGCAGAGAACTCTCCTCGGAAATCGAGCTTACCGTGAAAAACGGCAAGACCGAAGCAACCTTCTACACCAAGGAAAAGATGGCGGCGGCGAGAAAGAATGTGGAAAACTACGATTGGGCAAAATCGGTCGCGAACAGCTTCGACAGTCAGCTTGAATACCTGGTTGGGCAGGAAGAATGGCTCGCCGAACTCATCACCTCGCAAGAACTGCCGCGTAACCTTTGGGCGGCATACCAGTTCGACCCGCTCTATCAAAACTGCCGTTACTGCGGTACCAACACCACCGCTTACACCGGTGAGACCTATGCATATAAGACCGATAACGTCAACTACCCGTGGAAGATTCAGTGCCCGGCTTGTATGCGCCGCTTCCCGTCGAATGACTTCGGCACGTTCTACAAGACAGGCTTGGACGAACACGGCATCTGGAGTTATGAGAAGGCAAAGGCAAACGGCTCGCATCTTTTGGTCAACACCATGTATCCGGAAATGGATGAGCACATCGATAAAAACGGTGTCCTTCAAAACGAAGGCGTCCACGGCTGGGGCGTTGACGACGGCTACGGCTACAAAACCGGCAAGAAGTACGACACCTCCTACGGCGAATGGGACGAAACCTGGACCTTCATTGCATGCTACAATGTATGGGGTGTTTGGGGTCATACCGGTGTATCCGGCTCGATTGCGAGAATGTCCCGCCTCTTGGGCTATGCATACACCTACAGCGGCGGTGCGAAAAAGCAGTACGGACAACTGCTTGCGGTCATGCTCGACCGTATCGCAGACGTCTATCCGGACCTGCAGACCGAGGTATATACGCCTGAGATGATGGATAACGGCTGGTACGGCGGTAAGTTCACCGGCGGTATCTGGGATACGGGTACTTTGAATGAAATGATCGTCGCATATGATGCGGTCTACGATCTCTACGATGACCCGTCTGTCATGGCAATCATCCGCAAGAATGCGGAAAAATGGAACTATGACAACAAAAATACCCCGGCGGAAGTCCGTGAACACATCGAAACCAACTTCCTGCTGGATACCAAAAAAGCATTGGAAAACAAAACCATCTACGGCAACAACGGTATGCATCAGCAAACCGGTGTGTACACCGGCGTTGTGCTTGACCGTATGCCGGAGAGTAAGGAACTCATCGACAATGCGCTCACAGGACCCGAAGGTATTATGAATACCATGATCAACACGGTCAACCGTGACGGTCACGGTAATGAAAACTCGATCATGTACAATGCGGGCTGGATTGGGAACTACTCGGGTATTGCAGATGCGCTTGCAGATTATAAGAGCTATCCTGCAGCGAACTTGTACCAAAACCCGAAATTCGTCAAAATGCTCACCATGAACCTCCCGCTTACCATGGCAAGACGAGTCACCCTGAGTGTCGGTGACTGCTACGGATTTGGTGATACCACACTTATGTTACAGACTACCGCGTGTGTCAATGCCATCATGGCAGGTTGCGAAGAGCCGTTGGTTGCTCAAAACCTGTACTTCATGAACGGCAACCAATTCAACGGCAGCGCAATCCGCAGTCAGTTCCTGGATACCGATGCGGTTGCGGCAAAACTCAAGGAACTCATCGAGCGCTACGGCGAATATGACTTTGACAAGTCCACCCAGATGACCGGCTTCGGTATCGGTGTCCTGCGCGGCGGTACCTTCCGTGCAGGCGGTATCAACAACATCAACACCCAGCGTGCGGTTGCGTTGTGGTACGGTCCGACTTACGGTCACGGACACATCAACAGCTTGGACCTCTCCATGTATGCATACGGCATCAACGTGATGCCTGCATTCGGTTATCCCACCAACACCACAGGCGTTGGCTCGGTCAGAAACTGGGAACGTGCGACCATCAGCCATAACACGGTTCAGGTCAACAGCGTCCAGCAGTCGAACGACTATAATATGCCGGTCGGCGAGCCGATCCATTTCGACGATTCGGGACGAGTCAAGCTGGTGGATGCACGAAATAGCAAGTCATATCCGCATGAAGGTGTTTCGGAATACAGACGTACCGCGATTATGGTGGAAGCAGACCATGAATCCGCGTACACTGTTGACCTCTTCCGTATCATCGGCGGCAATGAGCATCTGTATAGTTTCCATTCCCAGTCCAATACTGTGGCGGGTTACGAGGGATTTGACCCAATCTATCAGGAAATGGGTACGTATGCGGGCCCGAATGTCCCGTATGGTCCGGGCAACATCGCAAGCGGCTACGACAGCTTCTACGATGTCTACCGTTCGACCAACCCGAATGCCAAGTTCTCACTCACCTTCAAGGTGGATGACTTCCGCGGTGTGCTCAAAGAGAACAGAGACCTGTATCTCAAGGTCACCCAACTCAACGACTTTGAACTCAGTGATGTTTCGTTTGCAAGTGCGGCACCTCCGAACATCCACGGCAATACCCGTGAAATCAAGTACCTGCTTGCGCGCAGAAACGGTAAGGATCTCGACAGCCTCTTCACCACAATCATCGAGCCGTATGACAAGACTCCGCTGATTGAAGATGCAACCGCGGTCACTGTTTGTGACCGTGCGGGCAATGAGGTCAAAGAAGGCGTCCGCGCCCTCAAGGTCACCTTGAAAAACGGCAGAGTTGACTACATTGTCTATGCAGCAGACAACACTGTCCGTTACCGCATCGACGATAAGTTCGACTTTATGGGCTTTGTCGGCGTGGTCTCCTACCGTGACGATATCGCAATCTACCGTTACCTGCACGATGGCACCATGCTGGACGGCATGTACGGCGAGGCGGCGGTCACAGGCACAATCGAATCTCTGACCGATACCCTCGCGTTTGATAACTATATCACCATCCGCACTGAGCAGAATATCGACCCGAATGAGCTTGCGGGCAAAACCATTTACGTCAATAAGACCACGAATAACAACCAAAACGGCGCATATGCAATTATTGGCGCGGTCAAGAATCCGAACGGCACCTATACCTTGGATATCGGTGATATCACGCTCGTTGCAACCAAGAGCGGCAACAGTTATACCACCAACATTAAGCCGGGCGAAACCTTCCGCATTCCGCTCACCGAAGTCGATGATGACAGCCCGATTGTCGAGCCGGTCAAAGACCAGGTCGCAATGGTCGGTGACACCTTAAGTGTTCCGATTATTGCAACAAGCCCGAGCGGAAAAGAACTCACTTACCGCATCACGAAAAACATCAACGGCGCGACCATGCAGGGCAACGTCTTCTACTTTACACCGCAGGTAAGTCAGGAGAATGTCGCGGTCGCAATTGATGTTTCCGACGGAGTGCATACCACCACCGTGGTCTTCGG
>JAZQIE010000164.1:0-7094 GCA_045540975.1 Eubacteriales bacterium
GAAAACCGTGTGGATTTCATCACCGAAGCGGATTACCGCGAAGGCAGTGAGTTGGACGATATCGTCAAAACCATCATCGAAAAAATGGCGGTGGTCGAAAAACTCGTCCGCCTGCACGATAAACACAAAAAATCCATTGAGAAATAGTTCAAAACCCCGCCTGAGAGGCGGGGTTTTTGTTACAGCAGGCCGTATTTGAGTTTGACACGCTCGAGTTTTTTTGTCATGGGGGTTGCGAAGAGATAGAGGAAAACCGCGGTGGAGACCGAATGGATGAGGTCAAACGGCAGACCCGCAACGCAGGCGGAGACAATCATCTCCCATGTGATGTCGGTTTGCCACATGAGAACGGATGCAGGATTTAGAATCCCGCCGTAGAGGAAAAACACAGACAGCGCACCGAAGATGCAAAGTCCACGCTTTGACTTGCATCGCGTGGGGAGACACCCTGCGAGAAATCCGATGATGCCGAAGGCAAACATCTGCCACGGCAACCAAGGTCCTTGCCCGAAAAAGAAGTTGGAAACAAAGGCGGTGACCGCACCGACCAAAAACCCGGTCTCACCGCCGAAACACGCGCCTGCGATGATGACGATTGCAAGGGTGGGTTTGCATTGCGGGAGCATATAAAACGCGGCACGGCCCGCGACCGCGAGCGCACACAGCACACTGATTACAATAAGCTCGCGCGCCTTGGGTTTTCGGGACTCAAAGAGCAGAAAAAACGGAATCATGGTCTGGAGTAGGATGAGCAGCGCGGTCAGATAGAACTTTCGCTCACCGAAGCAGAAATGCCCGACCGCAAGGGTGAGCGGGATGGAAAAGAGCAGAAAAACCGATGCAAAAACAGCGGTTTTTTTTGTTTTTTCACATGGTTTTTTGGGAATTTCTTGTTGTTTTTGCGGTGTTTTTTCCTCGCTTGCGCGGGTGCGAGGGGGTCTTGGCGGAATCTTCCCACCGCACGCGCGGATGATATCATTCGGCAAAACCGCATCGGGAAGCAGGCTTCTTGCCATGCGATTTGCGGCGGTGGTGTAGAAATTTTTACCGCTGAAAAACTTCCGCGGTGTGTCGGTCGCGGTGACGGTGCCGTCGAACATAAGCGCGCAGCGGTCGGAATACTCTGCGCAGAATTCAATATCGTGCGAGACCATTACAACGGTGACGCCGCGTGCTTTGAGAGAGTGCAATATCTCCGCAAATTCGGTTTTGAATGCGGCATCCATACCCTTGGTCGGCTCGTCGAGGAAAAGAAGCGTGGGGTCTGCAAGCAGGATTTTTGCAAGTGCCGCGCGCTGCTGCTCACCGCCCGATAAATCATAAGGATGACGGGAGAGAAGCCCCTCGATGTTGCACAACTCCGCAACCGTGCGAATGCGCGCATCCGCCTCTGTTTGGGAGAGCGCCTCATCGCGCAGGCGCTCCTTCAAATCAAGAAACACCGTGTTTTTTACAAACACACTTTGCGGGTCTTGGGGAAGATATGCGAGGGTATCTGCGTGCGCGGTCACCCGTCCGCGGTGGGGACGGAGGAGTCCCGCCATCAAAGAGAGTGCGGTGGTCTTCCCGCTTCCGTTTCCTCCGAGCAGGGACAAAATCTCGCCGCGCAGTGCTGTGAGAGAGAGTCCGCGGATGACATCGGGGGAATCCTTTTCGTAGCGAAACCAAATATCTTGCAAGTCGATGACAACATCGGCTGTGCTCTGCGGTGCATCCTTCGGGATGGCATTTGGGTTGAGCGGGTTTTCTTTTGCGTATGCCTCAAGCCACGCTCTGCCCTCGCGCACCGTGATTGGGCAGGGGAGAGGCGTTTCCACCGCACCGTGCACGCGCACGGGGGTGGGAAGCGCGTGGTACATTTCGTGGTTTGTACGGCGCAAGAGCGCGCCCACCTCATTCGGCACCGCATTTGCGATGACCTTACCGCCATCCATGACAACCACACGGTCGGCAATCGGGAAGGCATCCTCCAAGCGGTGCTCGGTGAGAATCACGGTGGTACCAAGCTCGCGGTTGATTTTGGAAAGTGTGTGTAAGAATTCACTTGCGGCAATCGGGTCGAGTTGACTTGTCGGCTCATCGAGGAGCAGGAGTGAAGGCTGCATCACCATCACCGCGGCAAGATTCAGAAGCTGCTTCTGTCCGCCCGAAAGCTCGCTGACATTTTTGTGAAACCAGGTCTGAATCCCGAAAAACGATGCCATTTCGGACACTCTTGCCCGAATCTCGTTTTGCGGACATCCCAGACTCTCCAACCCGAAGGCGAGTTCGTGCCAGACCTTGTCGGTCACGATTTGGCGGTCGGGATTCTGCATGACAAAGCCGATGCGTTCGGTTTGCTCGCGCAGCGTGTACTCGGAGAGCGGCTTGCCGTCAAAAAAGACGGCTCCGTCCATGCTTCCGTGAGGAGTGAGTGAGGGCTTCAAAAGTCGCAGCAATGTGGTTTTTCCGCATCCGGATGCGCCGCAGAGCAAGACGAATGCACCGCGCTCCACCGTGAGAGAAACCGAAGAGAGCGCCTCCGCTCTGTTCGGATAGGAAAAACTCAAAGCTTCGATTTTGATACATTCCATTTTCTCACCTCCCAAAGTTCAAGTAAAATCGGAAATCCAAATAAAAGAAGATACGCGACTGTGACCGCAACCCCAAACGGTGTGACGGCGGCTTTCACAAACGGGAAAAATCGGAATTGCAATGCACCGCAAATCGCACCGATGAAGACAAAACTCCCAAGGCAAAGGAGTGTGAGGAGTGCAAAAAGGTCGCGCTTTTTGAATGTGAAGATGGAATACGCGCTTCTGCCGGGGAGACCGTAGCCGCGCGCCTTCATGCTGTCTGCGGTGTCGATTGCACTCTCAAACGCCCATGTGGTCATGGCGGAGAGGAGAGTGAGCGCGTTTTTGACCCGTTGCAGGAGTGTGCCGTGCTTCAAGTCGCGCCCCATCCCGCGCTGCGCGGCGGAGACGACACGAAACTGCGCGGCAAAGCGCGGTACAAAGCGCAAGGTCATGGAGAAGACAAGGGAGAGCGCGGGGATGACTCTGCCGAAGAGATAGATGAATTTATCGCTTGTCATGACCGCGTTGTAGCAGGAAAACTGAAAGAGCACGCTTGCAAGCATCCCTGCCGCGCAAAGCCCGTAAAGCACCGATTCCAAGGTAAGCGGATTTCCGCTCGGCAGATAGGTGAGGACGGTGATTCCCTCGTGGTTGAAGGCGGGATTTATCAGCGCGGTCGCAATCAGCATGGGGAGGAGGTGCTTTAGTTTCAACGTCTTGCCGTTTTGCATCGCGGAATATGTACCGCCGCATATGAGCGAAATTGCGATGCAAATCGGGTGCATCAAGCAGCAGGAAAACCCGATGACAAAGAGAAAATAGAGAAAGTTGACCCACGGATGATAACTGCGAAATCCGTTCATACCCGTCCTCCTTTCATCAAAATAGAAAAAGCGGCAGAAATCCTGCCGCTTTTGGTTGCTTAAAGTTACTGCACCTTATCCAAAGTACAGCTTTGTGTAGGTCTTCTGACTGATATGTTCAGGTGCAAAGTTACACCAACGCCCGCCCTTCGCCTTCTCAGAAACCCTCGGTTTCCAATGACCCGCTTTCGCGGAAAAAGAACGCGCTCCATATTCACAGCTACGAACTTCGGACCTGTATCCGAAGCCGTGTTTGGGACTTGCACCCAATTCCCTTGTTCAGCAAGAACAAGAATGCGTGTCCGAAAAAGTACGGGTCGCGCATTTTGCCACAAAAGCCGGATTGTTACGATAACTTTATTTTACTACCGAATGAGGAAAAAAACAAGTAGAGAAAACCGCCCTTATTTGGAAGAAATCTGCTCAAAGAGTGCAATCAAATCTTTCGATGCATCAAGCGGAAGGATTCCGCTTTGGTTATCGTGCGCATAAATTTGCTCACCCGAGGCGTACTCCACGGTCAGCCGTGTCCCGTAATGATCGGGAAGTCCGCTTGCCGTGTGGAGAAAGCCGTTGTACTGCGCAAAATCATGCTGTTTCACAATGCTTTGCAGCGCGGTGAGAAAGGAGTCATCTGCGGTGAAAGAGGAGACCTCCCCGTTGCCGTCACGGTCGCGCCATTCGAACTTGCCGTGCACCGCATCGTTCTCTTTTACTGCGGTCATGGTATAGACCCGTCCCGCGAATACTCCGATCTCGTTCGGACTTGCAAAGAAAGACTCCTCGCAACGGAAGGATACGATTTCGTCCGATTCGATGTACTTGGGCGCATCATCGCCGCTTTGGTGGTGTGTGATTCCGCCGTCATCGGGGGTCTCTGCGGGGGCACACCCGAAGAGACCCATGCCGAGAATCAAAAGCCAACTCATCCATTTTTTCATGGGATTATCCTTTGGTGAAACGGTACAGGAAGGTGACCACCTGA
This sequence comes from Eubacteriales bacterium, assembly GCA_045540975.1. Taxonomy (GTDB): domain Bacteria; phylum Bacillota; class Clostridia; order Oscillospirales; family JAAYXM01; genus SIG510. The sequence goes on from JAZQIE010000164.1 coordinate 4,407, forward strand.
CCGCGTGTGCAGGAAGCATCTGGCGAGAAGGTGGTTGCGCTTGTTCCACCCGTGATGCCGTTCTCCACCGCCCACATAACCGCGTCATAGTAGTACGCATCCGATTTCACATCGCTAAAGGGATTTTTTGCTGTAACCTTCGGCTGACCTGCGGTGCGCCAAAGGAAGGTAACCACCTGCGCGCGTGTGCAGAGCGCATTCGGGGAGAACAGATTGGGTGCTGTGCCGCCCGTAATCTTGCTTCCGACCGCCCATTTTACGGGTTTATAGTAGTAACTGTTGATCGGAACATCCGCAAACGGGAAGTTGATTGCGGCAGGCTCGGGAGACCCCACCATTCTGTGCAGGAAGGTGACCACCTGCGCACGGCTGCAGTTTCCGTTCGGGGAGAAGGTGGTGGCACTTGTGCCCGAGGTAACCCCGTTCTCCACCGCCCACATGACCGCGTCATAGTAATACGCCGTGCTTACCACATCGCCAAACGGATTCTTTGCGGTCGGGGTGTCGCTTCCGCCGTTTCCGCCGCCGTTCTGATTTCCGTTTTCGTTGCCGTTCTGATTTCCGTTTTCGTTGCCGCTGTCCGCTTGCTCGTTTTTCTCGGTAACGGGGAAGCGGTAGATTAAAATTGCTTCATATTCACTGCGGCCCATGAGGTCATAAATGGTCTTGCCGTTGATGGTACCCGTCACATCGGGTGTGCCGTCCTTCTTGGTGCGGAATCGGTACCCCTTCTGCGGAGTCAGGGTGACGTATACTTCGTAGACATTACCCGCTTCAAACTTATTATCGGTTGTTCCGACCGTCATGGTCTTGCTCTCGGTCACGTTGTACCAGAGGACACCGTTTTTGGTGTGTTTATCGTTTACATCGGAAAGTTTGTAAGTGTCCGAATTCGGGAGGGTTGCGGTGTAGTCGGGTGTTGCACCTGCAACGGGAGCATCAATGCCCGTGACATGGCAAGCACCGATGTTTGCTGTTGCCGCCGCGGTGAAGGTGTAGGTTGCAAAGACGGAAGAGCCGAGTTTTTCAACCTTCTTTTCGCTGACCGCGTTTCCGTTTACCGTGACAGAAACCTTGTCCGCAAATTCAGCGACCTTGTCCCAACCGTCTTCCTTCGGAGCAAATTCAATCTGCAAATCATAGTTTTTGCCTGCGATGAATTGGTCGGTTTCCGACATCCAATTTCCGTCCACATACCAGCCTGCGCTCTTGACCACATAGAGATTCGGGTCGACACAGACCATATCGGTCGACGGGGTTTCTCCGATTGCGGGGACAGTCACACCTGTGACGCCCGCGGCTTCAATCTTGTAATCCGGGCAGGAGATTTCTGCCGTCACGGTGACCTCATTGCCCGAAACCGTTGCGGTGGCTTTCTTGCCGTTTACCGTTGCGGAGATGGTTTTGGAAAGAGCAAAGCCGTCCTTCGGGGTGAGACGAACGGTGACCTTGTAGGGGAATCCGCTCATGCAAATCGAGGTCGGGGTCAGGTCATAGCCCTTGACCGCCTGAGACCAGCAAATGCCGTTTTTGGTGAAGGTGTTGTTGATAGCGGAAAGGGTAACCCCTTCGCTCACATCCGCGGTGTATGCGGGGGACTTGCCTGCCTGCAAAGCGGGAACGGTCAGACTCACAGAGGAGACAACCGCCTTTTCGCACGCGGGGAAATCGTAGTACACCGAAATGATTTTTGCGGGATTGTCGCTTGCATTCTTCAAAGCACCTGCGCTCCCCGAGTTCACGGTTGCGGTCACCGCGGGAGTTCCGTTTTGCGCGAGGGCAAATGAGACGTTCTCGTCTGCCTCCAAGCATAAGAACACGCGATATTCATGCCCTTCGATGAAGGTGTCGTTTGCACCGAGGGTCACGGATGCGGTTTTATCGTACCAATAGACGCCGTTTTTGTAGTGTCCGTAAGTGCCGGATTTGAGGTCGCATCCGTCACTTGTGACCAGCGCATCGTATTCGGGCTTTTTCCCTGCAATCGGGGTGATGACATCGGTCACCGAAACCGAGGTGACGGTCTTCGACAGGGTGAAGGTGTAGCGCACCACAACCTTGGTTGCGCTGTTCGTGGAAAGGGAAACATTTGCGGTTTTGCCGTTAATCATGCCGGAGACCGCGGTGCGGATACCAACGCTTGTGTCCAGCGCGAATTTGTTTCCGACAGTCGGTGCCAGTACCACGGAAACCGTGTAGGAATGCCCTTCCGTGAAACGGTCGGACTTGGTCAAATACCGCTGTTCGTCCACATCATACCAGCTGATGCCGTCGGTGTAGGGAACACCGTATTCGGTGTCAACATAGTAGGTGTCATGATTGCAGGTCGCCGTAAAGCGCGGCGCTTCACCCGCAATCGGCTCGGTCACCAAAACAGAGACCGAACCCAGCTCATATGCAAAGGCAATGCTCGGAAGCATAGAAAGAATCAAAACCAATGCCAAAAGAATCGCTGTGTATTTTTTCATTGTGTTTCCTCCTTATTGGTTAATAAATCTTGAAAGGAAGGTGACTACTTGTGCGCGTGTGCAGGAAGCATCGGGCGAGAAGGTGGTTGCGCTTGTTCCACCCGTGATGCCGTTCTCCACCGCCCACATGACCGCGTCATAGTAGTACGCATCCGATTTCACATCGCTAAAGGGATTTTTTGCTGTAACCTTCGGCTGACCTGCGGTGCGCCAAAGGAAG
>JAZQIE010000165.1:0-3964 GCA_045540975.1 Eubacteriales bacterium
CTTCCGGAAGCATATGCCAAGGCGGTCAAGGCGAATATTGAGGACTACCGTATCTTCAAGGAAGGTCTTGCGCTCATCGAAAGCGGCAAGATGGACGATGCAAAGCTCGGTGAACTCCTCAGCGCCCATCAAGCGCAGCTGCGCGACGGTCTCGGTATCAGCACCGACACCATCGAGTGGATTCTGGAAACCGCAAAGTCGGCAGGTGCATACGGCGGAAAACTCAACGGCTCGGGCGGTGGCGGCTGCTGCTATGTCTATGCCCCGGCAGACAAATGCGAGGCGATCTTGGAAGCGGTCGGAAAACGCGGCTATCCGGGTAAGGTCTTAAAGCAGGACACAGGCGTACGCCTTGATTAAGAAAGGATAAAACTATGATTCGATTTGGTACAGGTGGATGGCGCGCCATCATCGGTGATGAATTTATTAAATCCAATATCCAGTTGCTTGCGCAGGCAATGGCGGATGAAGTGAATGCGGCAGGACGTGGGGAAGAGGGAATCGTGCTCGGTTATGACCGCCGCTTCCTCTCGGATACCGCGGCAGGCTGGATTGCGGAGGTGCTCGCGGCAAACCGCGTGACCGTGCATTATATCGACCAGATTGCACCCACTCCGCTTGTCATGTACGGCGTGATGACCATGAAAACCATGTACGGCATGGCGGTCACCGCAAGCCACAACCCGGCAGACTACAACGGCATCAAGGTCTTCACCCAAGGCGGACGCGATGCGGACGAGGTCGCAACCGGTGTTTTGGAAGCGCGAATCAATGCAGGCGTCACGGTGAAAACCGTTTCCTTTGAGGAAGGAGTCAAATCCGGCTTCATCAAAATCACCGATTTGTATAACTCCTATCTCGACAGCATCATCTCTCTCATCCGTATGGATGAAATCAAGAAAAAGCGCATGAAGATTCTGCTTGACCCCATGTTCGGTGTCTCAAAAACCGCGCTCCAGACCGTGCTGGTCACCGCGCGCTGCGATGTGGACATCATCAACGACCGCCACGATACCCTGTTTGGCGGACGTCTCCCCGCACCGAGTGCACACACTCTGCAAAAACTCTCCAACATGGTGGTTGAGGAAGGGTATGACCTCGGCATCGGTACCGACGGCGATGCGGACCGCATCGGCATCATCGACCATAAGGGCGTGTTTGTCCATCCCAACGAAATCATGATGCTTCTGTATTACTACCTGCTCCGCTATAAGGGGCAGACGGGGGATGTGGTGCGTAACATCGCAACCACCCATATCTTAGACCGCATCGCGGCGGATTTCGGGCAAACCTGCCATGAAGTCCCGGTCGGCTTTAAGCACATCTCCTCCAAGATGGAAGAAACCGATGCGCTCATCGGCGGCGAAAGCTCGGGCGGTCTCACCATCCGCGGTCACATCCGCGGCAAAGACGGTATCTTCGCATCCGCGCTGCTTGTGGAAATGCTCTGTGTCACGGGCAAGACCCTGCGCGAGTTGCTCGATGAAATCTACGAGCGTTACGGACGTTTGGAAATGGCGGAGTTTGACACCCGCTTCTCGGCTGAGAAGAAGGCTGAAATGCAGGAGCGTCTGTTTGTCAAGAAGGAACTGCCCGACTTCCCGTGGGAAGTGGAATCCGTCTCTTACATGGACGGCTGCAAGGTCAACTTCAAAAACGGCGGCTGGATTATCGCGCGCTTCTCGGGTACCGAGCCGCTCATCCGTATTTTCAGCGAAATGGAAACCCACGCGGTCGCGGAAGATGCGATTGCGGTCATGCGCGAATTTTTGGGGGTGTAAACCGTGCGAATTTTGGTAACAGGCGGCTGCGGTTTCATCGGCTCGCATATTGTAGACGGGCTGGTGGAATCCGGGCACGAGGTGTTTGTGGTGGATAATCTCTCCACCGGTAATCTTGCAAATTTGAATCCCAAAGCAAAACTCTATGAACTCGACGTCCGTGACGAAGCCCTTCGCGATGTGTTCGAAGAGGTAAAGCCTGAGACAGTCTACCACGAGGCGGCGCAAATCGACATCGCAAAATCCGTCAAGGACGTAGGCTTTGATGCCTCGGTCAATATCCTCGGCGCGGTAAACGTGCTGTCCTGCTGCCGCGATTTCGGGGTGAAAAAGATTATCTACGCGTCCTCCGCCGCGGTCTACGGCGACCCGCAGTACCTGCCCGTGGATGAGGTCCACGGGGTCGCGCCCCTTTCGTTCTACGGTGTGTCCAAATTCACTCCCGAGCTCTACATCAAAACCTTCGCGCATCTCTACGGCATCAAATACACCATCCTGCGCTATGCAAATGTCTACGGCATCCGTCAAGACCCGAAGGGCGAGGGCGGTGTGGTCTCCATCTTTGTGGATTGTCTCTTAAAGGGCAACACCCCGAAAATCTTCGGTGACGGGGAGCAGACCCGCGACTTTGTGTATGTAAAAGACATTGCGGCGGCAAACCTGCTCGCGCTCACAAAGGGCGATAACGAGATTATCAACGTCTCCACCAACCGCCGTATCACAGTCAATGAACTGCTCGATACCTTGAGTGAAGGAACGGTCAAAGCCGAATACCTGCCTCCGCGCGCGGCGGATATTCTCCACAGTGCGCTCGATAACACCAAGGCGAAAGAACTTCTCGGCTTCACGCCGAAATTCACTCTCGCGGAAGGCCTCCGCGAAACGATGGAATATTATAAGAAGAAAAATGCGGCAAATTAATGCCGCATTTTTTCATTTTTATGATACAATCTAATAGAAAGGAGAGGTTTACATGAAACTGCGAGAATATCAAAAAAGCAAAATCGCCGTCCGTCTTGTGCTGGAAGGCTTGGTGCTGCTTGTATTGGCGGCACGTCTTTTGCGCCGAGATTTCTATCCGGTCTTTTTGTGCATCCTGACCCTCGCGCTTTTCCATATTCCGGATGTAATCAATAAAAAACTCAATCTTAAGCTTCCCACCGTGCTGGAGAGTGTGGTGCTGATTTTTATCTTCTGTGCCGAGATTTTGGGCGAAATCGGAAGCTTTTATACCTTCATTCCGTGGTGGGATACCCTCTTGCACACGGTCAACGGCTTCCTCATGGCGGCAATCGGTTTTTCCATGATTGATCTCTTAAACAATTCGCCGCGCTTCCATTTTAGCCTTTCGCCCGTCTTTGTGGCGTTTGTCGCCTTCTGCTTTTCCATGACGATTGGTGTGATGTGGGAGTTTTTCGAGTTCGGCATGGACCAAATCGCAAACACCGATATGCAAAAGGACCGTATCATCGAGTCGGTCTCCTCGGTCAAACTCAACCCATCGGGAATCAATGACCCCATCCGCCTCGAGGACATCACCGAAACCGTGATTTCCTACGGCGAGGATGAGACCTACACGGTGGAGGGCGGGCTTTTGGATATCGGCATCATCGACACCATGAAGGACCTTTTTGTGAACTTTATCGGTGCTGTGGTGTTCTCCGTTTTCGGTTTTCTTTACGCTCGGAGCAGCGGCAAAAAGAAGGTTGTCTCCACCTTTATGCCCAGCAAAAAGACCGACGAAACAGACTATCTGAAATACGTCAAAGAAAACAGCGAACAGTAAAACGAGAACTCCTCAGTTTTGAGGAGTTCTCGTTTTTCATTTCCACTGTTCTTTTGCCAATCGTGTCCCCGTTGGGGTCAGGCAGCAGCCATTGCAGCACATACCCAGTTCTTTAGAAATCTGACCACCTACCTGGACCATGATCCGGCTCATCTCATCCAGAGGAATGACCACATCGAACCCAGCACAGACAGATTGTGCCGACGCAGCAGCCACAGAGACACCAGCGATGTTTCGCGCCAGACAGGGGACTTGCACCAGACCGGCCACAGGATCGCAAATCAGGCCAAGGAAACTTTGCAGACACATGGAGGCCGCATCACAGGCCTGCTTCGGAGTACCGCCCATAAGCTGGACCAGCCCGGCAGCAGACATAGCCGCACCACAGGCGATCTCT
>JAZQIE010000166.1:0-19938 GCA_045540975.1 Eubacteriales bacterium
TATACACTCGATTCCCTCCCTCGGAAGCTATGAAGCGCATGCTTTGCTACCTTTGTGAGTTTTACAATCTGTTTGGCTTTTTCCAAATGAGGAACATCTTCCGGCTTTACATACTCGCGCAGCGCGTGTAACATATGAAAGCGTCTATCGGTTTCATCACGATAATCCTCAATGAATCCCAAAATCATACCAAGTTGGTTTTGATCCAATCCGTCAAACAACCCGTTGAGTTGCGGAAGTGAATCGCTCATCTGACTCGGTTCGTTTTTCTCCCCAAGTCCCAATGACTGTGCCACCGTGAGCAGTTGCTCCATACCGTCGGGTGATGACAAAAGATTCTGAATCTTCGTCTCAAGCTCTCCCATATCACACCTCTTTTACCGCATCAATGATTTGAGATAAAAGTGCAGCGCCGTCTTTACTCTTCAAAAGCGAGGTCAAAAGAATCTTTGCCGCATTCTCATCTCCGTTTTTTGCATCAATTGCGGCTTTTTTCAGCGCATCGCCACCGTTTCCGGCCAGATTGGCAAGCAATCGCCTTCCCTCTGCTGTATCTAAAATCTTTTGAAATTTTTCGAGATTTGAAATGATTTTTCCTCCGTCTTTGCTTGCAAGCAAAGCACGTGCCAAAAGCTCCATCTCATTTGCCATAACAGCACCTCCAATCGGTTTGATACATTCTATGCAAGATTTCTCTTTCTCGTGCAAATATCTTGTTTTTCCCTTCCCAAATCAAGAAAAAAATGCTATAATTATTTTGTATCTTTATCTTTGGAGCGTTTTTATGAATCAACAGTCTTTTCGCGTCGGATTGAAAGCCGGCATCCCAATCGGTCTGGGCTATCTATCGGTTTCCTTTGCATTTGGTATGATGGCACGAAGCGGCGGCCTTCCACTTTGGACAACGGTTTTGATTTCGATGACAAATCTTACATCTGCAGGGCAGCTTGCGGGACTTGGCATTCTTTTATCCAGCGCCTCTGTGACCGAAATGATTTTGGCGCAGTTTGTCATCAATCTGCGCTATGCGCTGATGTCCCTGTCCCTTTCTCAAAAGCTGGACCAAAGCGTGCGGATTCTCGACCGCTTTCTCCTCTCATTCGGAATCACCGATGAGATTTTTGCGGTCGCAAGTTCAAATGACCGTGTCGGACGTCGATACCTGCTCGGATTGATTGTCATCCCCTATTTTGGCTGGACACTCGGCACACTGCTCGGCGGAGTCGCAGGAGATATTCTCCCCGCAACCATGACCTCCGCACTCGGAATTGCGATGTACGCAATGTTCATTGCAATTATCGTTCCGCCCTCCAAACGTTTCCGTCCGGTTTTGAAGGTTTGCATTCTCTCTGTTCTGATTAGCTGCATACTGCATTATCTTCCCATATTCCGGTTCATTTCCGATGGGTTTATCATCATTATCTGTGCGATAATCGCAGCAGGCTTTGGCGCGCTGATTTTCCCCGTTCGGGAGGTGTCGCACCATGATTGATCTCAAACAAACACTCCTTTTGGTTTTCGTCATGGCACTTGTAACATACTTGATACGTATGATTCCATTCGTATTGTTTCGAAAGCCGATTAAGAGTCAATTCATTCAATCGTTTTTGTTCTATGTCCCTTATGCGGTTCTCAGCGCAATGACCTTCCCTGCGATTTTTTCTTCCACCGATTACGGCATTTCCGCAGTAATCGGCACGGCAATCGCAATGGTACTCTCTTACTTTGAAAAATCTCTTTTGACCGTTGCGGTCTGTGCTTGCGCTTCGGTCTATCTGACAGAACTTATCATTCGAATGATTTAAGAGGTGAAATACATGCTCCATCCGTTTTTCGAAACCGCACTCGGAAAAGCATTGACTCTGCTTGGCATTTCCGCAACACCTATAATCGAATTGAGAGGTGCGATTCCGATCGGCGCGGCAGCGGGACTTCCTATTTGGGAAACCTTTCTTCTCTGTGTAATCGGCAATATGCTTCCCGTTCCGTTTATCATTCTCTTCGCTCGAAGGCTGTTTGAATGGCTGAAGGGATTCCGTTTCTTCTCGCGTCCCGTTCATTGGTTGGAGCGGCGTACACTTAAAAAAGCCTCTACGGTACAAAAATACGAAATCCTTGGATTGATGGTTTTTGTAGCAATTCCGCTTCCGGGTACAGGCGCATGGACCGGCGCAATTCTCGCGGCGCTCTTAAACATCCGAATTCAGCGCGCAATGCCTACCATTTTCCTCGGTGTCTTAATTGCAGCCGGGGTTGTAACGAGCATGTCATACGGTCTCATCCACGCGATTTCCATCTTTGCACCCGGTCTTTAACGTGCGACCTCCCCTTTGCATAGAATGTTGCAAAGGAGTGGTTTTGTGTTTTGCATTTTCGAAACAATATTTGCTTTGTTTTCCGCCTATGGTATTGTATTCTTTCTTTGGTGGATTGTAGCACTCGTTCTTGCGCGCCGCATCTCATACAGTTTTCTTTTATCATCAGACAAAGAACAAGCCTACATAAACTGGTTAAAATTTGCAGGAATCTCCCCTGCGGAATCCGTAAAAGAGGAGCCAAATGAAACAGGAATTGATGACAATTGAAGGCATCGTTGAAACCGTCATTTACCGAAATGACGAAAACGGTTATGCTGTTTTGCGCCTTGAAACCGATGCCGGTGACAGTGTTGTTCTTGTCGGTTGTTTACCGAACGTCGGTGCAGGCGAGTTTATCGCGGCGCAGGGTGTTTGGGGAACGCACGCGACTTACGGAGATCAGTTCCAAGTGCATGTATGTGAACGCCGTCTTCCCGCAGCGGAAGGCGCAATTTTGAACTATCTCTCCTCCGGCACCGTGAAGGGTGTCGGAAGAAAAACCGCAGAAAAAATTGTGGATTTGTTTGGCACGGATACCTTTGCAATCATTGAATCTGACCCGCTGCAACTCACAGCAATCCCAGGTATCACAAAAAGCAAGGCGCTTGCAATTTCAGAAGATTTCCAACTGCAAAACGGAATTTCCCGTTTGATGGAGTTTTTGGTCTCGCATCGAATTGAGCCGCAAATTGCATTAACTTTATATCGCACCTACGGCTCACACGCGATTTCGCTGGTGCGAGAGAATCCCTATTTGCTCACATATCCCGAGTTTGGTGTTTCTTTTCAGCAAGCGGATAAACTCGCCTTTGAGCTTGGAGGCGGAGCACAGGCACATTCGCGCATTGAAGCCGCGATTCTTTATGAACTCAATTTTAATGCAAATGCAGGGCATTGTTTTATTCCGTGGCACAAGCTCTCAAAAATCACCGCGGATTTGATTGGTGTTTCGCAGGATTCTGTCGAGCAGGCAATGGTTACTTTGGCAGAAGATTCACTCATTGTGGTTGAAGATATTTGCGGTGAGACCGCTTGTTATCTTTCTCACTTATACGAAGCAGAAGTCTTTATCTCGGACAAAATTGCGTCCCTCTTCCGTCACTACCACGAAGTTCCGATTGACCCAAGCGATTGTATTCGCAGGATTGAAGCCGCCATGAATATCCAATACGCTCCGTTGCAGTTTGAAGCAATCTGTACGGCCGCAAACTCTCCCGTCTTTATCCTGACAGGCGGACCGGGAACGGGAAAAACCACAATTATTCGTGGTATTTTGGCATATTTTGAGCAGATGAAATTGGAATGTGCACTTGCCGCACCCACCGGCCGTGCTGCAAAACGAATGTCAGAGTTTTGCGGTACAGATGCCAAAACCATCCACAGAATGCTTGAAATGTCTTATTCGCAAGGTGCGTTTCCCGTGTTTGGTGTCAATCACGAAAACCCGCTTACCTGCGATGTTTTGATTCTTGACGAGGTATCGATGGTGGATATCCCGTTGATGCGCGCGGTACTCGATGCAATCAAACCGGGGACTCGCTTGATTTTGGTCGGGGACGCAGACCAGCTCCCCTCGGTTGGTCCGGGAAATCTTTTGAAGGATTTAATCGACTCGGGTGTTATTCCCACAGTGGCACTCACCCAAATCTACCGTCAGGCAGAAACAAGTCAAATCATCACGGGTGCGCATGAGATTAATCACGGTGAACTCCCTGATTTCACACGAAAAGACGGCGATGTTTTCTTCATGCAGCGCAATGACTGTAACCACTTAATCGAAACAGTTCTGGAGCTTTGCACAAAACGTTTGCCGAATAAACTCGGAATCGCTCCCAATCAAATTCAGGTACTCACCACAAACCGTAAGTATGAAACCGGTACAATTATTCTAAATCGCAAACTACAGGAAGCGCTGAATCCCGCAGCACCCGACAAAGCGGAAAAGCGTGTCGGTGAGCGTGTGTTCCGTGTCGGTGACCGTGTTATGCAAACGCGAAACAATTATGACCTTGTTTGGATGACCGAGTTTGGCTCCGAGGGAGGGACCGGCATCTTCAACGGTGATATCGGCGAGATATTAGAGATTGATTCTCACTCCGAGCAAATGAAAATCTGTTTTGATGACCGTTTGGTTTCCTATCCGTTTGCAAACTTAAATGAGTTGGAGCTTGCCTATGCCATGACCGTGCATAAAGTTCAGGGCTGCGAATTCCGTGTTGTTATTTTCGTTGCACTCGGAGGCTCACCTTATCTGCTTCATCGCAGCGTTCTGTATACCGCGGTAACACGCGCACGTGAGATGCTGATATTGGTTGGCGACCATGCAACACTCGAGCAAATGGTAAGAAACAACAAACAGCGCAAACGCTACAGTGCTTTGCGCGCCAGACTGTCTTCAATCCAATTCGAATAGAGAGACTTATATGAAATTGTTCAAACAACTGTTGCAGTTTTTATATCCTCCGCGTTGTGCGTTTTGTCACCGAATCCTTATGCAGGATGATCAAATCTGTGAGCATTGCAGTGCAAATCTTCCCTACCGTCCGAAAAAGAAACGAATCATGAAGCTGCCGCACATTGATGCGTGCATCGCACCGCTTTCGTATGAAGGTCATGTCCGCGATGCGGTGTTGCGATACAAGTTCTACCGCGCATGCGGTCTCTCTGATGTGTTCGCGCAGATGATGGCAGAGTGTTTCAGGCAAGAATACTTTGGCAAAATCGACGTGATTACTTGGGTACCGGTAAGTCGCCGCAGATTGCGGAAGCGCGGGTATGACCAATCCGAACTGCTTGCAAACTCCCTTTGCAAATTACTTGGCAGAACTCCCGAAAGAGCGCTTATCAAAATACGGGACAACCCGCCGCAATCCAAAAAGCGAGGTCAAGCAGCAAGACGTGCAAATGTCATGGGCGTATACCGTGCCACAGATGTTGATCTAATCGGCAAAACAGTGCTTTTGATTGACGATGTTGTGACCACGGGCAGTACCGTTTCCGAATGCGCACACGTCCTTCGCGTTGCGGGTGCGGGAAAAGTGTACGTCTTGGCACTTGCAAAAACTCCGGATTCGCAAAAAAAGATTGAAAGTTATCAAAAATCGGGTATAATGAATATAGGCGAATAAATACGGCGTATCATCGCCGTTCAATAGAGGTGTATGACATGTTATTTAGCAGAGATATCGGTATTGACTTAGGCACTGCTTCCATTCTTGTATTTACAAAAGGAAAAGGCATTGTCCTTCGTGAGCCCTCTGTGGTTGCGGTGGACAAAAGTACAAACAAGGTTTTAAAAGTCGGTTTGGAAGCGCAGAAAATGCTCGGTCGTACCCCGGGCAACATTATTGCAATCCGTCCGCTTCGCGGCGGCGTCATTGCGGACTATGAAATGACCGAGCGCATGATTAAGGATTTCATTCATCGTGTCATCGGTGGATTCAGCCTTTTCAAACCGCGCGTTGTCATTTGTGTTCCGAGCGGAATTACAGAAGTGGAAGAGCGTGCTGTCATCGATGCGGGCCGTCAGGCAGGTGCTCGCAGTGTTTATCTGATTGAAGAGCCGATTGCGGCCGCAATGGGAGCAGGAATCGATATCACAAAACCGGACGGTCGCATGATTGTCGATATTGGTGGTGGCACAACGGATGTCGCTATCATTTCTCTTTCCAACATCGTGGAATCCGATTCCATCAAAATCGCAGGTGACGCGTTTGACGAAGCAATTATCAAGTACATCCGTCGCAAGCAGAATGTTCTCATCGGTGAGCGCACCGCTGAGGATTTGAAAATCAACATCGGTTGTGTTTCTCCGCGCCCCGAGGAAATGACCATGGAAGTAAAAGGCCGCTGTCTTATCACCGGCCTCCCCCGTATTTTCAACGTTACCTCTACCGAAATCATGGAAGCGCTTCAAGAGCCGACCGAGCGCATTTTGGAAACCATCCACAGTGTTTTGGAGCGCACTCCTCCCGAACTCATCGGTGATGTTTCCACAAACGGTATCGTCATGACCGGCGGCGGAAGTTTGGTTTACGGTTTTGACACTCTGGTGCAAGAGCGCACGAGCATTGCGACCCATGTTGCCGATGAAGCGATTTCCTGTGTTGCATACGGCACAGGAAAGGCGTTGGACAATTTGTCCGATATGCAGGATGGCACCATCAATATTTCCCGTAAAAAACAAATGTTTACCAACTAAACAAAAAGAACGGGGACTCCCGTTCTTTTTTTGAAAGTGAGGCTTCATCCATGAAAAAAATCGGCATTGCAATCATCGGTTGCGGTATGATTGCAAATTCACACGCAGAAGCAATTTTGGCAGACGGTCGCGCGGAAATCAAAGCCGCCGCATATGGAACAAACATCGAAAAAGGCACGGCATTTGCCGAAAAATTCGGTATCCCCCGTATTGTCGGGGATTATCATGAACTTTTGGACGATTCCGAAATCCAAGCAGTCTGCATCTGTACCCCCAGTTCTTTGCACGCGGAATGCGCGATTGATTTTGCAAATCGCGGAGTCCATATTCTCTGCGAAAAGCCGCTTGATATTACGCAGGAAAAGATGACCGCTATGATTGATGCGGCAACAAAAAACAACGTCCGCCTCGGTTGTGTGTTCCCCAACCGCACCATTCCCGCACTCCAAAAAGCGAAGGAAATTTTGGAAAGCGGTGAGCTCGGCGCGATGAAAATTGTAGAATGCCAGTATCGTGGCTACCGTAGTCCGAAATACTATGGATCTTCCAAATGGAAAGGCACAAAAAAATTTGACGGCGGCGGTGCGCTGATGAACCAAGGAATTCATGCTTTCGACCTCATGATGTATCTCACCGGTGATGTTGCCTCGGTTTGCGCGCAGGTTGGTACACTCGGCCGCGACATTGAGGTGGAAGACACCGCATCCGCACTGCTTACATTTGCAAACGGTGCGCATGGTGTTTTGATGGGCACAACCCTCTCCCATGTTCCGGAATCCGCACCCGAGGGTGATTACATCCGCATTGAATGTGCACGCGGCACGATTCTCTATGCTTCCGGAAAAACAACACTCTATAAGAACAGGGCAGAAGATGACTTTGACGTTGAAGCAATTCCGCTTGATACACCCGACAAAGCGGTCACAGATTCCGGCTCCGCACCGGAGAATATCAACATGGAAGGACATCAAATCATCGTCTCGAATTTCATTTCAGCCGCACTCGGCGAGGAGGAAATCCTGATTCCCGCAGAAAGCGCCCGACGTGCTGTTGATATGGTACTCACCATTTATGAAAGCGGAAAGACAGGCAACTGGCTTCCGGTACAATATCAGTAAACAAAAGAGGCCGGCAGATGCCGGCCTCTTTTAAAATTCAATTGTTCCCTTTTTGTATCCCGTCACAGTCATTTTTGCAACAAGAACATCGTTATCATTCGTGATAGCGACGTCATAGAAACACAGACGGTTGGAAGATGCACGTTCCACCGCGTGCGCCTGCAAATATTTTCCGGTAGCAGGTGCAACAAAGGAAATGCTGTTATCCAATGTAACAGAAAGTGTTCCTCCGCAATTCGAAGCAATTGCATATGCGAAATCACCGAGGGTGAAAATTGCACCGCCTTGAACCACATTTCCTGCATTCAGATGGGATTCGGTCACATTCATCTTGCACACCGCCTCTCCTTCCTTGGCGGAAACGATTTCGATTCCACAACGCTCCAAGGCAAAGCGGTCACCTGCAAAAAACTTCCGAACAGCTTCTAAATCAACCATTATGTTCTCCTACTTCCGATATGCGTCACGACCATCAACGAACAGATTTCCGCCGTTTGCATCAATTGCAACCGTGCACGGGAAATCCTCAATCTGCATCCGCTTGACAGACTCGCAGCCAAGTTCATCAAATGCAATGACTTCTGCTTTCTTGATGCAGCGAGCAATCACGGCACCTGCACCGCCGACCGCACAAAGATAAACCGCACCGTATTTCCGCATCGCATCAATGACCGATTCGGCACGTTCGCCTTTTCCGATCATCGCGGTAAGCCCTAACTCAATCAAGCGCGGTGCAAATCCGTCCATACGACTGGAAGTTGTCGGACCGCAAGAGCCAACCGCCATCCCCTCTTTCCCGGGAGTCGGCCCTGCATAATAAATGATTGCGCCTTCCGTTTCAAACGGGAGCTGCTTGCCCTCATCAAGAAGCGCAAAGATTTTTTTGTGTGCCGCATCACGCGCGGTATAAATTGTTCCCGAAAGAGATACCGTATCCCCTGCTTTCAAGGTTGAAAGCATCCCTTCCAGTTCCTCTGTTTTTAATTGATAGTGTGCCAAATTTCTCTCTCCTTATTCTTCGGTAACAGCAATCGCATCAAGTTTCGTTTGCAACGCGGATTTTTCTTCTTCCAATCTCGAGCACTCGTCTTTCAAACTCGCGCACTCAGCAGTCATTTTGGAAATCTCATCGGAAAGTCTTACAATCTCCGCTTCCAAATCCGCAGCTTGATGTTCAAAGATTTTGCACTCGTTTTTGTGATCAATCAAAAGCTGCTCAATATACTTGTAAACATCCTCTTTGTTGAAACCGCCAAACAAAACGGTACCAAACTGGGTTCTTTGACTATCCATAATGACACCCACCTTCCAAACTTTTCTCCAGTATATCACAAATTCAAAAAAGATACAACGAAAAAGAAGAAATCCTCGTCTTTTTTCGCTTTACTTTTCCCGAAAAATCTGCTATAATTTGTTCTGCTGTTATGATATGCGCCCGTGGCTCAATGGATAGAGCATGTGTTTCCGGTGCACAGGGTTGGGGGTTCGAGTCCCTTCGGGCGTGCCAGAAAGAAGTACACAATTTTGTGTACTTCTTTTTTGTGTTGTAACTTGCATTCATTGTGAATCGCGTGTATAATATTTTTTAGTTTATTTTTCAAACAAAAGGTAGGGATACAATGAAACTTCTTATCATAAACCCGGGCTCCACTTCGACTAAAATCAGCGTATTTGACGAGTACGAGGAACTGTTTGAAGAGAGCATGTTCCATGACGCCCCGGTGCTTTTACAATATCCGCACGTCAATGACCAAGTGCCGTTCCGCAAAGAAGTCATTATTGAGATTTTGGGCAGACACGGATTGAAGCCGACCGATATTGACGTCTATGTCGGCCGCGGCGGCGGTGCACATCCTCAGCGCACCGGTGTTACCTTCATCGACGATACGTTGTACCAAGACACCGTAAACGGTGTTGGCGGAAGCGAACACGCGGCGAAATTGGGCGTTCTTCTTGCATATGAACTGTGCAAAGAATACGGCGGTGAGATGTATACTCTCAACCCTACAAACATTGATGAATACAACGACTATGCACGCCTTACGGGCATCAAAGGCATTTACCGTAACGCGCAGGCACATCCGTTGAATCAAAAAGCGATTGCGGAAAAACACGCGGAAAGCATGGGAAAGACGTATGAAGAATGCAACTTTGTTGTTGCTCATATCGACGGTGGCATTACAATCAACGCACATGACCACGGGCGTATGACCGACGGAAACGTAGGTGCAGGCGGTGACGGTGCTTTTACCCCCACCAGAATCGGCAGTGTCCCCGTTCTTCCCCTTCTCGACTATCTGGAAACTCATTCGGCGCAGGAAGTTCGTACCATGTGCTCGCGCTCGGGCGGGTTTGTTTCCTATTTCGGCACCTCCGACGCCAAGGTCGTACACCGTTTGGTGGAAGAAAACGACCCGAAAGCAGTTCTTGTCTGGAACACTATGATTTATCAGTGCTGCAAGCAAATCGGTGCGATGAGTGCTGTGTTAGAGGGCAAGGTTGACGGAATTCTCCTCACCGGTGGACTTGTAAGATACGATGACATTGTTGAGGGTATCAAGCGCCGCTGCGGTTGGATTGCTCCGATTACCGTGTACCCTGGCGAAATGGAGCAGCAAGCAATGGCTTATTCTGTTCTCAAAGTGCTTCACGGCGAGAAAGAGGCAATCCGTTATCCCGGAAAGCCCGTTTGGGAAGGCTTCCCGTTTATCGATGACTAATACTGAGCCGTGTCAAACAGACACGGCTTTTTCTCTTGCATCGACTTCAGAATCAGTATATAATCAATTTCGGTGATGTTATATGGAACGAAAACTCAATCGATATTTACACGTATATCCGTTGTTTGCCGGAATTACCGGTGATTTACTCTTCTACATCGCAGTGGATACCCTCTTTCTCACAGTTGTAAAGAACCTCTCTGCTGCGCAAATCGTGTCACTGACTTCCATTTCTTCCTTCGCTTGCATTTTCCTTCAAGTTCCGATTTTGAAGATGATGCAAAAGCTCGGGAATACGCGCTCCACTCAGTTTGGCGCGTTGATTCTTTTGGTTGGTGCGCTTTCCATTACCTTTGGTCCGAATTTTTATTGGGTTGCCTTTGGCAGAGTGTGCAGACAGCTCTCGGTTTTATTTCGAAGCACATTGTCGGTTTCACTAAAGAATAACTTGGATTTACTGCACCGCGAAAGTGATTATGTCAAGTTCCGTACCGCAGGAAATATGGCGTATTCTATCATCACCATGCTGATTGCATTCGTTGCAAGCCGTATGTTCGTTTGGAATCATATGGCACCGATGTATGGGTGTATCATTTGTGCGGCAAGCGGTTTCCTCCTCTCATTTTTGATGATTGATTACTCCGATTATGACAAAGTAACTCCGGAGAAAGAGCAAAAGAAGAAAAAGGCACAGTTTAATGCATTGATTCTGTTGTCACTGATTTCGTTTGCGTTGTTCCTTCCGCTTGTAGAAACCGGGCAATCCAACGGAATTCTCTTCCTACAACAGAAGTTATTGGAAGATTTGGACGTTGACCGCACCGCGCTTTTAATCGGCGTTGTAATCGCAACCTCCAGAATCGTCCGCGTGTTTTCAAATCTGGTGTTTGTCCGCATTTATCGAGCATTAAAGAATCGGATTGGACATCTTCTTTCTTCCCTGCTGATTCTTTCATTTATCTTGTTCATTGCCGGCTCCTTCTTCCCGTCATATTACCTTAAGACTGCCGTGATGGGAATCGGATATTTGGTCTTACTCTTTATCCGAGATCCGTTCCGCATTTATATCCAAGATGTCATTTTGAACCATACCGAAAAAGAGCTGCATCAGGATTTAATTGCGCGGCTTGAGTTCTTCGGAATGTTCGGTTCGGCTTCCATGGGGCTTTGTTTCAGCATGATTCTTTTAAAATTCCCAATGCTTGCAGTTATGGGTTCAATGTTGATTCTTGCAATCGCCGAATGCATCCTTTGTATTCGTCTTTATCACATTTTAAACTCTAAAAGATCAAATCTTCTTGACTTTTCACGAGAATAAGAGTAACATTTAAATAGTATTATCCCAATAGTGAAAAGGAGGACAAACCGTGAAAAAAACCAGCACAAAACACGCACTGTTACTGAGTGTTCTTTCGCTCCTTCTGTGCGCAAGCATGCTCATCGGGACGACCTTCGCGTGGTTCACCGATAGTGTTTCCAGTGTCAACAACATCATCAAATCCGGCAATTTAGACGTTGAACTGTACTATCAAACCGAAGGGCAAACCACCTGGGCACCCGTCACCGAAAGCACCAACATCTTCGAAAAGGACGCTCTTTGGGAGCCCGGCCACACAGAGGTTATCAAGTTAAAGGTTGTCAATGTGGGCAGCCTGGCGCTTAAATACTATCTCGGCGTAAACGTTGCCGAAGAGACCGGTTCGGTCAACATGGCAGGCAATGATTTCCTTCTGTCCGACTACATTAAGTTTGGCGTTGTGGAAGGCGATCAGACCTACACCCGCGATCAGGCGGTTGCAGCGGTCGATGCTTCTGCAAACACGCTCAAGGTTACCTACAATTCTGACGAGGCATCTCTTCTTGCTCAGAACGACGGTGACACCGATGAGCAGGTTTTGACCATGGTGGTCTATATGCCCACCACCGTTGGTAATGAAGCAAACCACAAGACCGGCGCTGCTACCCCGGTAATCAAGTTGGGTGTCAAGTTGTTTGCTACCCAGTTCACCTACGAGTCGGACAGCTTCGACAATCAGTATGATGCAGATGCATACAACCGACGTGTCAGCACTGCTGATGAGTTCGTTGATGCATTGGCAACCGGTGGCAGTGTGTTACTGATGCAGGACATCCAGTTGGATTCCTTCGCACTGATCCCTGCCGGCAAGGAGGTTCAGTTGAATTTGAACGGCCACACAGTCACCGCTGCAAGCAGCGATTTGTGGGCTGTACAGAATCAGGGCAAACTGACCATCGTCGGTGACGGCGAATTTGTCGGTAGTTATACTGCTGTATACAGCAACGGTGATTTGACCGTTAACGGCGGCACCTTTACCGCGTCAAATGGCTTTGGTTTGATGGTTGACAACATTTACGGAACCGAAGATTCTGTGGCTGTCATCAATGGTGGTACCTTCACAGGTTTGGGCGTGTACAACCCGACTGATGTTACCATTAACGGCGGTACCTTCAATGTCGGTCGCGACCCGGACGGTGCAACAGATTTTCTTTCCGATAAGATGACTCTGTTCATCAACCCCACCTTTGTTGGCGCACCCAACAATGCAACCGTTACCCTCAACGGCGGCACCTTCAACGGCGATATCTACGTTTATGACGACGGTATCACCGAGACCGTCTTCACCAACAACGGTGCTAACATCACCGGCTCGATCAAAGATAACTCTTAATCCTTTTGATGCAACATCACCCTGCCGAAAACCGGCAGGGTGATGGTTTTAATCATGCAAAAAGGTCGTAGTTAAACTACGACCTTTTTTCTATAGCGCCCAATCAATCGGTACTTCTCCACATGCTTTTAAAACCGCATTTGCTTTTGAAAAATGCTTGCACCCAAAGAATCCGCGGCTTGCGGAAAGCGGGCTCGGATGCGGTGCTTTCAATACCATATGGTGAGCATTTGTGATAAGTTCTTCTTTTTCGGCGGCATTTCTGCCCCAAAGCAAAAACACCATTGGCTTTTCACGATCATTCAAAAGCGAAATGATTCGGTCGGTAAAAATCTCCCAACCCTTTCCGCGATGGGAGTTTGCTTCTCCTTCTCGCACGGTGAGTGCGGTGTTAAGCAGCAGTACACCCTGCTTCGCCCACGGAATCAAACACCCGGTTTTTGGAATTGCCAGTCCCAAATCCGAGTGCAACTCCTTAAACATATTGACAAGCGAGGGCGGTGCATCCACACCCGGTTGAACCGAGAATGCAAGCCCATGCGCCTGCCCAACACCGTGATACGGGTCTTGCCCCAAAAGAACTACTTTTACATCACGGTATGCGGTATAACGCAATGCATTAAAAATGTCGTTTTCGGGCGGAAACACGGTGTGATTCGCACGCTCTTCCGCCAAAAAAATCTGGAGATTCACAAAATAATCCTGTTCAAATTCGGGTGCGAGTAATCCATCCCAATCATTACCAAACATCAGTCTTCCTCCACGTGCAACTCAGCATAGAGTTTGTCATACCGCTCCAATTCGCGTTTGAGCAGATTCGGTGTATCCAAACCGTACGGGCAATGCGCTTTACAATGTCCGCACTCCAAACAGTTTTTGATTAAATCCATCTTCGCGCGCCATTCTTTTCCGACAAACTGCTGATACGGTGCGCGACCAATCATCAAACTCATGCGCGCCGCCTGGTTGATTTCGATTCCGACCGGGCATGGCATACAATATCCGCATCCGCGGCAGAAATCACCCGAAAGGCCCTCTTTTTGTGCCTCAATCTCCGCAAGGAGTTCGTCGGTCATCACGGGCGGATTCTTCTCAAGTGCAATGAATTCTTCAAGTTCCTCCATTTTTTGCACGCCGTAAATCGGAACAACGGTGGGATATTGGTCCAAAAATGCAAATGCGGCGCGAGCACTGGTAATCAAGCCACCCGACATGGCTTTCATTGCAATAAACCCGATATCACGCGCGGCACATTCCCGAACAAGCTCATGCTCCGCCTCACCCGAGAGGATACAGAACGGGAACTGCAGTGTCTCAAACAATCCGGTTTTGATTGCTTCCATCGCAAGTTTTGCGCGGTGATTGGTAATCCCGATATGACGGATTTTCCCCTGCTCCTTTGCACGAAACAGCACTTCCCAAATATCGTCATTCGGGAGTTCTGCGGGGTTGTGCAGCTGATAAAGATCGATATAGTCTGTCTTCATCATTTTAAGGCTGTTGTCCAAATTCTTTTGGACAAATTCCGCACTGTCTGTGGCAGACTTGGTTGCAATCACGATGTGCTCTCGCACATCAGAAAGCGCGGCACCGATTTTTGCTTCGCTGTCGGTATAAAACTGCGCGGTATCAAAAAAATTAATTCCCGCTTCATATGCACGCCGTAAAATCTTTGTAGACTCAGATTCCGGGATTCTTTGGATTGGAAGCGCGCCGAACGAAGTTTTTGTCACCCAAAGTCCTGTTTTTCCAAGACGAACTTTTCTCATTTCCGACCTCCAAGTTGATAGAACAAAAGCCGACGCATACACGTCGGCTTCTTTGAACAAACTTATTACTTGTTATCAGCAGAACGATTGAACTTCTTGTTGAAGCGATCAACACGTCCACCCGAGTCGACTAACTTCTGCTTGCCAGTGAAAAACGGATGGCACTTGGAACAAATTTCAACACGGATATCCTTCTTGGTGGAACCGGTTTCAATTACATTGCCGCAAGCACAGGTAATCGTGGTCTGCTCATAGTTCGGATGAATACCTTCCTTCATGATCTTCACCTCTTTCGGTACACATTTCTACACAGTAATAGTAGTTTACCATGACACCGGCAAAAAAGCAAGTGTTTTTTTCGATTTTTTTATTTTTTATTCCGCTTTTGCCAACGCTTCCAGCGCAAGGAGATAACTCATTTTACCAAATCCGCAGATAACACCCACACAAACGGGCGCAATCACCGATTTGTGGCGAAATTCCTCGCGCTTATGAACGTTACTCAAATGAATCTCAACACAAGGCAATTCGATTGCCGAAATGGCATCACGAATCGCAATGCTGTAATGGGTATATGCACCCGCGTTGAGAAGCACACCGTCAAACTCCCCGCGTGCGGCATGGAGAAAATCAATGAGTTCTCCCTCGCAGTTGGATTGTTTGCAAACAACTTCAACGCCAAGTTCTTTCGCGCGTGCGCATACATCCCGTTCGATACTTTCCAATGTATCAGCGCCGTAAATCTCGGGCTCGCGGGTGCCGAGCAGATTCAAATTCGGACCGTTTACCAACAAAAATTTTTTCATTTTTGCACCTCTTTCCAATAGATCTGTTTCATATCAAGAGAATCCTCCGCCTGTGTTCCCGCGCTTTCACAGATGATTGTCGGCTCATATCCGCGTTTTACCAAAACACGCGCAAGCGGTGTAAAATCGGGACCGTATACCGCATCTTCAAAGGTTAAATGGCGGACCTCCCCCGATTTCTGTGTGTATTCTATCTTGGAAAAATGGCTGTGGAAATATCGGACTCGCTCGTAACCGAGTTCGCGTTCCATTACATCAAATATCCGTTCATAATCGGTTTCATCTTTCAAAATCCCGTTGTTTCTTGCATTGTAGTGACCAAAATCGATGCACGGAACCAAGCGCTTGTCCACTTTACAAATCTCCAGCACTTCTTCCAGAGTGCCGAGTTGGCTCACACCACCCATTAATTCCGGACATAAGGTGATTTCTCCAAAGCCCGCTTCATCGCACGCTTTCACCACCATTTGCATGGTTTCACACGCAATTTCAAGTGCTTCTTCTCGCGACCGCTTCATCAAAGAGCCGCTGTGAATCACGATACGGGTTGCACCGAGCGGAACTGCCGCGGCACAGCTTTTGAGCGCGTAACCGATTGTTTTCTCACGTCGCTCCGGGTCCGGGTTTGCAAGATTCATAAAATACGGGGCGTGCACCGACATCTTGATGTGATACTTACTTGCTTCCGCGCCGATTGCCGCCGCGGTTTCCGCACCGATTAAAACACCTTTTCCGCATTGATACTCATAGGCATCCAAGCCAAATTCACTGAGCCATTTCGGTGCTTCGACAGAAGCGGTATGCCCTTGCGCATGAAAGCTGTCGGAATTTCCCGCAACACCAAAATTCGCACTCATTTCTTCACTCCCCTTCTACGAGGCTTGATGGATGGGACGTGGATAGAAAACAAACCTGCAAGTCTTGAACCAAGCACATCCGTCAAGTATTTATCTCCAATCAAGCATGTTTCTTTTTTCTTTGCGTTCATCTTCCGCATTGCACGCCAAATCTGTATTCCGAGCGGCTTTGCGCTGCGCCAATAATACGGCACTGACAGCGTTTCGCAAAACTTCGCAACACGCGCCTTGCAATTATTGGAAACAACCACAAACCCGAAGCCCGCGTTTTTCAGCGAAAAAACCCACTCTGACATCGCGGTATTTGGCTCTAATGTATCATAATCCGCGATTGTGTTGTCCAAATCCGAAATGATATATTTGATTCCGTGTTCAGCCAACAACTGCGGTGTGATTTCATAGATATTATTCAATTCCAGATGCGCCCGAAATAATGATTGCATAGTAATCCCTGTTCCTTGTGAATCATAACATGGTTTTATATTTCATAAATTATAACACAGTTTTTTTAAAATCGCAAATACAGTTTGGAGAATGTAATATGTCAAATCGGATTTTTTGGATTACAACACCTCAAGAAGAACGCTTGGTGACACAGCCAAAAGCACACCTATCATACCAAATTTCAAACGGACGGCTTCTGCGCGGACCGCTTCCCGAAAACACATACGGCGGAATAATGGCGATTTCATTGTTTGAACTCTCGGCAGTTGATCACAATCTGATATCTGCACTGACCGAGGAATGCTCTTTATTCGGATATCGGGCTGTTTTTGCCGCAGTTGATGATTCGGTTAACGAGCGTCTCGCAAGTGTTTTTGAAGCATTGGGAGCAAAACTTACCGCCCGAGGTCTGCCGCTAATCGTTCCCGTTTCTTATCAAAACCACTGCAAAAACGTCTCATATTGTGCTCCCACCTCGATTTCGGGCGGTGCACTCAACGAGTATCTGGACACCTTGCTGGATAAGATTGATGCGTCAAAACTGTATTTGGAGCATCGCCTGACTCAAACAAAATTCACCATGCCGTCATTGAGCGGAGACGGGATTTTTATCACCGAGGATGAACGAGATGCAATTCTTTCCTCCGCGGACGTGCAAGCGTTTTATTCGCCTGAATTATTCTTGAATTACTGCACCTACCGTCAAGAGGGTGTTCCGCACTTTCTTTTATTCGATGATGAGCGGACCCTGCGCGCAAAGCTGGACTTCGGAACAAAACTTGGTGTTGCCGGGCAATTCTTACTTTACCGCGAACTGAAAAATTTTTATCCCTTGCTTTGACAAAAAAAAATGATGGAGTTATAATGATTTTGAGGTGAAAATAATGAGTAAAAAACGAATTACGATTGAAGGGATGAACTGTTCGCACTGTTCTTCCAGAATCGAAGCCGCATTGAATGCCATGGATTCGGTCAAAGCAAAAGTCAATTTGAAAAAGAAGTATGCAGAGGTAAAAGCAGATGATTCCGTTACAGACGATATGCTTCGCTCTGTGATTGAAGACCTTGGTTTTACGGTTGTCACAATTGAATGATAAAAATAGCGTGTATCGTAATTGATACACGCTATTTCTCATTCTTCGTTAAAAAGCCCTTGTAAGAAGCCTTCCCGATTTGCGGATGCGACATCGCCTCCGATGAGCTTGTTTTTGTATATGAGCAGCGTTGCCACAACATTCTCCTCACCGCTCGGGTGGTTTAATACCACATAACTGTATTTCATAACACGTTTTCCTGCAAATTTTTCAAGATTTAAGCCTTGTTTTTTCTGCAATTCATTGTATTCGGAATAAATGGGGTCAAACTCTTCCGGTATCGTAATCTCACGAAATTCGACCGGGTCTTCCTGTACTTCCCATCCAAGCTGCTTGAGCAGTGTGATTCGATCCTCTGCAGTTTTAAGTTTTAACGTTTTAATATTCATTTCGGCTGTTTCGATTTCTCCGTTTACGATTTGACTCTCATCAAATCGCGAAATGCAAAGCGTGATTCCCGAAATCAAAAAACCGATTGCCATAATCCCGGCAACAATTCTTCTTCGTGTCAGTTTCGTTGTAACCACCAACATATTTCGCGCCATCCTCTCCAGATATTTTTCGATTGTGATGTATGCATATGAACGAACTGTAAAAAATATGACAACTACCCGGAATTTGTTGACTGTATCAGGCATCTTGTGGTATTATAGAGAGTGGAAAATTTTGCTTTAACTTTTAATTTATGTGTGAAAACATGGAGGAAATATGTGGGTTTCTGATGCATGGAAAGATTATGAGATTTTAGATTGCGGAAACGGTGAAAAATTGGAGCGTTGGGGGAAGTTTCACCTTGTTCGCCCCGATCCCCAAGTCATCTGGGAATCACAGCGCAAAAACCCGCTGTGGTATCATCCCGATGCAATGTACCGTCGTTCCCGTTCCGGCGGCGGCGAATGGAGTGCGCATTCCCTTCCCAAGAGTTGGACGGTTTCGTACCGCAACCTGAAATTTCAGATCAAACCGATGAATTTCAAGCATACGGGTCTGTTCCCGGAACAAGCGGTGAACTGGGACTTTATTATGGATACAATCCGCAAGGCAGGACGTCCGATTCGTGTTTTGAATCTGTTCGCCTATACCGGCGGTGCCACCATGGCAGCAGCAGCGGCGGGCGCATCCGTTTGCCATGTTGATGCGGCAAAAGGTATGGTTGCATGGGCAAAGGAGAATGCGGTTTGCTGCGGTTTGCAAGATGCACCGATTCGTTGGATTGTGGATGACTGTGTGAAATTCGTGGAACGTGAAATCAAGCGCGGAAAATTCTATGATGCCATCATTATGGATCCTCCGTCTTACGGGCGCGGACCTTCCGGTGAAATTTGGAAGTTGGAAGAACGTCTTTACCCGTTTGTTTCCCTGTGCAGCAAGGTCCTTTCCGACCAACCGCTCTTTGTTTTAATCAATTCTTACACCACGGGTCTTGCCCCGTCGGTGCTTCGTTATATGACAGAATCCATCTTTACCCCGCGTTTTGGCGGCTCAAGCGAGTGTGCCGAATTGGGTCTGCCTGTGACCGAAAGCGGACTTCATCTGCCTGCAGGTGCAACAGTTCGTTGGTGTTCCAAACATTGTCGATAGGAGTTACGTATGAGTGAGTTTCTCAAAGCGGAAGATTTGTGTTTTTCTTACACCGAAAACTCCGCACTTGTGTTGAATCATATTGATTTGACCATTAATCAAGGTGAATATGTTGCGATTTTGGGTCACAATGGCTCCGGAAAATCCACCTTCGCAAAGCATTGCAACGGAATTCTTCTCCCCTCGGGCGGAAAAATGTATGTCGGCGGAATGGATACAACCGATGAATCTTTGATTTATGAGAATCGCAGACAATGCGGAATGGTCTTCCAAAACCCAGACAATCAGATTGTCGCAACCG
>JAZQIE010000167.1:0-12796 GCA_045540975.1 Eubacteriales bacterium
CTGTTTTTTGTTCTTTCTTTTAACGAAAAATCTCTATCTCAAAACTGCAATGCACTTGAAGGAGTGCATTTTTCTTTCAGAACAAACAATAAAATCGCAGATAATCCTGGCGGATATCAAGATTTTTTGTGCAGTTATGGATGAAAAATGCCTCTTTCAAGCGATTTATCCCTGAGACCAACCGCCTAAGCAGTCTTTTGGCTGCTTGGGTATTTTTGTTGTCCGATAAATGGGACTGAAGGGGTATTTTCAAAAGAGGACACTTGCTGAACACTGGGAGTATATGGTATAATACGAACAAATGTACGGCGAGAAGGAGGAATGTATATGCCGTCGAGGATTTTACGAGAGAGTTTGCTGCGTGATGAGTTGATTGACCGTTTGAGCTGTGTGGCGGAGGTCACGTATTTTCGTTTGCTGCTTGCGGTGGATGATTTCGGCAACATTGACGCGCGCCCGAGTTATCTGAAAAGTATGCTGTATCCCACCAAGCGAAGCGTGACCGAAGCGGATTTGGAGGAGGCGCGAGAGGAACTGCTTGCTTCGGGTCTGGTGTGGATGTATCAGGCAGACGGGGCAGAGTACTTACATTGCGAAGGGTTTGAAGCGACACAAAAATTACGCTATCCGACCGCTAAGTTCCCCAGGCATCCACGGGAAGGGGGGACTATAGGGGGGATGGGATGTAGATGTTGATGTGATGTAGATGTTGATGTTGATGCGATGAGATGAGATGAGAAACAGATGCTGATTGTTAAAAAAAGAAATCCAAAAGAAAAAAGTCGAAATCCACAGAGTTTTCCACAGAGTTTTCAAGAAGGAGGTATGTCTGTGTTTGAAAAAAAGCTTGAACTGATGCAGTATCGGAGGATGCTGGCACGCGCGCAAGGTGCGATGGACGCGGGGAATTTGGGGCTTGCCGCTCAATA
Organism: Eubacteriales bacterium; assembly: GCA_045540975.1. Classification (GTDB taxonomy): domain Bacteria; phylum Bacillota; class Clostridia; order Oscillospirales; family JAAYXM01; genus SIG510. The sequence goes on from JAZQIE010000167.1 coordinate 930, forward strand.
TTTTGAGTACGCGGGAATCATGCACGATGCGCTTCAACAAAAACTCGGCAAAATCGAGGACAGGCGAATTCGTGAATTGATGGTATACCGTTATCTGCACGGTCTTACCTGGACGGAAATTGCGGAGCGGATGTATTTCACCGAGCGTTGGGTGATGAAACTGCATAAAAGGGGGTTGGAATTACTGTGACCGAGAGAAAAAAGAGATTCTGTCATGAATACTTGGTCTGTGAGGATGTGCATGAGGCGGCACGCCGTGTGGGGTATAAATCCGGGGCAAAGCTCTTGGAGGACCCCGAGGTGCAAGACTATCTCTCCGAGATTGCGGTGGCAGACCTCCATGAGGTGCGCGCGTTTCTCACCCGTACCCTGCGCGAAAGCGCAAGCACGTCTGAGCGCATCAAAGCCGCCGATATGCTCCTCAAATGCGGCATCTCCCAAAAGACCGAGCCCGTGGTCATCTTCGGGGAGGAGGGGTTGGAATGATGCCTTGCATCATTCCAAACTAAGTTTGCCCTGTCGGGCAAGTGAAGTTACCTGCGGTAGTGAAGTTTGCTTCGCAAGTGAAGTTGCCTGACGGCAGTAGGGACAAACTGAGCTTCATTCGTGTGAAAACACGAACTTCATAGCGTAGCGGCTTCACTTTTACGGCAGTAAATACTTCACAAGCAAACAGATCGAGCAGACGGGAGTCTGCATATCGACAATACGGCGAAATTACGAAGCCGTGATTGAATGAAAGGAGAAACAATGAGTGAACAGTTGAAAAAAGGCGGAAACCCTGTTGGAAGCAATGCATATTTCTTTTCCCTTGCGGGGGAAAACCAAATGTTAAAGCATATGCAGGGTGCGGAGGCACACCGCTATTATGATATTTTGGGACGTTTTGCATCCCGTGCGGAGCAGACGTTGGAGGTCATTTATCGGGATATGCAACGATATGCCGACACCCTTCGCTATTTTCCGGAGCGTGACCGACAGCATACGGCAGAATTGGTTCGGGGCTTGGGAAAGCTTGCGGAATACGGCGGGCGAAGTGCGAGCCGAGTGAGTTCTGTCAATTCCTTGCTGCAATTGAGTTCGTATGATACACGGGCGCATTCAAGCGCTTCGGTCAGCGAGATTGAACGGTGGAGTGAGCCGGTGATACGCGGGGTCTTCTTCCATGAGCAACGGCAATTGGAACTCTTAAAAAAAGCGTGTGAGTCCAATGATGTTTCGGTCAGTGATGACCGCGAGTTTGCGTTTTTGGATGCGGTTTGTTTGGGCAAAAGCAGAGACCAACTCAAGGATATGTTTTCTTATGCCAAATACCGCATCGAACACACGCGATACAGAGGCGAGGGCGGGGATGAGCTTTGCACCAAGCAGTATATCGCGTGGGCAGAATATCGGGTGTTTGAACGCACGATGAGTGGGTTGTGGGGCTATGAATACAAAGACTACCTCCAAAAACAGTTCGAGACGATTGCGCAAACCATCCGTGAAGACCTCAAAAACGGGCAGTGGCACAATGATTTCCTCAAAGACGAGGAGGCGGAGCGCTTGCGCGTGGCGGTGCGGCATCTTGAAAAGTGCGGGGTTTCGTGCTATGATTTAAGTGATTTGATTGAGAAACTGGATTGGTACATCAAAGCGGACGAAAACCATGTCCTGAAATTGCAAAGAGCACTCAATGCTCTGCGAATCACGCCGTCCCTTGTGGAGGATGGGATTCTGGGCGAAAAGACCATTGCAGAACTGAAGAATGTCTACGATATGTTAAATAGAGACGACCACCCCAAACTTCAGTGTGGGAAAATACCAAAACCTACAGAGAAGATTGATTTCGAGAGACACTTAGAGCAAATCGAACCAGCACAATCTTTTTTTGAAGGAACTACTCATATCTTGAACAGTGTGGGGAAAAGTGCGGGAGAGGTTTTGGACACAAACAAGGCTGCTGTGCGATATGCAAATCGAGCATTACAGAAGGCCGCTTCTTCGAAATTAATGCGCATTGAGAATAATTTGTATATTACAAAAGATGCCGCTATGTTTATGGAAAAGTTTGGGAGTAAACTTGGTGTTATAAAGATAGCAGGAATAGCGCTTGCTGTTTCAGGAATTATATTAGACGTAATTCAAGCGGCAATCGAAGTCTATTATGACATTAAGGATGATGGACTGATTGGAAGGAGAAGCATGTATGCAGTGTTCGAATTGTTTGCGGTAATTGTTGTTTCACAATTATTTGAGAAGGTGGGATCGTTGGTCGGAACTTTGGCAGGTCCGCTTGGCGCATCCATAGGTGCATATACGGATAACATCATCATGTTTTTTATTGAAGATGCCGTTCGTTCATCTTCGTCGGCAATCGTTGATTTGACTGGGTTTGATCGTGGATACTACGGAACGACATTAGAAACTGTTTGGAACAGATAATTATTTGCGAGGTGAGAGAATGTATCCGAAGTGGCTGGCGAAGGGGCTCATGAATTTTGAGACCTACGGTTACGCATGTTGCGGTATCTACCTGGAACAGGGGGAAATCGGTTGGGCGGATCAAAACGGCTACCGCATTTTTGGGATTGCGGATTTGCATCGTGAGGCGTTGTACGCGGTTACGACCGAGTTAATCCGTACACTGTGCGCACCGTATACGGTGTTTACATTTCTCCCGATGGATGCTTGTGAAAAAAAGGGGATGGAGCAAGTTCGTTTTGGAGTTGACCTCACCGGGTTTGGCGAGAATCAAAAGGCATGGGAACGGAGCCGTAAGTTCTGGAACGGACTTTTCATCCGCGCATATGCGCCGCTGCCCGAACACGCGGAGAAGCAAAGCGCACTTGCATGGTTGGAGAAATCCCACGCAGAATCTGTATTTGAGATTTGCACCACCTTTGCCGCAGTGCCGAGCGGAAGGGGAAGAAACGACGGCTTTGCAGGGTTTTTGAACGGGTATTCGTTGAACCTATTTCTTCCGAACGGGCTGACACAGACCGAGCATTGGCGGCTTCAAACGGTGATTGCATCGGTTTTGGAGAGGTTGGAAGTGGATGCGGAGTGGTACGTTGACGGGAAGAATACGGACGCGGCAAAATTCATCATTGATGACACGGTACTGCGGCATGAACTCCGATGATTGGCGAAAACACTCTGTTACGGGAATTCTACGATTGGTTTGGAGTGATGGGGAATGTATCCGAAGTGGCTGGCGAAATTGGATTTGGCATGGTACGGACAGAGCGCGTTGTTTCGACCTGTTTATGTTTGGAAAAAAGAGAAACGGCTTTCACCGCATACGGGCGTGACGTATTGCATCTTCGGTGCGGCGGAGCTTCATGCCGAGGCGTTTCGGACAATCTTGATGCGGTTGTTGGAGGCGTTTGGGACACGGTTTGACTCGGTGCTGACCCTCCACCGCAATTCACTCCTCGATTTTACGAAGATGAATCCGATTCTGAAACAGCCGAGACCCGCGTGTGCCATACTTGAGGACGAAAGGTCTGTTGTGGTTTTGACCCGTGGGGCGCACAAAGACGTTTCGGACCGTCTCGGACGGGATGTGAAGACGTGGAAACGGAATCAGTGGCTGTGGGATGGGTTGGCGGCAGAGTGTTTTTCACACGGTGTGTTGTCAGAGGAGCCGAATGCGGCGCTGAGGGAATGGCGAGAGCAACGTCCAAAGCCTGCGTTTGAACTGAAAACCGAGTTTTTGGAGTTTCCGTCGAGTTACAGGCTTTTTCGGACGGTTAGAAACTTTTGTATCTATGCAGCGCTTCCGCGCGGAAGCACGGAGAAGGATGAGCGGGCGTTTGAGTTGTGGCTTGCGAGTCTGTTGGAAGAGCGCGGCATTGTGTCGGAATGGTACGTGACGGGAAACAGCCCCGAGAGTGCGAAACAGTTTTTCGGTTAGAGGTGACCGCTTGGAGTTGCCGCGTTGCGCCTACTCCTCGATATGAATTCCTGCGGAATTCTCGATATATCCCGTTGGGATTCGATATGTTAAAAACTCGATATGCCCTGCGGGGCGAGGGGGAATTCATATCATATCGAGTTTGACCGAAGGGAAAAACATATCGATTTACGAAGTAAAATATCGAGCAAACTTTGGTTTGCATATCGACAAGATAAGCGAAATGCGGCGAAGCCGTGATTTTGCTCGCGCCAACGGCAGAATTTTGCGCTTGCGCGCGGCGGTGCGGTATCTTGAAAAGTGTGGGGTTTCGTGCTATGATGATTTCATCGAAGATGAAATCGTCGATATCAATCTCTTGCGAGATTTTCGATATGTGCTTTGCACTCGATATGTTGCCTTTCGGCAACGAGATTGATATCATATCGAGTTTTGACCGAAGGGAAAACATATCGAGTTTGCGATTAGCAAACATATCGAGCAGACGGGAGTCTGCATATCGACAAAATGCTATGATTTAAGAGATTTGATTGAGAAAGGGGTAATTGGGGGATGTATTGCAAGAAATGCGGAGAGAGCCTGATGGGGGCGAAGTACTGTGTTCATTGCGGGACCAAGCATACGAGCGAGAGCGGTGCTTTATACGAAAGTATTGCGGTGAGTGACCGTGCCAACGGTTGTCAGCGGTGCGGGACGGCTTTGGAGGAGTGGTACAGCTACTGTCCGTACTGCGGAACGCGGGCGGGGAGCAGTGGAGGAAGCGATGTCGGGTCTGCACCGAATGAAACGATTGGGTTTTGGACCGCAATGGTGAACTTTTGGAGGTTTTTCGGGGTATGGAGCGGACGTACCACGCGCCGTGAGTTTTGGTACGGTGTTTTGTGCTGGGACCTGATTGCGCTGGTGGTACTGATTCCGCTGATGGTCCTTCTTACTTTGCATGTCCCGACTCTTGGGGATGCTGTTACATACGCCATCGGTGCGGCGGTGAATCTTGCGAGCGCTGCCGCGATGAGCCGCAGACTCCATGATACGGGCAGAACGGCGCACAATCTGTGGCTCCTGCTCATTCCGTTGGTCGGACTTGTGGTTTTATACATCTTTCTTGCGGCGCCGAGCCATCCGAACGGGGAGGCATTCGGTCCGTACATCACCCGCGAGAATCAGAATGAATATGCGCGTTGGAATGCGAAGTCGAATTGACTTTCCGAGATTTTTTTGATATACTTTGGTGTGCAAAAAAAAGAGAAGGAAGTGGACGAGAATGAAACGGATATTGGCGGTTGTACTGCTTGCGGTACTGCTCATGACCGGCTGTGCATCCACACAGGAGAAGTTGGTTGGCAAGTGGGAGCGCGAAGGAGACAGGCTTACCCTCAACGAAGACCTTTCGGGCGAGCTTACGGGCACTCCGATTTCCTGGCTGTATGCAAACGATGAGCTGCAGATGATTTACTCTGACGGGATGAGCGTTTCCTTTACCGTGGAGTTTGACGGGGAGGACAACCTCGCCCTCACCACGATTGGGGATTACGGAATGACGGCGGAGTTTCGCCGTGTGGAGGACTAAATGAAGAAAGCGAAACCGATTTTGATGACACTTTGCGGCACCATGATGACCGGCTTTGCAATCGGCGCGTTTTTAACGCCCAACAAGGTGGTCGGCGGCGGTGCTTCGGGTATTTCCACCATTTTGTTTCATACCCTTGGGATTTCCCCGGGTGTGAGTTTCTTTGTGATTAACTTAATCTTTTTGGCGTTGGGGCTTCGGGTCTTGGGGCGCGATTTCATTGTGAAGACGTTAATCGGCATCACGCTGCTCTCGGTCTTTACCGAACTCTTCAACCTGATTCCCATTTACACCGAAAACCTGCTCCTTGCGGTGATTTTCGGGGGCGGGCTGTACGGCATCGGGATTGGCATCTGCTTTGCGGCGGGGGCAAGCTCGGGCGGTACCGACATCATCGGGCGCATCATTCAGACCAAGTTTCCGCACGTGCCGATTGGCAAGATGCTCCTGTTTGTGGACGGTGTGATTATTTTAATCTCGCTCATGGTCTTCCGCAATTTGGAGCTTACCATGTACGGCATTCTCGCGCTTTTGGTGTCGAGTTTTTCGATTGACGCGGTCATCAATATGTTTAACGTCTCGCGGCTGGTGTTTGTCATCACCGACCGTGGCACGGAAATCGCGCACAAGCTGGTTTCCACCTCGCCGCGCGGTGTGACACTCATTCCCGTGCACGGCGTGTACTCGGATACCGCAAAGCAGATGCTCTTCTGCGCGCTCAAGGAGAGCGAGGTCGCGGCATTCCAGAAGAAGGTGCTGGAACTCGATGAGCACGCCTTCATCGTCTTTGCGGAATCGCAGCGAATCAAAGGCAACGGCTTTTATCTCTACCAATAGGAACAACCGCCTGTTTTGGCGGTTTTCTTTCACACAACTAACCGAACAAATGTTTGAAAAGGAGGAAGGATATGAAGATTTATTTACCCGATGTGGTGGGGCGCGGATACCGTGAATTTTGGGAATTTCGGGGGCGGTACCGCGTGGTCAAGGGCAGCCGCGCGTCCAAAAAGAGCAAGACCGCGGCGCTTTGGTACATTGTGCATTTGATGAAATACCCGGAGGCGAATTTACTTGTGGTGCGAAAGACCGAGCGGAGTTTGAAGGATTCCTGCTATGCGGACCTGCTTTGGGCGATGGAGCGGCTGGGGGTGAGAGACGAGTTTCACTGCACCACCACACCCCTCTCGATTACCTACAAGCCGACCGGTCAGCAGGTGCTGTTTCGCGGTGTGATGGAAAGTCTCAGGCTTACCTCGATTGCGGTGACCCACGGAAGCCTTTGCTGGATGTGGGTGGAGGAGGCGTATGAGATTACGGACGAGGCTGAGTTTCAAACGCTGGATGAGTCCATCCGCGGCGGCGCGGTGTTCAAGCAAATCACCCTGACCTTCAACCCGTGGAGTGAGACCCATTGGCTGAAGGCGAGGTTTTTTGACCGCGAGGACCCCGAGGTGCTTGCGATGACGGTCAATTACACCCAAAACGAGTGGCTGGACGAGTCCGACCGCGCGATGTTTGAACAGATGAAGAAGCGTGACCCGAGGCGATACCGTGTTGCGGGCTTGGGGGAATGGGGGATTTGCGACGGGCTGGTCTACAACGATTGGGAGGAGCGCAGATTTGACATTGACGCGCTTCGACCCCACACCCGCGCGATTTTCGGCTTGGATTTCGGCTACACCACCGACCCTGCCGCGCTGGTCTGCGCGCTTGCGGATGAGGAGAAGCGCATCCTCTATGTGTTTGACGAGCTTTACGCCAAGGGGCTGACCAACCGTGTCCTTTCTGCGCGGATTTCCGAGATGGGGTACGGAAAGGAGCGGATTGTGGCGGATTCCGCCGAGCCGAAGAGCATTGCAGAACTCAGAGAATGGGGGATTGCGCGCGTGACTCCCGCGCGCAAGGGTGCGGACTCGGTGCGCTCGGGGATTCGGTATTTACAGGACTGGCATATGGTGATTCATCCGCGCTGTGCCGCTTTCCTCGGAGAAATCTCGCGCTATGCCGAGACCGAGGACGGCACCTCGGGTGACGACCACCTCATGGACGCGCTGCGATATGCGGCGGAGGAGCTGCGACGGGGGGAATTGTTCAGCTTTTGCTGAAGAGTGAAATTGCGGAGCCGCGATTTCACTGCCGAAGGCAAATTTCATTGCACCGCAGGTGTTTTTCTCTTATGCATATCCTTCGTTGAAATTGTTGACATTTGTCGATATTTGGAGTAAAATGGAACTACCGTTTTGTACGGGAGAAAATGATAAAGGGGAATGATCATGAAAAAACTGCTTAGCATCATTGCTGCGGTTCTCGTCGTCGCGCTTCTGGTCGTGTATGTTCCGTATTATTTCCATACCTGCGACAGTTGCGGAGAGTTTTTTGTCGGTCCGGGTTACGATGCAAATCTGTTTGTGGATCTGTTTACAAAAGACGAACAGATTATTTGTGCGGAGTGTGCGGAAAAGCATCACATTGTCGGTTCCGGGATTTTCGGGAAGGATCTTTCCGAATACAGCCGTCCCGCAATCGTAGATCCGTACTCGGCATTGATGTTACTCTTTCAGTAAATTTTAGGAGGATTTCAACATGAAAAGAACAATTGCACTTCTTCTTGCGCTTGTCATCATGGCTTCCATGTTCGCAGGCTGCACCACCAACAAAGGCGAAATCGAGACTCTGTTTGCAACCTATCAGACCGCTTGCAATTCGCTGGATCTCAACGCGATGATGGACTGTGTCACTCCGACCATTACCAATCCGCTCAAGACCGCGGTTGGCATCGTCGGTAAGATGACTGCAAATGATACCGATACCCTTTTGGATCGCATTGGCGGTCTCATCATGAACGACACCAAGGTGAGCAAGAAGGAATACTTCTCTACTGTGAAGTTCGATCTCGGTAAGATTACGGTTGAAGATGATTTGGCAACCGTTGAGGTCGTCCTCACTTACACCGGCAACGGTGCGGAATATGTCGAAGAGGTCACCTACGAGTGCGTTTACTACGCGGAAAAGTGGTATCTCAAGAGCTTCTAAGAAAACCCAAAAGCACTCGAAGGATTCCTTCGGGTGCTTTTTTTTCGAGGTGAGAGAATGTACAAATACGATGCATTTATCAGCTACCGTCACAACGGCTTGGACGGTGCGGTTGCGGAAAAATTGCAAAAACAGCTGGAGCGGTATCGCCCGCCCAAGTCATTCAAGGGGGAGCGGACGGAAAATTGGCGCGTTTTCCGCGATGAGACCGAGTTGAGCGCGGGGAGTGATTTGGATGCGAACATCAAAGATGCACTCAAAGAATCGCGCTTTTTGATTGTGGTTTGCTCGCCGCGTACCAACGAGTCGCGCTGGTGCAAGGAGGAGATTGAATACTTCAAAACGGTCAACGGCGGGAAAAACGACCGTATCATCACATTGGTTGTGGAGGGGGAGCCCGAGGAGATTTTCCCTGCCGCGCTCATGAGCGAGACGGTTGCGCGTACGGATGACAACGGCGAGGTGACATACGAGACCCACGCGGTCGAGCCGCTTGCTGCGAATATCTCCGCGCCCACGAAAACCGCGACCATGCGGAATTTGAAAAAAGAGTTTTTGCGCATTGCGGCGCCCATGCTGGGGTGTGGATACGACGATTTATATCAACGTGCACAGCGCAGAAGGGTTCGGAATTGGATTGCGGTGGGCACGAGCATTGCGGCGTTGGTGTTTCTGTTCGGACTTTACAGCAGTGCCATGCTGTTTAAAATCTCCACACAGGCGGAGGAGCTGCTGCGGACAAACGAAAGTCTGGTAGCGAAAACCGCCGAGGCGGAGGCGAATCTCAAGGAGGCAAACCGTCAGCGCGCGGTAGCGGAGGAGAATCTCAAAGAGGCGGAGCATCAGCGGAAAATCGCCGAGGTGAACCTTGCGGAAGCGAAGCGGCAGCAGTCGATTGCGATAAGAAATGCGGCGGAGGCGAATTTTCAGCGGAGTATTGCGCAAAAAAACGAAGCGGAGGCAATCTCCGCAAACCAAAATCTGCGCGCAAAAAATGCGCAGATTCTGACCGACCAGGCGCAGCTGTATTTGGAAAACGGCGAGCTTTACAAGGCGGTGAGAGCGGCGGTGGATGCGATTCGGGAGGGCGGAAAAAACACCGCTGCCGAGCGCATCATCACATCGGCGACCGGAATCTATTCCAACGAGAAGTCGCGGCTGAACGCCACGGTTTCCCTCAGCGGTGAGGTGGAGTTTTTGCGCGTGACCGAGGACGAGACGCGCGTGTTCGCGTATGACTCCGCAGACGTGGTTTCGGTGGTGGATGCGCACAGCTCCGAGCTGCTTTGTGCATATTCGGTGAGCGAGCTTTTCAGCAAGACGTCACTGATTGTGTCCGCCGAGGTTTGCGGAACGGTTGCATATCTTTTGGGAAGCTACGGGGTTTGCGCGCTTGATCTTACGCAGGGGAGCCTGCTTTGGTGCTATGAACCCGATGACGTCTCTTCCTACGACCTGCTTGTGACCTCGCCCGAGTCGGAGACTTTGGCGATGGTGAACTATTACGGCCCGATTGTCTTAAACAAGCGCGACGGAACCGTGGTGTTTGACGGACGCGGAGAGAAGTATTCGACCGAAAACGGCGGGTATTCTCATGTCGCGGCGATGGATACAGACGGTACAGTCTATCTTGCAAACGAAGACGATGCGAAGCTTTTGGTATTCCGCGGCGGCGGGATTGAGCGGTATGAGTACCCCGCATTGACCGAAGAGACCGACCTGCTCTCGCTCACAGTGGGGAAGGATGCGGTGTATCTGAACATTGTGACGTCCGGCGATGAGGACCGCGGGATGCTACTCAGCATTGCAAAGAGCGATATGAAGCAGCGCTGGAGCTACGAATATACCGATCGGTATCTAAGCGGCTTTTCCTACTGCAATGCATTTGAACTCAAGCACAACCTGCCCGATGAGAACGGAGAGTACCACGCGCGCGACGGGGTGGTGCTGGCGCTCCCGTACAGTGTGCATGCGCTTGACCGCAGGAGCGGTACGAACTACTTCCTGGCACAGTCGAAAGACGAGATTTACGAAGTGCGTCCGAATGGGATGATGCTTTCTCTTCATACCGAGGTCGGCCTTTACACACAGGCCGCGCTGTTTTGCGGGACTATAAACGGGGTGGTTACCGATCTGCTTTATCCGATGAGCGGATACGAAAAGGAGATGCCTGTGGCGCACACAAGCGGTGAGATTCTGGCATATACAAGCGAAAATCATGCGAAGAGATTCACCGTCAGCCGCAGTATCACACGCAGTGAGCACACCATGTTTGAAGCATTTCCGGAAGCGAATTGGTATTACGAGCCTGCGGCGGACAATGGCGCGGGATATTACGCGGCAACGCGCTCCAAGTCCTTGGGGGACAGTAAATACGAGAATTCGGTGTTTATATTTGACACAAATGAGGACCGCGTAGTTTTTGAGACCGTGATTCCGATTCGCCCGGATGAGCTGGCCTTTTCCAAGGGGCATCTGTTTGCGGTGGATGATTACGACGGCGCGGTTGTAATTCTGTCACCGGACGGCAAGATTCGTGCGCAGGTTATGATGAAGGAGGAAATCGCGGCGTGTCTGAAAGACGATCGGTATGTTTCGGTGTTTGACCCGTATCTCCATCCGATTGGGAGTGGGGTGCTTTACTGTGTGGAAAGCGGTGCGTATCACATCACACAGGACGGCGCGGTCAGACGGGTGCTTTCGGGCGAGGGGCTGGAACGGTACACCGTGGACGGGACAACACTTGCCTTTGTGCAGGACCATTACACAACCGGGGCTGCGACTGTGATGACGCTGGATTTAAAGAGCGGGCGTTTGGTCAAGGCTTCGGTCAGCGCCGCGCGTGACACGATTTCCTGTGTGGCGCAAAGCGGTGACACCACGGTCTACCTCTGCACCGAGGGGTATTTCGGAGTGATGGATTCCGACGGGAATGTGAGAAAAATCTCGTACGCGAAAAATGAGATTGCGCCGGTCTCGCTCGTCTTATCTCCGGACGGGAAGTGCCTTATTGTTTCATGCATGAACGGTGCACTTCTTAAATATGACATGGAGACCCTTGCGCTTTCCGCAACGCTCGAGACCGAGCGGAGTCTGAATGCATACGATACACTCACTTTCGTTACGGAAGACACCGTGCTCTTACAGGACGGACTTTCGTGGGTGTTCGTGGATGCAGACGTTATGGACATACGGCTGGAGAGTGATGAGAGCCGATACTTCTTCCGCGAAACGCGGCAAATTCTTTTTGCAAGCTGGTTGGAAAGTGTAAGACGCTTCTGGGTTTGTCCGTATTACAGCAGTGATGAGATATTGGCAGTTGCCGAGGCCTGGCTTGGAAATCAATGAAATAAGCGACGTGATTCA
>JAZQIE010000168.1:0-9803 GCA_045540975.1 Eubacteriales bacterium
CCCGTCACGCAATCAAAGATTGCCGTCGGGTGCCCCGGAACCTTGTTGTTTCACAATAAGAACCCGACCCGTCACGCAATCAAAGATTGCGCTCGGGTGCCCCGGAACCTTGTTGTTTCACAATAAGAACCCGACCCGTCACGCAATCAAAGATTGCGCTCGGGTGCCCCGGAACCTTGTTGTTTCACAATAAGTCCGCACGAATTAAGGGATAGTAGGGACAACACCCTACTATCCCTTGTTTTTTTGACTCAAAACAGCCGATTTCTTTGAAAATTATATTTATTCATTAAAAAAACAGAATTAAGCCTTTACTAAATATTGGTTTTGTGTTATCATGATTATGAGTAATTATCTCCTTTCCAAAACGGAGAAGAATAAAATATCGCAGGAGGAATGATTTCATGTACACAATGATTCGTCGACTCACCTCGCTCCTGCTCGCAGTTTGTATGCTGGTGGCAATTCTGCCCGCCGGTATGTTTTCCGCGAGCGCAGCCGTAAATTCGGTATACGTCTACGGCTTTGCAGAAGGCGCACGTATCCACTCGGGAAATAACCCTAAGACGGAAAACGGGGTTGTTATAGAACCGAAGCAATACCCGGAAATCAATTTTACGGGCAGCAATAGTAACTTTGAAGTCCTTCAGTATTATTCGGGGTCTTCGCCCGAGAAGGTTGCTTTGTGGCGCTTCGTACGTTCACTTACCACCGCGTCGCTGGTAATCCATTACGGTTGGGAGCACAAAGATGACCTGACCAAATACGGCATCTTCCTTTTCAATGGCGGAAGCAAGGGGCAAACCGCCACCTTTGAAATCCGTGTCCCGGAGGATGGCACATACACCTTTGACACCACCTATTATGACTACGCCGATGCACGTCCGGTGAATGTTTACCTCTCCTCATCCACGGGCGGTATGCCATATACCCATGAAAAGTGTCTCCTTACCACAATTACTCCCGCAAAAACCACAGCCGGTGAGGCAACACACTCGGTGACAGGCATCAGCATCCCCGCGGGCGACTATTATATTACCTTTGAGACCGCAACAGACTATTCCTCTAGCGACCCTGCCTACAATGCACGTTACTTCCCGCTTCATTCCTTGACTCTGACCAAGACCGCGGAGGCAGTTGCAGTTTCGTCACACAAGGTTGCAATCGGAAGAAGCAATCATAACATCCTTGCGGTTGGCGAAACCGTTCAGCTCACCTCCACCGTTTTGCCGCAGAATGTCGTTGAGGGATTCGCAGGTCAAACTGTGAACTGGGCATCCTCCAACACCGCTGTTGCAACGGTTGACACAAACGGTCTTGTTACCGCAACGGGCAACGGTACCGCGCTCATTACAGGTACCACCCCGCTTGGCGGACGGATTGAAACGGTTTCAATCGTGGTGGGCGATACGAAATCCATGCTCTATGCGGTCAACGAAGATTTGAAGAAATACATGGAAGCAAACTTCGGAAGCTCCACCGAGTTGCAGGTTAATAAGAACGACTCCGAGGCTAACTGTAACGCATTGATTGACAACAATCAATATTCCAAATTTAACAAGTGGTGCTATACAGCGGATGTCGCAAACCGCCTCGTTTCCGCGTATCTTTCAAATCACAGAGATTCCGGCGGAAGTCTTACCCCCAACTCCAAGTACGGTGCATTTCTTTGGTGTGCCACCGTCGGCAATGCGGTCACCTTCAAAATCAAGGTTGAAAACGACGGCAATTACATTCCGGAGGTTTCCTATCGCTCCTACTCGGGCTCGAATGCAGCGGATGTTTATATCTACCCGGTGAAGTACAAGGATACCTTGGTCCCCGCGGAGTGCAAGGTGCTGTCTCTGTCCCGAGACGACGGCGACACGCTGATTGCAACCGCAGGCAACGAGATTTCGCTCCGCGCAGGCGAATACTATGTCACGATCAACTCCACGACTAGCGCGGGTAATTATATCTGTTTGCATCATATTGCACTTTTGTATCAGGGTGCATACAGCAACTCCACTGCGGTGAGTAAGGTTATCCTTACCAACAATACCCCCAAGCTTCCCGCAAACAGCATCAACTACTGTCAGGTCGGTGTTCAGGTCTTCCCGAAGAATGCGGATCAAAAGGTCGTTTGGAGCGCGGCAAGAGACGGCGGGTATGTCAGTGTAAACCAAGACGGCTGGCTCACGGGCGACCATGCACGCAAGGGCAGTACGGTTATCTCCGCGAAGGTTGACGGAATCGAGGAGGTCACCTCGGCTTCCACGGGCGCGCTGCTTTACGCGTTTAACAACGTTGCGAAGGATTACCTTGCGGCGCAAGGGGTTGGCGGCACAATCTCCCTGGACATCTTTGACGATTATGACGATGTCAACACCGGGGATGATTGGTGCTTTGTCTCAAAGTCGAACGATGCCGCAACAACCGTGCACTGGGCAAACCCGGAGGCGCGAGAAAACGGAAAGTACGGTGTGTTCCTCAGTTTCCCGACAAAGAAAGACGGCGATTATGTCCGCTTCAAGATTCATGTTGACAAAACCGGCTTCTACAACCCCGAGGTTCTCTTCCGCGATTACGGCACCGATAATGTGCGCATGACCGATGTGTATCTCGCACCTGTTAATGCGATCAATCCGCTTGACACGCGCATTATGAGAATCTGGCCGTACAGCGGAAACAAAGGCAACGACCAAGGTGTTGAGACAGCGACAGGCGGCTCTTACTACATCCCCGCAGGCGACTATTACCTCACCTTCCTCCCAACTCCCGCGGCGGAGAACGACGTTGCGGATAACTTCGAAAAGGCAAGATACATGCCCATCTATCACTTTGCGCTTGTTGAAGATGACGATTCCACGGTTGAGGTAAAATCCCCCAAGGCTGTGGTCATCACAAAGGAGCACACCAATCCGCTGACACTCAGCGGTGAGGGCAGCACGGTGCAGCTTTCCGCACGCGTTGTTCCGACCTGGGCATCTCAGGCGGTTACCTGGAAATCCTACAACGAAGAGGTTGCAACGGTGGATGAGAACGGTCTTGTCACCGCAGGCACCAAGGAAGGTGTTGCGCTGATTACCGCGACCACCAAGACCGATGCGCGCTCTGAGGCGGTTGTCGTTCAGGTTGGACACAGCTCCAATGTTTACGCGTTCAACGAAGTCGCGGTGAAGTATCTGGAGCAGAAGAATCTCACCCGTGTTAAGATTTCCGAGGAGTCCACTTTTACCGATGCGAATTATCTCTGGAAAAACTATTGCAACGTGGGTAACTCCTGGCGTTGGCTCGGCGGCAACAACACTGCCGACGCGGTTTACACCGGTGATTCCAAGAAGGATGACCAAGGGACTGACGACAGTGACCCGAACTTCAAGTACGGTCTCTTCCTGATGAGCAATGATGAGAGCTCTTACGCACGGTTTGAAATAGAAGTAACGCAGGACGGTGAGTATATCGCGGAGATTCTCCAGTACATGGCGAAGAACAACGATGATACCAAGCAGTCTTCCCGTGCGGTTGAAATCTACATCTCCCCGATTGAAACTCCGGTCGAGGATTTGATGCACGAGGCGTACTACGCCGGCACCACCGTTTTGAAGGATCATCCCAACGAGACCTGGTCTTACGGTCTTGACAGCCAGAGTTTTGGCGGTGTACAGCTGAAGGCAGGCAAATATAACCTGGTCTTCAAGGCACCGGACGAAATCGGACGTTATCTCTACCTGCACGCGTTTGCACTCCACAGAGTGGGTGATTTTGTTGCCCCGATTCCGAAGGAAGTTATCATCACGTCCGTTCCGGACGAGGTGGTCTTTATGAATGCGAATGAGGACTTGGACCTCGGCACTGTCTTGGTGCATTCGCTCCTTGCGGATAAGAGTGTGGTTTGGACCTCGTCCAACAACGCGATTGTTACGGTTGATGCAAGCGGTGTCGCGACCGCGCATGTGACCGAAGGAACGGCAATCATTACCGTTGCCTCTGCGGTTGCTCCCACGGTTACCGACAAGGTCCGTGTGATTATCGGGCAGAAAGAAAATCCCAAGTTTAAGTTTGACTTCCAAGGTGCGGTAAAAAAGATTTGCCCGAGTGATTTTGGTGCAAATTCCTACATCAACCTCTTCAAAGACACCGATTTTGATTTGAATTATGACCTCTCTGTCGCAAACGGCTCGGCTCCGTGGATGCTGCTTTCTACAACCGACCCCAATCAGTACTGCAGCTACACCCATTCCTCGCACTCGGGTTACGGTCTGTTTGTAATGAGTTCGAAAACGATTGGCGAAACGGTACAATTTAAGCTCAAGGTTGGCGCAGATGCGACCTACGGTGCGGTACTCAACATCTCCGATTATCCGAGAACCAATGACTTTGAGGTGTATCTCGCACCGAAGACTGCGACCGACCCGATGGCGGACAGATGGCTTGTTGCAAACCACAACATCACCAGAAGAACGAATCGGTACTACGGCTTGGATCTCGGTGAGCTTCCGCTCTATGCAGGGGAATACATCCTCTCTGTTAAGTCCACAAAGGTCAACTATACCGAAAATGACGGCGGCGTTATCTCGGTGCACAATCTGAGCATCTACCGTACCGGTGATATTTATTACACGATTGAGGGTGCGCAGGTTCGTACCAAAGGCGTTCAGGGTCTCCGCTTCATCTCCACTATCCACAAGAGTGAGTACAACGTTGACTCCTCCAAGGTGAAGGAATTCGGCACCGTGCTCCTTCCGAAAGCACTCCTTACCGTTGATGCAAACGGTGACGGTACGGTCGACGGATTTGACTTGACTTTGGATACCGCCTCCATGGCAAAGGTTCCTGCAAAGAACCGCTATGTGGACAATGCAGATTATGTCACCTTCACCGCGGTTTTGACCGGATTGAAGTCCTCAAACTACAAGATGGTCGTTGTTGCAAGAGCGTATGTCATTTATGTAGATGAAAACGGCGATGAGCAGACGGTTTACGGAGATACCTGGACCGAGCGCTCCATCTTTGAGGTTGCGGAGAACGGTCTCGCTCGTAACGAAGAAAACATGAGTGATGCCGAAAAGACTGCGCTCGAAACCATTGTAAGCACCGCACAATAGCCCCAAAAACAAACGAAAACGGGATTGGCATCACCAATCCCGTTTTTCTTGTTTTTGCGCAAAAAAAGAGCATCTCAAGCGAGATGCTCTTTCGGTTTGCGATTTACAGCTTTGCAGCGGATGCCGGCTCGAGGTAGAGGGTTGCGTTGTCGTGGGTGCGGAGGATGGTTGCCGGGCACTTTTCGCTGATTTCAGCGTTGTTGATGGTGTCATAGACAGCCTGTGCCTTGGTCGGAGCCGGGACGATGCAGAAGACGTATGCCGGCTTCATGAGTGCTGGAACGGTCAGGCTGAGTGCATGAGTCGGGACTTCGTCGATGGTCTTAAAGCAGCCGTCATTGACCTGCTGGTTGCGGCACATATGCTCGAGTTCAACAATCTTGACGAGCTTTGCATCCTTGAAGTCAGCAACAGGAGGATCGTTGAATGCGATGTGGCCGTTTTCACCGATACCCATGCAGACGATGTCGGTCGGGTTGTCAGCAAGGAGCTTGGAATAACGTGCTGCTTCCGCTTCCGGATCTGCCGCGTTACCATTGAGGTAGTTGACGGACTTGAACGGAACAACGCCGAAGAGACGATCACGCAGGAAGTTGCCGAAGCCCTGCGGTGCTGCTGCATCCAGGCCGATGTATTCGTCCATGTGGAATGCATTGATCTTGGTGAAGTCAACGGTCTTGTCAGCTGCGAGCGCTGCGAGGAATTCGTCCTGAGACGGTGCTGCTGCGAAGATCATGTTGATTTCGTCTTTCTTGGACAGCAGGTCACGGATGACCGCTGCACACTCTGCTGCAGCCGCTGCACCCATGGATGCACGGTCAGCATAGATTTTAACATTGAGCTTATCTGCCTTCATTTCTTTTACCAAAGACATTTTTCGCCACTCCTTTATACATTTGATTTCATCGGTTTGCGCCGATACACATACTATAACTAATTGTAAAGCTATCGGAGTAAAATGTCAATCACTTTTTCTACGCAAATCTTGTTGGATTTTTTAAGAAAGAATTGACTTTTTTTCGGTTTATGATATGATAGAAGTATTGATAGCAAAGGAGTTTTTGCATTATGTCTACGATTAAATCCGCAGTTGTTTCGGTAACCTTCCGTCAGAAATCCCCTGAGGAGATTGTTGCAATTTCCAAGAAGGCGGGAATCGGCGGAATTGAATGGGGCAGCGATGTCCATGTCCTTCCCGGCGACATTGCGCTTGCGGAGTGTGTCCGCAAGATGACCGAGGATGCGGGGCTTGATGTTGCATCCTACGGCTCTTATTACTATGCCGCTCATGACGGGAACAAGTTCCCCTTCGAGCAGGTGCTGGAGAGTGCGGTTGCGCTGGGCGCACCGAATATCCGTATTTGGGCGGGGCTTGGTGCATCAAAGGATGCAACGGCTGAGCGCCGTGCGGAAATTACCGCGGATATTGTACGTTGTGCTTCCCTTGCCGCAGAAAAGGGTATCACCCTTTCGCTTGAGTATCATGCGAATACCTTGACCGATACCTTTGCAAGCACGATGCAGCTGCTTGAGGAAGCGAATCATCCCAATCTCTACACCTACTGGCAGCCGCCCCTTGATGTGGCGGATGCGCAGCATGAGGTGGACCTTGCCGCGCTGCTTAAGACCGGACGTGTGACCAATGCGCACGTGTACCGCTGGATTAAGGACGGCGATGTCATCACCCAGTATCCGCTGGAGGCGGGAAAAGAGCTTTGGGCAAAGTGGCTTGCGCTGCTTGACGGAACTCCGCGTTATGCGTGCATGGAGTTTGTCAAAGACGGCACCGATGAACAGTTTTTACAAGACGCGGCTGTGTTAAACGGCTTGATTGCATCGATTTAGTCCTTAGGGAGGTGTCCTGATGAAATTGCAGTTGAACCGTGACCCGAGCGATGATGCCCTGCTTTTCAGCATGGACAGCAACGGAAACGGCGGGCTTCCTGTTTTCATCCGAAAATACAGCGAGGAGTCCATGACGAGTTCGTATCACACACATGATTCCATCCAAATCAATTACATCATGCACGGAAGTCTCAAGCATCATATCAACAATTCCTCGCATGATTTGGTGAAGGGTGATATTTTCATCATCCCCCCCTTTGTACCGCACCGTCTTTCGGTGAAGCCGGGGTGCTCGTTTGAAATCATCGAGCTGGAGTTTTTGCCCGAGTTTATCTTCGGCAAGCATGTGACGGTGGAGAATCTGGAGAACATCTTTGACTTTGCATATATTGAACCGTTTTTGGTGAGTGAGTGTGAGGTGCGGCCGCGCCTCAATCTCTCGGGCAAGGCGCAGTCTGAGGTGGAAATGCTGTTTGGCAGACTCCTGAGTGAGTACGAGAATCGAAGCAACAGCTTCCTGCTCGCCATCAAGTCGCTTGTGATGTGGCTTTTGGTCTTTGTCGGGCGCTGCTTCCACGAGGATGTCCGCGATGTGGAATCCCGTCAGTTGTTTGACCGTCACCGCACCGCGATTTCCAGCGCGATTGAGTACATTGACCAGAATTTTACCGACGATGTTTCCATTGAAAAGGCGTCGCACGTGGCGATGCTCTCGCAATCGTATTTTTCCTATCTGTTTAAGAGTATGACGGGGAAAACCTTTGTGGAGTATCTCACCGAGCTTCGCATTCAGGAAGCCATGCGGCTTTTGAAGAATACCAACAAACGTGTTGTGGATATTTGTTTTGAGTCCGGCTTTAAGAATGTCAACCATTTCAACCGTACGTTCAAAAACTACGCGGGGATTTCTCCCCTGCAGTATCGCAACGCGAATCACATTTAAAGGAGTTTTATCATGTTTAAGAAAGCAGTTATCAGCGACGAAATTTCGCAGGATTTACAAGTTGCTTGCGACCTTGCCAAGAAGTATGGCTTCCAGGGTCTTGAAATCCGCTCTGTTTGGGACAAGGGTCCGCACAAGCTCTCGGATGAGGATATTGCAAAAATCCGTGAAATCATGGATGCAAACGGGCTCGAGGTCTGCGGCATTTCCGCACCGTTTCTCAAATGCGACATCATGAACGAGGATGAGGTCAAAGAACAGTTTGATGTTGTTCTCGCACGCTGCATGGTGCTTGCAAAGGGTGTTGGCACAAGTTATATCCGCGGCTTCACCGGTTGGAAGAAGGGTGAACTCTCCGATGCACTTCCGCGCATCACCGAACTTCTCCGCCGCGCATCCGACATTCTCGCAAAGGAAGGCATGACCCTTCTCATCGAGATGGACCCGTCGGTTTACGCTTATGATGCAAAGAGCATCGCAGAGGTGGTCAAGTCGGTCGCACGTGACAACATCTGCGCGCTGTTTGACCCGGGTAACCTGATGTGGAACAAGGACCCCGAAGTCCCCTACCCGGATGCTTACGAGACCTTGAAGCCGTATATCCGTCACGTCCATATCAAGGACGCGTATCAGAAGGAAGACGGCGAGACCGTTTGTGTCAAGGTGGGTACCGGTTCGGTCGACTTCCCCGGTCTCTTTGCCCGTCTCAAGGCGGAAGGTTATGAGGGTTACATTGTTTTGGAAACCCACTACCGCCTGAAGAAGGAAATCTCGGAAGAGCTTTTGGCACTTCCGGGCGGTGCCGAATTCTCCGACGGTGCTTTCGAAGCAAGTGACGAGAGCATGGCGGCAATCAACGAAATGCTCGCAAACATCTAAAAAATTAAGCCGATTTGGATTTCCAAATCGGCTTTTTTGTTTACCAAAGATACGGAATCAGTTTATAGCGCACTTTTTGGCGGTATTCGGGATAGCCCGCGAGGGATTCGCACAAAAACGCTTCTTCTTTGCGGATTCGTTCCGCAATCAAAAACGGATAGACCAGAAACACCGCAAAGGAAACAAGCGACCCAAGTACCAACGGCATGGCGAGAAACATCCCGACACTTGCCGCATACATGGGATGGCGGACAACACGATACAGCCCTGTTTGAATCACGGTTTGGCCTTCCTGCACCGCAATCGTTCGAGACAAATAGCGGTTTTCACGCAGCACCTCCGCATAAAGCAGATAAAACAGAAGAAAGCACACCGCCGCACCGATGACAAATGGGGCGGGAAGGTGCGTCCATTGAAAGCGGAAATCAAGTCCCGCCGCAAGAAATCCCAGCACAAACACGCTTCCGGTCAAACGAACAATCCATGTTTGTCCGCCTTGTGTTTCTTTTGCTTGCAGGCGCAAGCGCAAGAGATTGGGACGAACAAACAACAGCACAAGACCGAAGCCCAGCATGGGAAGAAACAAAATCCCCATGAGAAGCCAAGCATTCCAAAAGTGCACGGTACCCGCCGAAACAAACAGAAGCAGCGCGGCGAGTATCACACCGATTGTGAATTTGATTGTCATTTGAGCGAAAAGACGTACTCTCACGGGATACACCTCCGTTTTTTGATTCGTTTTTTCTATCACCGAGAAACAAGGCGTTTTGAATCAAACATTCGAAAATAAGTCGATTTTTTGGCTTGCAACAAAAAAGCACGGAGCAAAACTCCGTGCTTTTTATTTTGCAAAGTAATTAGCCGTTTTCGCGCATCTTTGCGAAGCAATCGCTGCAGTAAACCGGGCGATCGGTCTTCGGCTCGAACGGAACCTTTGCCTCGCCGCCGCAGGAAGCGCAGGTAGCGGTGAAGTATTCACGCGGACCACGAGCAGCATTCTTGCGAGCATCGCGGCACGCTTTGCAGCGCTGCGGCTCGTTCTGGAAGCC
>JAZQIE010000169.1:0-10437 GCA_045540975.1 Eubacteriales bacterium
TGAGCATATCGTCGCTGCGTGCGGTGACCTTCGCCATGCGCGCATGGGTGCGTCCGCACTTACAAACCTCGGTGTTGAGAGAGGTGATGTCACCGGTGCGATAACGGATGACCGGGAGCGCTTCCTTGGTGAGCGGAGTCACAACCAATTCACCGGTCTCGCCCTCGGGCAGGACCTCGCCGGTTTCGGGGTCGATGATTTCTGCGAGGAAGTGGTCTTCCGCAATGTGGAGACCGTCACGCTCGATGCATTCGCCCGAAACACCCGGACCCATGAGCTCACTCATGCCGTAGTTATCGGTTGCGGTGATGCCGAAATTCTCTTCAATGCGAGCGCGCATCCCCGGGGTGCAGCCCTCGGAGCCGAAAAGACCGATGCGGAGCTTGAGCTTGTCCAAGATGCCCGCTTCTTTTGCGCTCTCACTTAAGTACATTGCATAAGTCGGGGTAGCAACCAAAAGGGTGGTGCCGAAATCCTGCATCAGCATGAGCTGTTTTTCGGTGTTGCCCGAGGAAATCGGAATCACGGTTGCGCCGATTTTCTCCAAACCGTAATGCAGGCCGAGTGCACCGGTGAAGAGACCGTAGCCGAAGGAAATCTGCGCCACGTCATCACTGGTTGCGCCTGCCGCAACCGCAAGACGTGCGACCACATCCGACCAAACGTCCAAATCACCCTTGGTGTAGCCCACAACGGTAGGCTTTCCGGTAGTGCCGCTCGATGCATGGATACGGACAATGTCCTTCATCGGTACCGCGAACATCCCAAAGGGGTAATTATCGCGGAAATCCGCCTTATAAGTAAACGGAAGATGCTTCAAATCGTCAAGCGATTTGATTTTTTCGGGAGTGATCCCTGCCTCGGCAAATTTTTTCTGATACAGCGGAGTTGCGAGCGCACGGCCAACCGCCGATTTCAACCGCTCGAGCTGAAGTTCCTTCAGAGCCGCACGGGGCATGGTTTCAATGTCTTTTTGGAAAAACATATTTGAATCCGACCTTTCTCGGTAATATATAAAACTACATTCTAATATTTTACCGCAAACATGGTTGTTTGTAAAGGAAAAAAGCGATTTTTGTCAGAAAAAAAGCAGACGGGAAACCCCGTCTGCAACGATTATTTTTGCGATGCCTTGAGCGCCGCATCCAAATCCGCCAAAATGTCGTCGATATGCTCGATACCGATGGAAAGACGGATGGTGGCAGCACCGATGCCCGCCGCCTTGAGCTGCTCGTCGGAGAGCTGGGAATGTGTGGTGGTTGCAGGATGGCTGACCATGGAGCGGGAGTCACCCAGATTTGCCACAATGCGCAAAAGTTTCAGGTTATCGCAGAAGCGCGCACCTGCCTCGCGCCCACCCTTGATTTCAAAGGTGAAGACCGCGCTTGCACCGTTTGGCAGATACTTCTGCGCGAGCGGATAATAGCGGCTGGACGGCAGACCCGGATAATCCACGCGCTCGACCGCCTCGTGTCCCTCCAAGAACTGCGCAACCTTGAGCGCGTTCTCGCTGTGACGCTCCATACGGAGTGCCAGAGTCTCCACACCGAGCAGGGTGGTCCAAGCGTTAAACGGGGACTGGCAGGAGCCCAAATCACGCAGGGTGAGTGCGCGTGCCTTTACCAAGAATGCCTGCTCGCCAAGGTCTGCAAAGACCACACCGTGATAACTCGGGTCGGGTGCATTCATCTCTGCAAAACGCGGATTGCCCTTCCATTGGAACTTGCCGCTGTCCACCACAATGCCGCCCATCGCGGTGCCGTTGCCGGAGAGATACTTGGTGGAGGAATGGATGATCAGGTCTGCACCGTGTTCAAACGGACGGAGCAGAGTCGGGGTAGCAAAGGTGTTGTCCACAATAAACGGAAGACCGTTTTCGTGCGCAATCTCCGCAATCGCATCCAAATCGCAGATATTTGCGGTCGGGTTGCCGATTGCCTCCACAAAAATCGCACGGGTCTTGTCGTTGATTTTTGCGCGGAACGCATCCAAATCGTCGGGGTCGACAAAATGCACGGTGATGCCCATGCGCTTGAAGGTTTTGCCGAGCAGATTAATCGCACCGCCGTAAATGGTGAGCGCGGAAATAATCTCGTCGCCTTCTTTTGCGATGGTGAGAAGCGTGTGTACAATTGCGGCGTGACCGCTTGCGAGTGCGAGCGCACCCACACCGCCTTCCAGCGCGGCAACGCGCGCTTCCAGAATATCGGTGGTCGGGTTTTGCAGACGGGTGTAGATGTTGCCGCCCTGCTCAAGTGCGAAGAGCGAGCGTGCATGCTCCACATCGTCAAAGGAATATGCGGTGGTCATGTAAATCGGGGGTACGTTGGAATGTGTGGTGGGCTCGGGTGTATACCCCGCATGGACCGCATTGGTTTCAAGATGATACATATTGGGTTCCTCCTTTAATCAAACAACTCGGGTTGGATTGCCTGAGTCAAATCGTAGTGGGTAAAACCGGGGACAGACTCCCCGTCAATCAAAACGCGCACCTGCTTGGTGTTGGATGCCTGCGCAACCGTATTCACAAGCGAGAAGAGACATAAATTCTCTTCCTCCTCGTTGTGAGACGGGAGTGCAAGAAACTCGGACGAAACATCCACCGTGCAAACCCCGTCCTTTTTGGAAATCGCATTCAAACGTGTCCCGGTCGGAATCGGGGAGGTGAATGCGGCAGAACGTGGGCCCGCAAGCAATGCGTTTGCAACCGAGCGGAGAAATTCCGCCTCGGTTTGATAGGGGAAGGTACGCACCTCTTCGGCAAGCGCACCGCCCTTTGTGAAGTAAAGCTTCACCTCTTGCTGACTTCCGTGTGTGGGAAGCGAAAGCAAGAACGTGTCGCGCGTCATCGGATACTCGGCACCGCCGTAGCACAGCACAACCGTATTCACGGTGTTCAACTCGCAGAAGGTGAGGGTGATTGCCCCGTCACAAAGCGTGCGAGCAAGACCCGTGAGCGAGGCATATTCCTCGGACAGGCGCAGAATGAGGGTATCCCCCGAAAATTCAAAGGACTCAAGCTTCACCCCGTCGCAGTATTCCGCAAGCTGCAGCTCATTCACAATCAAAAACAACCGCTTGATTTCGGCATTCGGCTCAAGCGCACCGATGGTGACCTCCTGCGGTGCAAGCAGCGCATCCGCGGTGGTATGGTAAACGGTTCTTGCGGCACGTCCGCTCTCAATGGAGGGCGAACATCCGCAAAGTAAAACAAATGCCAGCAAACATGCAATGTATTTACGCATGGAACAAGCCCCCTTCCTCGACCTTCGGGAAGGTCACGGTGAAACGGGTCCCTCCGGAAACCGAAGAGTCAACTTCGATGGTACCGTGATAAGTTTCCACATTTTTGAATACAATGGAAAGCCCGAGCCCCGTGCCGCCCTTTCCGCTTCTTGCACGCGCTTTGTCCACGCGGTAAAAACGCTCGAAAATATGGACGCGATGCTCCTCGGGAATGCCGATGCCGTTGTCATCCACAAGCAAAACGCAAGAGTCTTCTCTTGCAAACAACATGACATGGACAAATCCGCCCGGACGGTTGTATTTAATCGCATTTTCCGCCAGATTAAAGATAATCTGATACATTCCGTCGCGGTCTGCCGAGACAAACAAATTGTCGGTAAGGTCGGCTTTGAGCGAGATGCTCGCCTCCTTCGCAATCGGCTCAAGTGCCTCAAGCACCTGCGTCGTGACCGCGGAAATATCCACGGGCGCAAGCGCAAGAGACTGTGCACCGTCAAGACGGGTCAGCACCAACAACTTCTCTGCAATACGGGTCAGACGGTCGATTTCATCACCGATATCCACCAAAAATTCCCGTGTGGTCTCCATATCAATCTCATCGGTCTGCAGAATCGAGTCGGTCAGCAGACGGATGGCGGAAAGGGGAGTGCGAAGTTCGTGAGACGCGTCGGACACAAAGGTCTGCCGCAGCGCCTCGGTATCTTCCAATAACTTGGATAACTGATTGAATTCCTCCGCAATCTCGGAGAGTTCATCGTGTCCCGAAACCTCAACCGTACTGCCGTAAGCACCGCTCTTCATGGTATGAATGCCGTCTAAGAGGGTGCGCAGCCGCGCGGAGAGACGGGTCGAGAAGAACATGACCAAAAGAAATAAAAACAAACAAATCAGAATACTTGCAAAAAGCATTTGATTGCGCAAGGATTCCAAAACCGCACCTTGGCTGCGGTCGGCTTTGGTGATGTACACCGCACCGATGATGTCGTCGGTCACAATCGGAATCGCCAGGCGTCCTAAAAACAAGCCGTCCGAGTAGTCGCAGAAATAGGCCTCTTCTCCGGAAAACGCCTGCCCGATTTCGGGCGCGAGGAAATAACGGCCGTCCAAAAACGAATCCTCGGTCGAATCAAACAGGACTCGCGCAGAAGAATCGCAGACCAGCACACGCGATTCGGAGTCGAATTCCAACGGTGCAAGAGCGGCAGAGATGTTGTCTGCGGAAAACTCGGTCATCGATTCAAGTGAAGAGGCAACAAAGTTTGCCACAGAGAGCATCTGCTCATGGGTAGCCTCTTTGATTGTGTTCTGCGAAACATGAAACGGAAACAGATTAATCATCAAAAGCAGCACCAGCGCAAGTGCGGTAAAGAGCGCAAGAATCTTTGCGCGTACGCTGGGCAGAAGCGAGGAAAGTCTAAGCCTTGAAATAGTACCCGACCCCCCACTTGGTCATGATGTGCTGCGGCTCCGCAGGCACCGTCTCCAGCTTCTCACGTAAACGGCGAATGTGAACGTCAACGGTACGTACATCGCCGGGATACTCATAGCCCCAAACAATGTTGAGCAGGTTGTTTCTGCTGTAAACACGGGATTCGTTGCGCATGAGCAGTGCCATGAGGTCAAACTCCTTCGCGGTGAGGGAAACCTCTTCGCCGTCAACAAAGACCGCGCGCTGTTCGGTATCCAGAATCAGATTCCCCGCAATCAGACGTGTGCTGGAATCTCCGGTACCCGTGTTGTGTGTGCGGCGCAGAATCGCACGGACACGGCTTTTGAGCTCCATGATGTTAAACGGCTTTGTGATGTAATCATCCGCGCCGTAGTCAAGCCCTAAAATCTTGTCGGTATCCTCACCCTTTGCGGTGAGCATGATGATGGGAACATTGGAAAACTCACGAATCCGCTTGCAAGCCTCGAGCCCATCCATTTTTGGCATCATGAGATCCAAAATCACCAAATCAATTTGTGTATTGCGCAAAAGTTCAATGGCGGCAACCCCGTCGTGCGCGGTCTCCACCTCGTATCCTTCGCTTTCCAAGTTAAACTTGATTCCTTTGACGATAATCTTTTCATCGTCCACAACCAAAATTCGCATGATGTACCATCCTTTCTGTCCCAAAAACTTTCTTAAAGACGGTGGGAAACTCTCCCAAATGCAATTATACCAAAAAAAATGCAAGAATGCACGAATATTTTCAGAAGTTTTCAAAGTTTTTTTGTACGCTATGGCTTTTGGGGGAAATATCTGTTATAATAACACTATCAACTGTGTAGGAGGAACACCGCCGTGAGAATCAAACGCCTGCTTTTGGGGGTTCTTTTCATTTGCTTTTGCGTGAGCCAAACCGCGCTTGCCATCCCCGCAATGGATGTGGAGGCAACCGCCGCGATTTTGGCGGACCCAAACACCAATCAAGTGATGTATGAAGAAAATGCGCGCACCAAGCTTCCGCAAGCGAGCCTGACCAAAATTATGACCGCACTGCTTGTTGCGGAGAGCGGGCATTCCATGGATGAAACGGTCACGGTTTCGGAATCCGCAATGGAAGGCATGGAGCATTTAAGCGGCACAGTCACCATCGAGGTGGGCGAAACCTTCACCGTGCACCAACTCCTCACCCTTCTCATGGTCGCATCGGTCAACGAAGCGGCAAACGTCTGCGCAGAGCTGGTGAGCGGAAGCATCCCCGCATTCGTGGAGCTCATGAACACCCGCGCGGCCGAACTCGGCTGTGAAAACACCCACTTCTGCAATCCGCACGGACTCCACGAGGAGGACCATTATACCACCGCCTATGATTTGTATCTCATGGCGCGCGAACTTCAGAAGCACGAGGATGTCGCGGAAATCTACCGCCAGGACCGTGTGGTCATGCCGAAAACCAACAAATCCGAAGAGCGCGTCTTCTTTTCCACCAACTCATTGATTTCCCGTTACAAAGAACTCGGATATATCTACCGCTATGCAACCGGTATGAAAACAGGTACCACCAGCAAAGCGGGACTTTGCCTTGCGGCAACCGCAACCAAAGGGGATACCACCCTCATCAGCGTGGTGCTGGGTGCCTCCCGTGCGCCGGACGGTACCAAGCGCAACTTCTCGGAAAGTGCGCGCCTGCTCAAATGGGGCTTTGAAAACTTTTCCAAAAAGACCCTGCTTGAAACCTCGAAGCCCGTCTGCGAAGTGAAGGTCATCCTCTCGCGTGACCGCGACTATGTGGTCGCAGTCCCCGCGCATGATTACGAGACCATGGTGCCGGACGATTTCGATTTCGAGAAAATGGAGCTTATCACCAATGTCCCGACCGAACTCCAAGCCCCCATCACAAAAGGTCAGGTGCTTGGTACGGTAACGCTGCGCTATGACGGTCGCGATTATACCACATTGGATTTGGTCGCGGCGGATGCGCTTGAACGCTCGGTCTTGCTTTTGATTTTGCATTGGCTGAAACTCATCTTTGCCTCCACCGTCGCAAAAATCATCGGTGCGGCGGTCGTGCTTGCAATCATTGTCTATATCATCGCGGCAATCCGTGTAAACTCCAAGCAAAAACAGCGTTATCGCTAAAAAAATCCTCCCGATCGGGAGGATTTTGAAAGGACGAGGAAGATGATTCGGAGACTCAAAGACAGATTTGAACACAGCATTGCGGCAGAACTGTTTCACCGCTCCTACGACCATAACGTCATCCAAACCGGCGGTCAACTCGCATACTTCATTCTGTTGAGCGTATTCCCGTTTCTCATTTACGTCAATGCGCTCATCGGTGTGTTTCAATTCACCGCGCTGGAAATCCGCGAATTTCTCGCGCCGATTTTCCCGGAGAACATTGTTTCCATGCTCACCGCGTATATCGAAAATGTCTCCGAAACCGGGAGCGTGAGTTTGCTCTCCTTCGGTATTTTGGTCACCCTATTTTCCGCATCCCGTTCGGTGCGCGCACTCAGTAACGTGATGGACACCGCTTACGGTGTGCAGAAAACCCGCGGATTCTGGTGGAATCTCGGATTCTCGATTCTGTTCATCTTCTGTATGGGCCTTGTGGTTGTGGCGATTGCCATCATCATTCCCATCAGTGAGCACTTTTTTGTCAGCCTGACCGAACTCTTCGGGCTTTCCGACCGTGTGGCGATGTACCTCAATACATGGCGTTGGGCGGTCACCGTTGTTGTTCTGTTCTTCGTGTTGGTACTGCTCTATTACGTTGTCCCCAACCGCAGAATGAATCTGCGCTATGTCTGTCCGGGTGCGGTTCTGGGCGTGGTGGGCTTTCTCTTTCTCACACGCGGCTTTTCGATTTATGTCACATACTTCCTCAAAAACTCCGCCATCTACGGCTCCATCAACGCGGTCATCCTGCTCCTCTTGTGGCTGTACTGCGTGGGTGTGATTTTGGCGGTGGGCGCAGAACTCAACGGAATCGTGGAAGGGCGAATCCTCAAAGCAGGGAGAGAATCTCGCTCGGATGACCGATGAAATGCTCTGCGTTGTACGCCTCAAGCTCGGACTTCGGGCGGAAGCCCCAAAGTACACCAACGGTTGTCATGCCTGCGGCATGTCCGGTTTTCATGTCCACTCCGGTATCCCCGAGATATAAGCATTCTTCCGGGCGTACCCCAAGCTCCTCCGCAATGAGAAGTGCCCCGTCGGGAGAAGGCTTGCGCGCAATCTCCGCGCGCTGACCGTAACACACGTCAAACAAATCCGGGAACAATGCCTGCACCACCTGTGCGGTCAAATAATGCGGTTTATTCGAGAGCACGCCGAGTTTCAGGCCGTGCTCTTTTAATTTCAAAACGGTTTCCGCCATTCCGTCGTATGCTTCGGTTAAGTACATGGGCGCGTTGTCGTAGCCGTTGTCGTATGCCTTCCGCAGCGCCACCACCTCGTCTTCGGTGTAGCCGCCTTTGGATGCGGTCAGACTGTCGCGCATGAGCTTGTCCGCACCGCTTCCCACCAGCATACGGATGCAGTCGGACTCCAATGTATCATATCCGCACTCAAAGAGTGCACGGTTTACAAAATGCACCAGTGTGGGAAGGGTATTGGCGAGTGTTCCGTCCAAATCAAAAATACAAGCCTTATACATAAAACCAACTCCTTTTTATGACATTATATCCCAAGTTTCAAATATTTCAATATTGAAATCGTGCAAACTTCTATCCTTGCAAAGACGGATTTCGTTAAAAAAAGTACCAATCTTGTATCAAGATTGGTACTTTTTTTGGTGACCCGTAGGAGAATCGAACTCCTGTTACCGCCGTGAAAGGGCGGTGTCTTAACCGCTTGACCAACGGGCCGTATTGAGCGGCGTAAACCGAATCGGTCACACCGCTGTTTGGTAGCGGCAACTGGACTTGAACCCGTGACCGCTCGGGTATGAACCGAGTGCTCTAGCCAACTGAGCTATGCCGCCATTGACGCCGCAAAGGCAAGAAATATTCTAATACAGTTTTTTCGATTTGTCAACAAGAAATTTTTTCTTTTTTGGATTTTTTTCTTTTTCCGCGGAAAACTAACTCGGAACAAAGGGGTTGAGACGATGAAACAATCGGTGAAATATGCTGTCACGGGAACACTTGCGGGGCTGGCAAACGGACTCTTCGGTGCGGGCGGCGGAATGTTTTTGGTGCCGCTTTTTTGCCGTTGGTGTCACATGGAGGAGAAAAAGGCGTTTGCAACCTCGGTCGCGGTGGTCGCACCCATGTCCGCGGTGAGTGCGGGCATTTATCTGATGCGCGGTGACATGTCGCTTGCCGCCGCGCTTCCGTTTCTTGCAGGCGGTCTGATCGGCGGGATTTTTGCGGGTCGGTTTTTGAAGCGTGTTCCGACCGTATGGCTGCGCCGCGTCTTTGCCCTCTTTTTATTATACGGCGGAGTGAGGAGTTTATTCTTTTGAGTACGGTTTTAGACACAGTGATCGGTGCGGTGACCGGAGTTTTGAGCGGAATGGGTGTGGGCGGCGGAAGTCTGCTCATGCTGTATCTCACCTTGTTTTCGGACGTCACCCAACGCACCGCACAGGGCATTAATCTGCTCTATTTTCTTCCGACCGCGGGAAGTTCGCTTGTGGGTCATGTGAAACAGAAACTCATCGAAACGCGCGCGTTTTTCTGGTCGGGCGGCTTTGGTGTGCTCGCTTGCATTCTCTCCTCCCGACTTGCGGGCGGACTCTCCGCCCCCCTCCTGCGGCGCGGCTTCGGTCTTTTTATTCTCATTGTGGGACTGACCGAACTTGTTCGTCGGAAATCAAGTTGAATTTCAAAGTCGGTTGTGCTATACTTTGACCATCCAAACCGTGAGAGGAGGGGTCAAGGTGAAGCGCTTGATAGTTTTACTTCCGCTGCTTTTTTGCTTGGTTTCCTGCGCGCAGGTGAAAACCTCGCAGTATTATATGATGGATACCGTGATGAGTTTTGAACTTCACGGTGAGAATGCCGCGGCCGCCGAGCGCGAAATCGCGGACAAAATCGCGAGTCTTGAAACAATCTTTTCCCCGACTCGGACGGATAGCGAGCTGTTTTGTGTCAATGCCGCATCGGGGACTCCCGTGCAGCTGAGTGAAGAGTTTTCCTGTCTTTTGCGCGTCAGCTTAGATGCCGCAAAGGAAACCGCGGGCGCGTTTGACCCGACCCTCGGGTCTGCCATCAAGCTGTGGCGTAAGGGCGAAGTGCCGTCGAATGAAGCCTTGCAAGCACTCACGGTCGGCCACGAAGCGGTGACCCTTGACGGGAATACCGTGTGCGTGCCGCATGGCTTGGAATTTGATTTCGGTGCGGCGGCAAAAGGTTATGCTTCGGATTGCGCCAAAGAAATTTTGGAGAAGCACAATATTCCGCGCGCGCTTTTGTCCCTTGGCGGAAATGTCTATGCCAAGGGGGAGAAGCCGGACGGAAGTCCGTGGCTTGTCGGTGTGCGCGACCCAAACGGCGCGGCATCCGATTGGCTCGGGATCGTGAAGGTGCGCGACCGTTTCCTGGTTGCCTCGGGTGATTATGAGCGCTTCTTTGAGCAAGACGGTGTGCGCTATCATCATATCCTGGACAAAACCACCCTCTTTCCTGCAAAGAGTGACCTGCGCGAGGTTGTGGTGGTGTGCGAAAACGGGACCCGTGCGGACATCCTTTCCACCGCTCTGTTCGGGGGAGGATGCGAAAACGCGGTAAAATTTTGGCAAAAAAACAAAAATT
>JAZQIE010000170.1:0-2383 GCA_045540975.1 Eubacteriales bacterium
CTTCCTAAGACCGCTTGGCCCCGACTTAACCCCGATCACGCCCTTGAGGTGATCGCTGATGCCGTACGTACCGTAAACCAAACTTGCATCACGTAGCGGTTCTTCCGGGTTTTCCGAGCCGATCTTCACATGCAGCACACCGCTCTCGCCCGTGCCTTGCGCAAGCTTGGCGAAATTGTGCGGCTCGGTCACATAGTCAAGAAGCATTTGCGCCTTTGCGGGGTCGCGGTATTCGGGGTGGCGCAGGATATTCGCGGTGCCGCCCACATAAACGTCGCTGTTTTCACCGCTCAAAATCTCGGCGGCAAAATCCATAATCTCGCGCGCAAGCGGTGCAAGTGTTCCGCACTCATGCTCCACGGACTTGATCAGCGAAAGCGAAATCTGATCAAGTGTCAACCCCGAAAGGCGTGTGTTCAAGAGGTTTGCGAGGCGGTGCACCTCTTCCTCTCCCACCGCAAACGAGGTTTTGAGGAACTTGTTTTTTACCAGCGTGGAGTTTGTGACCAGCACCACAATCACGGTGCGCGCATCCACAAACACCAATTCGTACTTACGGATGGTGGTCTTGGCGGTGTCCGCCAAAAGTGCCACCGTGGTGTACTGGGTCAGCTGCGAAACGATGCGGCTCACACTCTGCACGGTTTCTTCAAGCTCCTGCATCCGAAGTCTGAGGCTTGCGTTGAGCGCTTCCATCTCACTCATGGTGAGATTGTGCTGATTCATCAGCTCGTTGACATACAAGCGGTAGCCCGCCTGCGACGGGATACGCCCTGCCGAAACATGCGGCTGCTCCAAAAATCCGAGCTCCTCCAAATCCGACATTTCATTTCGGATGGTGGCAGGGGAGAGATCCAGCCCCGAATGGGAAGCAATGGACTTGGAGCCGACCGGCTCCGCGTGTACGATGTATTCATCAATGATGGCTTTTAAAATTCGCTTTTTGCGATCGCCGAGTGACATCTCCCGTCCCCCTTTGTTCGAATTTAGCACTCGCGACTTTTGAGTGCTAAAACCATTTTACTCCTATTTAATAGGATGTCAAGAGGATTCGCAGAAAATGTAATAATTTATTTACAATTTTCTCGACAAAATTCAAACACGCTTTTTGCGGAAATTAGCACTCTGACGCGGAATGTGTTAAAAAAAGCGGCACACACGTGCCGCTTGCAGGTTATTCTCCGCGGTATTTACGTCGGGTCGCAATCCCGCCGCGCAAATGCCGTTCGGCTTTGTTGGTGTCCAAAACACGTTTGACATCCAGATACAGATTGCGGTCAAAGGTCTGGAGGCGCTCCACAATGTCTTTATGTACCGTGGATTTGGAAACGTAAAACTTCTTCGCGGCTTCACGCACCGTGCTTTTGTTTTCAATGACATAGTGGGCGAGTCGAATCGCTCGCTCCTCGATGTATGCATTTGCCAAGCCAAAGCCCCCTCTGTGCGAATTCTTCACATGAAATTTTTATGTGGCAATA
The DNA here is from genome assembly GCA_045540975.1 of Eubacteriales bacterium. GTDB lineage: Bacteria > Bacillota > Clostridia > Oscillospirales > JAAYXM01 > SIG510. Next base: position 1,479 of record JAZQIE010000170.1, read on the forward strand.
TCAAAAAATATGACTTGTTTGCACCGCCTTGTCATGGTAAAATATTCCCGAGGTGTTTCTATGGCAAATGTAAGTTTAAAGCAAGCTTCATCGCTTGAAAAAATATTCTTGGACGGCGGCGACTTTGCGGAGGTGTTTTCAGCCTCTGCGCTCAAAGGCGAGCGCCTTTCCTGGCAGATTGTATATACCGCGCCGTTTAGCGGAAAAGGAAAGCTGAAAGCGGATGTTTCGGTGAATGCAGACCCGCGCCTTACCGTGCGTTTGCGTCAGGTGGGAAATGTCCCGTGCTCGCTTCCGTGTATCCCGGGCGCAGATGACGGATATTACCTCAAAACCACCCCGGGTCTATACCCGGATATCCTCATGCCGCTCGATGAAATTTTCCTCATCAAGGAAGGACTTTCTTATAGCCTCTTTGTCACCTGCGAAATCCCCGAGGACATCGCTGCGGGTGACTATCCCGTCACCGTCTCGTTTGCGGTGGACGGAGAGACTTTGGAGAAGACCTTCACGGTCACCGTGCTGGATGCAATCCTTCCCAAGCAGGAAACCGTCTACACCCAGTGGCTCCATGCGGACTGTCTCGCAAGCTATTACGGGGACGAGATTTTCTCCGAGGCGCATTGGACCCGTATCGATGAGTTCCTTGCAGGCGCTTCCCGTATCGGAATCAATATGATTTTAACCCCCGTTTTCACTCCTCCCCTTGACACAGCGCAGGGCGGTGAGAGAACAACCACACAGCTTGTCGGCGTAACGGTTGAAAACGGAAAGTACACCTTTGATTTTTCACTTTTTGACCGCTGGGTAGAAATTTGCGACCGCTGCGGCGTAAAATATTTTGAAATTTCCCATCTCTTCACCCAGTGGGGTGCACTCCACGCTCCCAAAGTTATGGCAACGGT
>JAZQIE010000171.1:0-3837 GCA_045540975.1 Eubacteriales bacterium
CCCTTAACGGTTTTGGAAACACGGTTTAACGATACGACCTTTTCCTGCAGGCCGTCATCATTTCCTTCAAATCTTGCAGGCATTTCACTACCTCCTCCCGATTAAAACTGGAGTCCGCCCTCACGGGCGCCCTCTGCGAGTTCTTTGACTCGTCCGTGATACAGGTAGCCGCCGCGATCGAAAACGACAGACGAAATACCTTTTTCTTTTGCGCGCTCAGCGATCATAAGACCGACCTTACGAGCTGCTTCGCTGTTACCGCCGTTACCCTCGAAGCCCTTTTCCAAGCTGGAAGCGGACACCAGAGTGGTACCGGTAACGTCATCAATGACCTGTGCATAGATGTTGGACAGGCTGCGGAAGACGTTCAGGCGGGGACGCTCAGCTGTGCCGAAGATCTTAGCGCGAACTCTTTTATGGCGCTTTAAGCGCTGCTTGTTTGAGTTGGTTTTGGAAACCATTAGGCACACCTACTTTCCTTACTTCTTCTTACCGCCGGCCTTACCTTCCTTGCGGCGGATATACTCGTCAACATACTTGACACCCTTGCCCTTATAGGGTTCAGGCGGTCTCTTCTCGCGGACTTCAGCTGCGAACTGGCCGACCTTCTGCTTGTCAGCGCCGGAGATGATGACCTTGTTCGGAGCCGGGACATCAACAGTGATGCCGTCGATCTCCGGCATGATGACCTGATGGGAATAACCCAGGTTCATGACAAGATCTTTGCCCTGCTTTGCAGCTCTGTAACCAACACCGTTGATTTCGAGCTCCTTGGAGTAACCCTCGGTAACACCAATAACCATGTTATTGATGAGGCTGCGGGTCAAACCGTGCAGGCTCTTGTGTGCTTTTTCTTCACTCGGACGGCAAACGGTGATGACATCGCCTTCCAGCTTGATGATCATGTCCGGATGCATGGTCTGGGTGAGAGTTCCCTTCGGACCTTTGACGGTAACGGTGTTGCCTTCACCAAGGGTGACGGTAACGCCTGCGGGAACTGTGATGGGTGCTCTACCAATTCGTGACATTTCTCAGTTCCTCCTTACCATACGAATGCAAGGACTTCGCCGCCAACGTTGTTAGCGCGGGCATTCTTATCGGTCATAACACCCTTCGAGGTGGAGACGATAGCAATACCCAGGCCGCGGAGTACCTGCGGAAGGTCTTCCACGCCAACGTAAACACGAAGGCCCGGCTTAGACACTCTGCGCAGGCCCTTGATGACCTGTCCCTTGTCTTCGGTGTACTTCAGGGTGATCTTAATGGTACCCTGGCCACCGTTGTTGATAACCTGATAGTTCTTGATGTAGCCCTCATCCAACAGAATCTGAGCGATAGCTTTCTTCATGTTGGAAGCCGGCACGTCAACCGATACATGCTTTGCCGCACACGCGTTGCGGATACGGGTCAGCATATCTGCAATCGGATCGGTAATATGCATTTACTTTACCTCCTTTAGAGAAGTCAATCTCTGGGTTTCTGTGGATTTTACCAGCTAGCCTTTTTGACGCCGGGGATCTGTCCTTTGTATGCAAGCTCTCTAAAGCAGATACGGCAAATGCCGAAATCGCGGAGATATGCATGCGGTCTGCCGCAAATCTTGCATCTGTTGTAGAAGCGGGTCGAGTACTTCGGCTCTTTCTGCTGCTTCAAAATCATTGCTTTCTTAGCCATCTGTTAACCCTCCCTAGTTCTTTGCAAACGGAGCGCCCATGAGCGTGAGGAGCTCGCGAGCTTCTTCGTCTGTGTTCGCGGTGGTGCAGATCACGATGTCCATACCGCGAATCTTGTCGATTTTGTCATACTCAATTTCCGGGAAAATGAGCTGTTCCTTCAGACCGAGCGCGTAGTTGCCGCGGCCGTCGAACGCATTCGGGTTGATACCGCGGAAGTCACGAACGCGCGGAAGAGCAACGTTCAGGAGACGATCGAGGAACTCCCACATACGGTCAGCACGCAGGGTGACTTTAACACCAACCGGCATGCCTTCACGCAGCTTAAAGTTCGCAACCGACTTTCTTGCGCGGGTAACAACTGCCTTCTGACCGGTGATAGCAGAGATATCTGCAACAACCGCATCCAGAACCTTTGCGTTTTCGCGGGCATCGCCGCAGCCAACGTTAACAACGATCTTGTCGATCTTCGGAATCTGCATCGGGCTCTTGTAAGCGAACTTCTTCATAAGAGCCGGAGCAACATCGGATTTGTACTTTTCTTGTAATCTGGGCATGTGTGCTGTCTCCTCCCTTAGATAGTTTCGCCGCACTTCTTGCAAACGCGCACCTTAGTGCCGTCTTCCAAGAAAGTGTGAGCTGCACGGGTCGGCTTGTCGCACTTCGGGCAGATGCGCATCACGTTGGAAACGTGAACAGCTGCCTCGCGCTTGATGATGCCGGACTCGCCGTGACCTTTTGCAGCGCTCATGTGAACGCTGACCATGTTTGCGCCTTCAACGGTGACGCGCTCCTTTGCCGGGAAAGCAGCAAGAACCTTGCCCTTTTTCCCTTTGTCCTTACCGGACAGGATGACAACGGTGTCACCCTTCTTGATGTTCATGTTCTTCATCTCAGGACCCTCCATTACAGGACTTCCGGAGCCAGGGACAGGATCTTCATGTAATCCTTGTCGCGCAGCTCACGTGCGACCGGGCCAAAGATACGGGTACCTCTGGGGTTTTTGTCCTCTTTGATGATGACGGCTGCATTCTCGTCGAAACGGATGTAGGTGCCGTCGTTTCTGCGGACGCCCTTCGCGGAACGTACGATAACTGCACGAACCACGTCGCCCTTTTTGACAACGCCGCCCGGATTTGCCTTGCGAACGGAAGCAACGATGACATCACCGATGTTGCCGTATCTACGCATGGAGCCGCCGAGCACGCGGATGCACTTAAGTTCTTTTGCGCCGGTATTATCGGCGACCTTCAGTACACTTTCCTGTTGTACCACAGTGCACTACCTCCTTACTGAGCTTTCTCGATGATCTCAACCAGACGCCATCTCTTATCCTTGGACAGCGGGCGTGTTTCCATCACCTTAATCTTATCGCCGATTGCACACTCGTTGTTCTCGTCATGTACTTTCAGCTTGATGGTCTGCTTCATAATCTTCTTGTAAATCGGATGCTGAACGCGGTCCTCGATGGCAATGACTACGGTCTTGTCCATCTTATCGGAAACCACGCGACCGACGCGGGTCTTACGAAAAAGTCTTTCGCTCATTGTATGGCCAACCTCCTTATCAAACTATTGTGGCTGAATGTAATTTACTTGTCGCCGGAAATCTCTTTTTCACGAATGAAAGTTTTGACTCGGGCAATGTCTTTCTTCACATCAGCAATCTTGATCGGGTTATCCAACTGGTTGGTCGCATGCTGGAGGCGCAGGTTGAAGAGATCCTTCTTCAGCTCATCGAGCTTCACGCCGAGTTCAGCAGCGGTCATATCACGTAATTCTTGTGCCTTCATCAATTTTCACCACCCGTCTCGGATTCAACGATTTCTTTTTTGACAAACTTACACTTAATCGGGAGCTTGTGAGCAGCAAGACGCATTGCTTCGCGAGCGATTTCTTCGGAAACGCCTGCGATTTCAAACATTACGCGACCCGGCTTCACAACTGCTACCCAATACTCAGGGGAACCCTTACCGGAACCCATTCGGGTTTCAGCCGGCTTTTCGGTGACCGGCTTATCCGGGAAGATTTTGATCCAAACCTGACCGCCACGCTTGATGTAACGGGTCATGGCGATACGAGCAGCCTCGATCTGGTTGCTGGTAACCCAGGAGGGTTCGGTTGCAACAAGGCCGTATTCGCCGTAGGTGATGGTGTTACCGCAG
>JAZQIE010000172.1:0-3033 GCA_045540975.1 Eubacteriales bacterium
CATCCCAAGCACGATGTTCCCAAAGAGTATCTTGTATCGGTCGGCGGTGATTTGGAATCCGCTTTGGTTCCCCTTCAACTTCCCATGGTAATCAGCGGCCGCGAGACATCACCCGCAACTGTACGTGTCATCAAAGAACACTCGGACGGAGGACTTCTTTCCATCATCATCCACGAAGGAAGAAACCGTCAAATTCGCAAACTTTGTGAAGCGGCAGGTCTCACCGTCAAGCGTTTAAAGCGCATTGCAATCGGTGATTTACAACTCGGAAAACTACCGAGCGGGCGTTGGAGACAACTCTCAGAAAAAGAAGTATCCTATCTCAAGGAGTTGGCGGCATGCTCGACCAAAGCCTAAGTGCTCACATCAACGATTTAAAGGTACGTTGTGATACGCGCAATGTGCTGACACATACCGAGTTTTTAACCCCAAGCGAAGCGGCACTCCTCAAAAGAGAATTTCGAGAAAGCGAAACCGTTTTATATTTCGGCGGGTTTCAAGGTGCAGAACGTGTGATGCTCTTCTTTCTCCCCGATTATCTTCCGAAAGAATCGGTTTTTGAGAATATCACCGCTATTCACTGCTCCAGCCCATTTTCTTCGCTGACGCATCGCGACTATCTGGGCAGCTTGCTGGCACTTGGGATTAGGCGCAGTTGTATCGGAGATATCTTGGTATACGACGAGGAAGCGGTCATTCTGATTGATTCAAAAGTTGCTGCATATGTCATCGAACATCTGGTACGAATCGGGCGCGGCGGTGTTTCATGCTCGGTGATGAATCCGAGCGAAATTGTACCGCCCACCCCTAAATTCCGAGAAATCACCGCAACGGTTGCATCTCTTCGTGCAGATGCAGTCTTTTCCGCGGCATTTGGAATTTCGCGAGAAAAGGCCGCCACACTTATCAAAGACGGTATGTGTAACGTCAACTGGCTTCCGTTCGAATCCCCTTCCGCATCGGTTAATGAGGGCGACATTCTCTCCGCGCGCGGTTTTGGCCGCGCGAAGCTGTTTGAAATCGGCGGAACATCTAAAAAGAGCAGAACTTTCATTACAATCCATCAATATGAATAGAAAGGAATGTCAATCATGAAAAATCCACAAGTCACATTCGAATTCGAGGGCGGAAAGAGTCTGGTTGTTGAACTCTATCCGAAAATCGCACCGAACACGGTCAATAACTTCATTTCTTTGGTGAAGAAGGGCTTCTATGACGGCCTTATTTTCCATCGTGTCATCCCCGGCTTTATGATTCAGGGCGGTGATCCCCAGGGCACGGGTATGGGCGGTCCGGGTTATTCCATCCGCGGCGAATTTGCAAGCAACGGTTTTGAAAACAAACTGCAGCACCTGCGCGGTGTTATTTCTATGGCGCGTTCCCGTCATCCGGACAGTGCGGGCAGTCAGTTCTTCATCATGGTGGATGATGCACCGCACCTCAACGGCGAATATGCCGCATTCGGTCAGGTAATCAGTTCCATGGATGCCGCAGATGAAATCGTCTCTGCACCGCGTGATTATCGCGACCGTCCTTATGATGACAAGGTGATGGTCAAGGTCACCGTTGATACCTTTGGCGAAACCTATCCCGAGCCTGAAACTCTTTAGGAGGCAGCCTTATGGGTTCTGTTGAATTACTTGCCCAAAAAGCAAAAATCGCATCGCGAAAAATTGCGATGCTTTCCACAGACAAGAAGAACGAATTGATTTGCAAAATTGCAGATGCTTTAATCGCTCGTGCTGATGAAATTCTTGCCGAAAACAAACGTGATTTGGATGCCGCGCAGGAAAACGGTGTACGTCCGACCATGATTGACCGCTTGACGCTCACCCAAAAGCGAATTGAAGAGATGGCAAACGGTGCGCGCGAGGTTGCGCTTCTCCCCGACCCAATCGGCGAGATTTTAAGTGAGCGGACGCTTTCCAGCGGAGTTCGCTTGGTGCAGAAACGTGTACCGCTCGGTGTCATCGGAATCATTTACGAGGCACGTCCCAACGTCACATTGGACGCGTCCGTGCTTTGCTTAAAAGCCGGCAACGCCACAGTTTTACGCGGCGGCAAGGAAGCAATCTTCTCAAATCTCGCAATCGCTCAGGTGATGCGCGATGTTTTGAAAGTGAGCGGTGTGGACGAAAATGCCATCTGCTTGGTTTCCGATACCTCTCGCGACTCTGCAAATGAGATGATGTCGCTCAAAGGCCTCATTGATGTCTTGATTCCGCGCGGCGGTGCAGGACTGATTCAAGCGGTTGTGAAAAACTCTTGTGTCCCCGTGATTGAAACCGGCGCAGGAAACTGCCATTTGTATGTGGACGAAGCGGCAGATTTATCAATCGCCGCAAATGTCTTGGTCAATGCCAAATGCTCCCGACCGTCCGTCTGCAACGCGGTCGAAACCTTGCTTGTGCACGAAGCGGTTGCGCAAGAATTTTTGCCCAAGGCCGCCGCGGCACTCTCCTCTTATCAAGTTGAATTGCGCGGATGCGAGAAAACCTGCGCAATTTTAAGCGGAATTAAAAAAGCAGACGAAGAAGACTTCGCAACCGAGTATAATGATTTTATTTTAACCGTGTGTGTTGTTCCCTCATTGGATGCCGCAATCGACCACATCAATCGATACGGTACCATGCACAGCGAGGCCATCATCACGGAAAACACAACAGCTGCGGAGTTCTTTATGAACGCGGTTGATGCAGCGGCGGTTTACGTCAATGCATCCACCCGATTTACCGATGGGTTTGAGTTTGGATTGGGTGCCGAAATCGGCATCTCAACCCAAAAGATGCATGCTCGCGGGCCGATGGGGTTGCGCGAGATTACATCAAGCAAATATTATCTTTTCGGAAACGGTCAAGTTCGAGGTTAAAAAGCGGAACCAAAAAACCTCTGCGACATAAGATGAAGTGAGACTACTTAATAGGAGGTTTTCTTCACAATGTTCTGCAACAAAGACTTCGACAACAACTCGAGCTGCACTTGGATCGTCATCATCATCGCTATCCTGGTTCTCTGCTGCTGGTGCAACGACTA
>JAZQIE010000173.1:0-3779 GCA_045540975.1 Eubacteriales bacterium
TTTTCTCATGCTCACCTCGGTTTCGGGTGTGGGTCCGAAAGCCGCGCTTGCCATCCTCTCCGCGCTCACTCCGAGTGCACTTGCGCTCGCCATCGTGAGCGGAGACGAAAAAGCGCTTTGTGCCGCGCAGGGCGTGGGAAAACGCCTTGCCTCCCGTTTGCTTTTGGAACTCAAAGATAAGGTCTCAAACGAAGCCGCAATTTCGGGGATATCCTCCGGTGATGCTCCGAAACCCGTCAAAGGCGCGGACGAAGCCGCGGAAGCACTGGTTGCGCTCGGATACAGCGCATCCGAGGTCTATGCGGCACTCTCCAAGGTGGATGCATCCCTTCCCACCGAAGAGCGTATCCGTCTTGCCCTGCGTGTATTATTCTAAAATCGGAGGATGAGTTATGAGCATTGAATTTCACGATGTAGAGCGCACAGAAGAAGAGCGCATCATCACACCCACCCTCACCGCAAGTGACGAAAACGAAGTTTCTCTGCGCCCGAAGGTCCTCTCCGAATACATCGGTCAGGAAAAAGCAAAGGGAAATCTTTCGGTCTATATCGAAGCCGCGCGCAAGCGCAGCGAGCCGCTTGACCATGTTTTGCTTTACGGCCCTCCGGGACTTGGCAAAACCACACTGGCCGGCATCATCGCAAACGAGATGGGCACCCAAATCCGTGTCACCTCGGGTCCTGCCATTGAAAAGCAGGGCGACCTTGCCGCGCTGCTCACAAACCTTGCGCCCAACGACGTGCTGTTTATCGATGAAATACACCGTCACAACCGCAATGTCGAGGAGATTCTGTATCCCGCAATGGAAGACCGCGTGATTGATATCATCATCGGAAAAGGCCCTGCCGCACGGTCGCTGCGTTTGGATTTACCCCCGTTTACTCTGGTGGGTGCCACCACCCGTGCGGGCCAACTCACCGCACCGTTGCGTGACCGCTTCGGGGTGGTGCTGCGCCTTGAAATGTATACCGATACCGAACTTTTGCAAATTATAAATAGAAACGCGGCAATTTTGGGTATTCCCATCCGTCCCGACGGTGCGCTCGAAATTGCGCGCAGAAGCCGCGGCACACCGCGTATCGCAAACCGTCTCTTAAAGCGTGTGCGCGATTTCGCGGAAATCCAAGCGGACGGCATCATCACCCGCGATTTGGCGGACCATGCCCTCAATTCCTTGGAAATCGATGAATTGGGCTTGGATGCGACCGACCGTAAAATGCTCGAAACCATCATCGATAATTACGGCGGCGGCCCGGTGGGACTCGATACCATCGCGGCAACCATCGGGGAAGAGGCGGTCACCATCGAAGACGTGGTTGAGCCGTATCTCATGCGAATCGGATTTTTGATGCGTACTCCGCGCGGCCGCAGTGTCACCAAGAAAGCATACGACCATTTGGGCATCCCGTTTTTGGGATAAAGGAGGAAATCTATGGCGAAATTGTTTGGAACAGACGGCATCCGCGGTGTTGCCAATGTAGAGCTCGACAGCAGCCTCGCTTACCGTGTGGGTCAGGCGGCGGCAATGGTGCTTGCAGGCGCCACGGGTCACCGCGCCCGTATTCTGGTCGGTAAGGATACCCGCATCTCTTCGGATATGCTGGAGAGTGCGCTTGCCGCAGGCATCGTTTCGGTGGGTGCGGATGTGGTCCTTCTCGGCGCAATCCCGACCCCTGCCGTGGCGCATCTCACCCGTAAAACAGGTGCGGATGCAGGCTTTGTCATCTCCGCATCGCATAACCCGGTCGAATACAACGGCATTAAAATCTTCAATTCCGAAGGCTATAAGCTCTCGGATGAACTGGAAGAGCAAATCGAAACCATTCTGTTCGGCTCGGTCAATATTCCGCTCAAAACAGGTGCGGAAATCGGCCGAATCGCGCATTGGAGCGCAGGCTTAAAAGAATACTGCAACGACATCAAATACACCGTGCAAGGGTCGTTTGGCGGTCTTCGCGTCCTCATCGACTGTGCAAACGGTGCCGCATACAAGACCGCGCGTGAGATTTTCCCTGCGCTGTATGCGGATTGTACCTTCATCCATGACCAACCCAACGGCGTGAATATCAACGCGGGCTGTGGCAGCACAAACCTCACCTCTATGCGCGAGATTATGAAAAGCGGCGCATTTGACGTGGGCATCGCATTTGACGGCGATGCAGACCGCTGCATCGCTGTGGACGAAAACGGTGAGATGATTGACGGCGACCAGATTATGGCAATCTGCGCAACCGAATTGAAGGAAAAGGAAGCCCTTCCGGAAAACACCTTTGTTGCCACCGTGATGAGTAACTTGGGTCTCTTCCGTTACGCGGAAGCGCAGGGTCTTTCGGTCAAAGTCTCTCCGGTCGGTGACCGCAACGTTTTAAATCTCATGCAGGCGGAAGGCTACCGTCTCGGCGGTGAGCAATCCGGTCATGTGATTTTCCTCGACCATTCCACCACGGGCGACGGTCAGCTCACCGCGGTGCAGTTTTTGTCCATCCTGAAAAAACGCCGTTGTAAGGCAAGCGAACTTCGTGCGGAGGTCACAAAATTCCCGCAGTCGATTGTAAATGTCGCGGTGCCAAACGAACTCAAAGCCGCGGTCGAAGAGGACCGCGATGTCAAAGCCGCACTGCGCGAGATTACCGAGCAGCTCGGTGAAAACGGCAGAATCTTAGTCCGTCCGTCCGGAACAGAGCCGCTCTTCCGCGTTATGGTGGAAGCGGAAGATGCCGAGTCGGTCACCGCAATGGCATCGCATGTGGCGGATATTATTGCTTCTGCGGCAAAGGCTTTGGGGGACGGCGAGGCGGTTTCCGAGGCAAGTGAAGAAGAGGTCTAATTTTGTCAAATTGTGATAAAATTTGCTTTTTTTCAAATTTTTTTCGGTTTATACTTGACAAAAACATTCAAATACGTTTATAATGATAAGGCAATATCTTGCTTGATTGGAGATTCTATGTCAGCTTACCAAAACGAATCAGATGCAGCACTTGTCGCACGGTTTCATTCGGGTGACGATGCAGCGGCAGATGTCCTCCTTCGGAGGTACTCTGATTTTGTCCGATTTCTTGCGCACCGATACTACATCGTCGGCGGAGAATCTGAGGACTTGATTCAAGAAGGTATGATCGGCCTCTTCCGAGCCATCTGCCGTTACGACGAGAGCAGGGAAATGTCCTTTCGGAACTTTGCCGCCTCGTGTATTTTGAGTAAACTGCACAGCGCAATCAAAACCGATACGCGCAAAAAGAATCAACCACTCAACAACTCAATTCCGATTGACTCCTCGTTTGACAACAACCCCGTGCAGAACCTGGTGAGTGTATCCGGTGATCCGGTTGAGTATGTCATTGGAGATGAAGGTTTTCAGGAATTATTGCGAGTATTGAGCGCATTGCTTTCGAAGTTTGAAGCGCGCGTTTTGGAATTATATCTCGATGGTCGCTCATACGATGAGATTGCTGCGATTACCGAAAAATCTCGCAAATCAATTGACAATGCCATCTGTCGCATTCGGAAAAAACTGGCAGGGCATGTAACTCAACAAGGCATTACCGGGGAATAACCTCGTTTTGCAAATACAGCCCCAAAACGGGGTAAACAACTCAAAGAGAGGGTTTTAGGAAATGTACGAAGACAAGACACTGACTTGCAAAGAGTGTGGCGCAGAATTCGTGTTCACCGCCGGCGAACAGGAACTCTATGCCGAAAGACGCTTCCAGAACGAGCCGCAGCGCTGCAAAGCGTGCCGCGATGCCCGCAAGAATGCTGCTCGTGGCCCGCGTGAATA
>JAZQIE010000174.1:0-2814 GCA_045540975.1 Eubacteriales bacterium
CGGTGCACTTGAAACCACCGTTCACTTTGATATCGAAGTCTTCTCCGGCTCCGCTGACCTCGGCGGTGGCGGAAGCAGCGGCGGAAACGGCGGGGATTCCTCCGATGATGAGGTCACCTACACCGACCTCGGAAACAACATCTTCAAGGATTCTAACGGCAACCTCATTGATGCAGGTCCGGATAAGACCCCGGGCACCGCAGACGATAAGCCGTATGAAGAAATCGTCACCCCGACCGAAAAGTTTGTTGACCTCGGCAACCACGCTTGGGCGAAGGATGCAATCTACCGTCTGGTAGATGCAGGTGTCATCAAGGGTGTTGCGGAAGACAGATTCGCACCGGTAGTTCAGATTACAAGAGCAGACTTTGCAATTCTCTTGGTCCGCGCATGGGGTCTTACCGCAGATGAAAAAGGTACCTACGACGATGTCGCGGAAACCGATTACTTCGCAAACGAAGTCGGCATTGCATCCGCACTCGGCATTGTAAAGGGTGTTGGCGAAGGCAAATTTGCGCCGTCGGCACCGATTACCCGTGAGCAGATGATGGTCATGCTCTCTCGCACCTTGGAAGCAGTCAAGGCTGAGGTTAAGGAAGTCGAAGACGATGTCCTCGAATCCTTTACCGATGCAGACCTGATTTCGGACTACGCGGTCGAATCCGTGAAGTCCATGGTCGGAAACGGCTTCATTCAGGGTAGTGACGGCAAGATCAATCCGCAGGGCAATGCAACCCGCGCTGAAGTTGCGGTCTTACTCGACCGTATCCTCAACAAGTAATACCAAATGAAAGAGAGCGTGGAAATTTTCCGCGCTCTCTTTTCTAAAAAAAAACGGAAATACTCACGAAAAATCGAAAATACTCATTGCAAACCATGAAATATCTGTTATAATAGGATTAACAAATATTTTAGGAGGATTCATCAATGAAACAGACTACCAAACGTATTTTGGCTTTGGTCCTTGCGCTTGTCATGGTTGCGGCTCTCGCAGCGTGCACCCCGTCCGACAACGGCGGCACTGCAGGCGGTCCGGCACCGTGGGGCGAAGACGGAAAGCCGTTTACCCCGGAAACCGAAATCAAGATCACCGTCAGCTCTCATGCGAGCTGGCCGTATGACGAAAACTGGGTCTATTGGAAATACCTCGTCGAAGGCTCGGGTGCTACCGTTGACGTCGACGCAGTCGTCGGTAGTGACTACAACACCAAGATTAACCTGATGATTGCGGACTCCGCAACCCTGCCGGACCTTCTCGAAATGGGCACGAAGTCCTTGGTCGACCAGCATGCAGCATCCGGAGCATTCATTGCGATTGACGATCATCTCGACGAAATGCCGAACTACACCAAGGCACTTGAGTCTTATGATCCGGAAATCCGCGCAGGTCTTGAGCGCGAGCGCAAGAGCGCAGACGGTAAGATTTATCAGCCGATTGTCCTCGGCACCTCCACCGTTTACGGTGCACAGGGCTGGATGTATCGCCGCGACATCTTCGAAAAGCACGGTCTTGAAGTTCCGGAAACTCTGGACGATATGAAGGCGGTTGCAATCGAACTCAAGAAGCTCTATCCGAATTCCTACCCGATCACCCTGCAGGGCGGCATGGGCGCAATCACCATCCTCGGCCCGGCGTTCAAGCCGTATATGGACTATGGTCCTTACTATGACTTCACCACCGAAGAGTGGAAGTACGGTGCACAGCAGGATGAGATGAAAGAACTCATCAGATGGATGCTCATGATGGCAGACGAAGGACTCCTCCAGCCGCAGATTTACGGCATTGACGGTGCATCCTACGACGAATACATGACCAGCGACAAGACCTTCATCACCGCGCATTACCTTGTCCGCAAGAGTGTGTACAACGTCCCGATGAAGCAGACCAACCCGGAATACGACCTTGCTGAAATGGTCCCGGCTCGTGCAAACATCCCGACCGGTCAGAACAAGATGCCGAAGACCTCTGTCATCACCGGCGGTCTCACCGTTCCGAACACCAAGAAGCCCGACCGTATTGCAAATGCAATCCGCTTCCTCGACTACATGTATGCAGATTCCACCAAGGAACTCATGAGTTGGGGTAAGGAAGGCGAAACCTACCGCGTCAACGAAGCGGGCGAAAAGGAATTCATCCTTGAGCCGGGTGAAACCGTGCAGCTCAAGTACGGTATGGCAACCTCTGGTCTCCTGCAGCGCGTTGACGAGCTTGCATACAACGAAGCACTCGCATCCGGTTCCCCGATTGACCCGGCAATCTTCGAGTATGCGGAAGACAACGTCAACCCGCACAGATGGCTCTCCTTCAACGATGAGGAAATGGCAATCTTCAACCAGTACTATGATGCGGTCTTCAACTACACCTGCGAAATGATTGACAAGTTCGTTCTGAGAACCGAGCCGCTCACCGACGAAAATTGGGAAAAGGGTCAGGCTCGCCTGAAAGAACTGGGTGTTGAAGAAGTCCTCAAGATTTACAGATCCGCTTGGGAGCGTGTAAAATAAGATTCTGTGCGAATGATTTCTACCGCGCGAATTTCGCGCAAATTCATTCTTTTCCTTCTCCGTGCAAGGGCCTGCAGCAATGCAGGTCCTTGTGCTTTTTCGGATTTGTTTTAAAACTGAAAAAATAAATGCAAAAAACTATTTCCAAATCGAGAATTATCTGCTACAATAAAACTACCCTAATTTTTTAAGGAGGAAGAAACATGAAACAGTCAATGAAACGCATCTTGGCATTGGTACTTGCTCTCGTCATGGTTGCGGCTCTTGCGGCTTGCGCTCCGAACGGCGGCGAAGTTGCGGGCGAAGCAC
>JAZQIE010000175.1:0-2711 GCA_045540975.1 Eubacteriales bacterium
GCCGGTGAATTTCAGCGCGGTCACAATGCCGTCCTCGATGGTGTAATCAATTTTTTGCGAGCATACGCCGCGCGGTTTATAAGAACCTGATTTTGTCATTCTATCTCTCCTTCAATTGTGTTCAAAAGCTGCGACAAAGCACGTCTCTCTGATGTGATTCGAAGTGCGGAATCCGCGGTTTCCAGATAAATCGGACGTCGAGCATCATACAATTCCTTCACATTGTTTTGCCTGAGCAGAGGGCGCGTGTTATCGTTTTTAAAACGCTCCTGCAACTGCTCAAAAGAAGGGTCTAAGAATAGAATAAACCCATTCTTCTTTAATGCGGCTGTGGTGATTGGGTTGAGAATTGTGCCGCCGCCGAGTGAAATGACATAACCCGTCCTCTCGCTCAGCCGACTTGCAAGCTCAGCCTCACGTGTTCTAAACTCAGCCTCGCCGTGTTTTGCGAAAAACTCGGACACCGAGCAACCGAATTCCTGCTCCAAAGCGGTATCGGTATCAATCAAAGTCATATCAAGTGCATCTGCGAGAAGTCGACCGTATGTGCTTTTTCCTGCACACATGAATCCGGAAAGAATCAGATTGCGGCTTCCCAACCGTGCTTTTGCGCGTTGGGCTGCAATTGCATCAAGCACATCGGCTTTTTCGGATTGTGTAAACTCATGACCAAACCAATGTGTTTGTGCCGCAGCACCCTGGAAAATCAGCATGGAAAGACCGTTATCATAGGGGATGCCGAGTTTTGATGCATCATACAGCAGACGGGTTGTTGCGGGGGAATAAATGGTGTCATACACAAATCCGACTCTTCCCAATTGAGAAAGCAAAATCGGAGAGTTATCCACGTTTGGTGTCATTCCGACAGGAGTAGCATTGACAACAATATCATAATCGCCCGAGATATTCTCAAGAGAAACACAGCGGGATGATAGGTCCGGAAAGCGACCTACAAATGCAGCTGCTTTCTCGAGATTTCTTGCGGCAACCGTCAAACGTGCATCCGCAAGAGCAACTTCGAAGGCGATTGCGGACGCCGCACCGCCGCAGCCGAGCAATAAGACATTGGCATTTTTTAAAGATACATCGGAAAGGGAGAGTGCGGAAACAAATCCGTCCCCATCGGTATTATATCCGTGGAATTTGCCGTTTATCACTTTTACTGTGTTGCAAGCATCGAGTGCCTGCACTTTGGCATCGGAATGATCCAAATACTGTAAAACCATTTTTTTGAATGGGTGCGTGCAATTAAATCCGCAGAGTTTTTCGCGCGCAAGTTCCATTGCGGAAGGGAACTCATCTTCGGTGATTTCAATCCGCAGATAATCTATCTCAATGCCCTTCTTTGCGGCAAATGCAAGCTGCAGTTGCGGTGAAAGAGAATGGCGTACGGGAAAACCGAAAACCGCAAAAGTCGGGTGTTTTGGGGTGTATGAAGCAAAGTCTTGTAATGTGAGAAACATTTGTTAGCACCTCTTTGCGAGTGTTTCGAGATCGTCAAAAAAAGTCGGATATGAAATATCAACCGCGTGAGCCCCGTTTATCGTGGACGGGGAATCGGCGCCCAACGCACAAACAGCCATTGCCATGGCAATGCGGTGGTCATTGTATGACGTAAAGTCGGCACCGTGCACGTCGCCGCCGCGGATAATCATGCCGTCATCCGTTTCCGTGATGTCGACACCTGCTTTGGTGAGTTCGTTCACAACGGTACGGATTCGGTTGGACTCTTTTACCTTGAGCTCCGCGGCATCTTTGATGACGGTTGTTCCGTTTGCATATGCCGCAGCAACCGCAATCACGGGAAGTTCGTCAATCAGCCGTGGGATGAGAGTTCCTGAAATCTCGCAACCGTGCAACGAACTTGAACGGACAACAAGGTCCGCTGTCGGCTCTGCGCAATCACGGACGTTTTCCGCCTTGATATCGGCACCCATCTCGCTTAACACATCGATAATTCCGGTACGTGTTGGGTTGATGCCGACGTTACACAATTTGATTTCGGAATTTGGAACGATGCATCCCGCCACGAGGAAGAACGCAGCAGAGGAGATATCACCCGGGACAGCAAAATCCTGCGAAAACAAATTGCTCTGCCGGGGGATGACAATTTTGTTGTCAATACGGGCAATGCTTCCGCCAAATACTGTGAGCATTCGCTCGGTATGGTCTCGCGATGGGACAGGCTCATAAATCCCGGTTTCGCCATCGGCATACATTGACGCCAGAATAATGGCGGATTTTAGTTGCGCGCTTGCAACGGGTAAGGTATATTCGATTCCGTGCAGCGGTTTACCTTCAATGGACAACGGACAATAATCGCCGTTTGTCGCGTGAATGGAAGCACCCATCATGGAAAGAGGAGTGATGACACGCTTCATCGGTCTCTTCTGAATGGATTCATCACCGTTTATTACCGAATCAAATGCTTGCGCGGAAAGAAGCCCGGTAAGAAGACGGGTCGTTGTTCCGGAATTTCCCGTGTCGAGCATATCGCACGGTTGGTTTAAACCGTACAGCCCTTTTCCGTGGACAAGCACCGTGGTGTTCTCCAACTGCACTTGAATTCCCATTTTCTCAAAACAAGCAATGGTGGAGAGACAATCCGCGCTTGTAAGAAAATTTGTGAGTCGCGTTGTGCCGCTTGCAAGGGCACCAAACATGATACCGCGGTGTGAAATCGATTTATCACCGGGAACACTCAGTTCTCC
>JAZQIE010000176.1:0-1654 GCA_045540975.1 Eubacteriales bacterium
GGTGCTCACAAACGATGAGACTTCCTACTACACCGCGGCAAAGTTTGCGGATAAGAACTATGACCGTTGGCACACCCGTAACGTCCATGACGGACAGATCGACTTCATTGCTCCGAACTACCGCATGAACGAACTCACCGGTGCGGTGGGTCTCGCTCAGCTTGACCGTTTGGAATGGATTTGCTCCCGCCGTTGGGAACTCGGTCAGCGCCTGACCGCAGGCATCAAGGACCTTCCGGGCATCATGCCGCCGGAAATCAAGCCGGAAAACAAGTCCTCTTACTGGTTCTATATGTTCCGTGTGGACGAAGAGGTCTGCGGTGTCAGCCGTAACGATTTCTGCGACGCATTGATTGCAGAGGGCATTCCGGTCGGTCGCGGCTACGGTCTGTTCTGCGCATATGACTACAACTTCTTCCAAAACAAGAGCGCATATCAGGGCACTCATGCTCCGTTTGACAGTAAGTATTACGGCGGCAACGTCACTTACTCCAAGGAGAATTGCCCGGGTGCGGAACTCATTTTGAAGACTGCAATCAGCTTCAATGTCAAGGAATTCCATACCGAGCAGGATATCGACGAAATGATTGCCGCAATCCGTAAGGTCCACGCATACTATCAGAGCAAAAAATAAGGAGCTTCCCATGATTATTGATGTACACAACCATCCGGATTGGCACGGTCACGATTGCAAAAAGTTCATTGAAAATATGGACCGATACGGCATTGATAAGACCTGGCTTCTCTCGTGGGAGTCACCCATGGGGGACTACAACATTGCGGATGTCCGTGTGACAACGCCGATTAATCCGGGTCCGTGGGGTCCGATTGGGTTTGACCGTTGTGTTGCCTATGCGGAAGCAGCGCCTGACCGCTTTATTTTGGGCTATGCACCCGACCCGCGCCGTCCCGATGCAATCGACCGCATGAAAGCCGCGGTCAGCATTTACGGAGTTCGGGTGTATGGTGAAATGAAGCTCCGCATGATGTATGACAACTGGGATGCAATCCGTATGTACCGCTACTGCGGTGAGGCGGGGATTCCCGTGCTTGTCCATGTGGATTACTCGCTGGATTACGGTGTGACCTATCCGCGTCCGAATTACTGGTTTGGCGGCGGTATCGAAGCGTTTGAACGCGCGGTAAAGGCGTGCCCCGAGACCAATTTCATCGGCCATGCGCCCGGATTCTGGTCGCACATTTCGGGGGATGACCAGTACGACAAGGTGGAGTATGCAACAGGCCCTGTCCTGCCGGGCGGTAAGCTGATTGAACTGTTAGACCGATATTCCAATCTCTACTGTGATATTTCCGCGGGCAGCGGTTGTAATGCGCTCAGC
Source organism: Eubacteriales bacterium (assembly GCA_045540975.1). Taxonomy (GTDB): domain Bacteria; phylum Bacillota; class Clostridia; order Oscillospirales; family JAAYXM01; genus SIG510. The sequence continues at coordinate 1,341 of JAZQIE010000176.1, forward strand.
CGCGATCCCGAGTTTGCAAAGAAATTCTTGGTGGAGTATCAGGACCGCATTCTCTACGGGCGTGATTGTTTTGATAATGACCATCAGGAGTTTCTCGATTCCTTGAATCTCCCCCGTGACGTGATGGACAAAATCTATTTCAAGAACGCGTGCAAACTTGTCCCAATCGAATAACAATCAATGCACCAACCGCTTACAGTTGGTGCATTGTTGACTTTTTGGCGGAATTTGTGTATAATCATGTGTGCGAGTAAGCCAGACAGTCGCGTGCGTCATATGCCGAAAGGCGGCGCATGAGGAAAGTCCGAGCTCCA
>JAZQIE010000177.1:0-3809 GCA_045540975.1 Eubacteriales bacterium
ATGTGGGAAAAGACGGTGAAATCCTGCCGAAAATCGGGCGGGAGCATTCTGTGACTGTTCACGAAATCCCGTCTTACCGTCATCGCGGCGTGTGTATCGAGGGTGCGGTCAGTACCGAAAACGTCATTGAAATGGTGGATTTCCTGCCGAAAGTCGGCATGAATACATACTTCATTCAGTTCCGCGAGGCGCACACCTTCTTTGAACGTTGGTACGGCCACCGCAACAACCCGCTAAAACCCCATCCTGCCTTCACCCGTGAGGATGCGCAAGCGTGTGTCCGCGAAGTGGAGCAGGCAATGAGTGAACGCGGCATTCTGTATCAGGCGGTCGGTCACGGCTGGACTTGTGAGCCGTTTGGTGTTCCGGGTCTTGGCTGGGAGCCGTGGGAAGAAGAACTCGCTCCCGAAGTGCTGGAGAATTTCGCGCTGGTCAACGGCGTGCGCGGTCTTGCGGAGGGGATTACCCTCAATACCCATGCGTGTTATTCCAACCCCAAGGTGCGGAAAGCGATTATTGACGATGTATGCAAGTATGTCAAAGACCATCCCACTTTGGACGTCCTGCATTTCTGGTTGGCAGACGGCGTAAACGGGGTTTGCGAATGCGACGGCTGTAAAGTCATGCGCCCGTCTGATATGTATATCACCTTGCTCAACGATTTGGATGCGGCACTCACCGCGCAGGGAAGTGATGCGAAAATCGTCTTCCTGCTCTATCTCGACCTGCTTTGGCCGCCGATTGAGCAGACCCTTAAAAACCCGAATCGCTTCATTCTCATGTTCGCGCCCATCACCCGTTCGTATAACACAAGCTTTGGTGTGAGCGGAGAGGTTCCGGAAATGGCTCCGTTTGTGTACAACAAGGTTGACCTTCCGAAAGAGCCGAATCAGAACGTGTCCTATCTGCGCGCATGGCAGAAGGTATTCTCGGGTGATTCCTTTGACTATGATTATCACTATATGTGGGCATTCATGTATGACCCGGGCAGCATCAAGCTTGCGCGTGTCCTTTCCGAGGATATCCGCAACCTGAAGGATTTGGGGCTGGACGGCTTTATCAGCTGCCAGATCGGACGTGTCATGTTCCCGAACGGCTTAAACATGGTCACCATGGGCGAAATGCTTTGGAACCGTGATACATCGTTTGATGCGATTGCGCAGGATTATTTCCGCGCGCTCTACGGCGAGCAGGGAAGCGATGTGCTTGCATATATGACCAAGCTTTCCGAGCGTTTTGCGCTGCTGGATTTGGAGAGCGAAAAAGAGTTTGCGCCCGATGAGAAAAAAGCGGAAATCGCAAAAGAGATTTCCGCGTTTGTGGAAAAGCAAACCTTCTCCGACCGCGCACTTTCCGCTCATGCGGAGTATTGCAAGATTCTCGCGGAATTCCTCGCAAACCGCTATGCGGGAAAGCCTGCGGATGTGGAAACCGTCAAGCAGTATGTGTGGAAAATCGAAGACGAATTCCAAGGCATCTACGATGCATGGAGTTACGACAATGTCTTCCGTCAAATCTGGAAACTCTATGAATAAGAACCCGACCCGTCACGCAATCAAAGATTGCGGGCGGGTGCCCCGGAACCTTGTTGTTTCACAATAAGAACCCGACCCGTCACGCAATCAAAGATTGCGGGCGGGTGCCCCGGAACCTTGTTGTTTCACAATAAAAAATACCGTGGTACAATGATGTACCACGGTATTTTTATCTGTGTTTGAGGCTTTGCACCGCTTTGAGTACCACAAATGCAATGATGACTTCCACCGGGAGCATGAGAATGTTTTTCCAGATTCTGCTTGGCAGCATCACGAGATAGCCCTTTCCCAACAAATCGGAAAGCCAGTAGGTGTTGAGCAGGAGATTGATGCACACATTGATGATGGTTTTGGAAGCAATCAGTCTCCAGACCTTGACCTCCTTGCGGTAAAGGAAAATACCGAATACCAATCCGGTCAGCATGGTGGAAAGCGTGAAGCCGAAGTGGAACGCCTGCCCGTTGGGATGTACAACGTATGCCAAAACATCCGCGATTCCACCGCCTAAAAATGCGGTGGTCGGACCAAGCAGCATTCCCATTGCGGCAAGCGGCAGAAACTTAAAAGTAATCTGCAATGCAGGCATATCGATGCCGACAAAGTCCATGATGACACAGAGCGCGATGAGTAAGGCGCATAGGGTGATTCCTTGCGTCTTTTTTAACTCACGCAGCGATGATAAAAACATAAAACCCCCTCCTTTGGTAATTAGTCACCACAAAGAGGGGGGATTAAACCTTCCATGTGGCAGCGGGATGCGGTTTCTGTACGGCAGTGCAACGCACTTTCGTCTGTGCAACAACTCCCCGTCTGCACAGCACTTTACCCACAGAGACCTACTCTGCCCTCGTTGAAAGTATTATACACCCGTAAAAGGGCTTTGACAAGTGTTTTTTATTGAATGAACAAATCGTTTCCGTCATAATCCACACAAAGCTCGCTGTGCGGTGCGAGGTCGGAGGAAAGGATCTTCTTTCCGATGAGTGTTTCCACACGGCTTTGCAAGAAACGCTTGAGCGGACGTGCACCGTAAATCGGGTCGTATGCGGATTCGATGACAAACTCTTTCGCCGCATCGGTAAGGCGCAGAGTCAGTTGCTTTGCGGAGAGTCGCTTCTGTAAATCTGCCAAAAGCAAATCCACAATCTGCACAATCTCAGCCTTTGTGAGCGGCTTGTAGAATACGGTGGCATCCAAACGGTTGAGGAATTCGGGTCGGAATTGCAGTTTCAAAAGTGCATGGACCCGTTCTTTTGCCTCGTCTGTGAGTTCGCCCGCGTCGTTGATGCCCTCCAAAATATCGGTTGAGCCAAGATTCGAAGTCAGAATCAAAATGGTGTTTTTGAAATCCACCGTGCGGCCCTGCGAGTCGGTGATGCGACCGTCATCCAACACCTGAAGCAGGATGTGGAAGACATCGGGATGCGCCTTTTCCACCTCGTCAAAGAGAATGACCGAGTACGGGCGCTTGCGCACCGCTTCGGTGAGCTGACCGCCTTCTTCGTAACCGATATATCCCGGAGGCGCACCGACCAAACGGGAGACCGAGTGCTTCTCCATATACTCGCTCATGTCAATGCGAATGAGACTGCGCTCGTCGTCAAAAAGCGCTTCGGCGAGGGCTTTTGCAAGCTCGGTTTTCCCCACACCGGTCGGCCCCAAAAACAAGAACGAGCCAATCGGACGCTTCGGGTCGCCAATGCCTGCGCGCGAGCGGATAATCGCCTCGGAAACGCTCACCACCGCCTCGTGCTGCCCGATGACACGGCGGTGCAGAATCTCATCCAAATGCAGGAGTTTTTCGCGTTCACCCTCCATAAGTTTGGAAACCGGGATTCCCGTCCAGCGCCCCACGATTTTCGCAATCTCCTCCTCGGTCACCTTATCGCGGAGGAGGGAATCGGCTTGTGCGGATTCCGCGAGCGCTTCTTCCTCTGCAAGCTCTTGCTTGAGTGCGGGGAGACGTCCGTATTTGAGCTCTGCCGCGCGGTTTAAGTCGTACTTCATCTCCGCTTGCTCGATTTCCGCGTTAATCTGTTCCAGTTCCTCGCGCAGTTTCTGTACCTTGGAAATCGCGTTTTTCTCATTTTCCCAGCGCGCCTTCATGACAGAGAAGGTCTCGCGCAGTTCCGCAAGCTCTTTTTGAATCTCTGCCAAATGCTCTTTTGAGAGTGCATCGGTCTCTTTTTTGAGCGCGGCTTCTTCAATTTCAAACTGCATGATTTTACGGGAAATCTCATCGAGTTCCTGCGGCATGGAATCCATCTCGGTGCG
>JAZQIE010000178.1:0-5822 GCA_045540975.1 Eubacteriales bacterium
GGTGGGAACGGCTTTTGTCAAAGAGTGTGAGGATTGCCGAGATGAGCGGCTTGTCTCCGCGGTCGGTGGAAAGGCCTTCGCGCGCCGCAGAAAACCAATCGGGCGCATCGGCATACCAGGATTCCAGCAAATCCTCCAAAATCGAGTGCAGCAGGAGGTCGGACTCGGTTTCGTCCACAATTCGGAAATCACTCGGAAGACCGAGCAGATACCCGTGTGTCCGCAAAAGCGAGGAGCAGAATGCATGAACGGTCTGGATTTTTGCATTGTGCAGTTGGTTGGATTCGTAAATCAAACGCTGGTTGGTGGGGTCTTTTGCGATGCGCTTGGAAAAGGCTTTCCCGATTTTGAGGCGCAATTCACTTGCCGCCGCTTTGGTGTAGGTAATCATCAAAAAGCGTGAGAGGGTTTCCCCCTCCTCCTCAATTCGTTTGAGAAGGCGCTCGACCAAAACCGCGGTTTTTCCGCTTCCTGCCGCCGCGGAAACCAAAAGCGAGCCGTCACGGTCGCAAATCGCATCCCATTGCTGCTCGGTCCATTTCACATCAGCCATCCTGCTCACCTCCTTCTAACAGGTCACTTCGTTTCATTTCGAATAAATACCGCAGCTTATCGCCGTTGATGCCCGGCTCAAAGCCGCAGAACGCCTTATAGTCACAGTATTTGCAAGAGGTGACGTCATGGCTTTCATAGTAGGGGTTTGCCTCGATTCTGCCCGCGTGCAAAGCACCGCCGATATCACGCAGGATTTTGTGCATACGATCGCGGATGCGGTAGAATTCTTCCAGTGTGGCGAGCGAGCCGTTTTTGGAAAGCTCGCCGTCCTTGTTGTATTTGACGGGCAAAAAACGCGATGGGACAATCAAACTCGGGTCATCCAGCAGAAGTCCGTTGCGGCAAATCTGTTTCTCGGATTTGAGCTCCGCGACCTCGGGGGTGGGCTTTTCCTTGTGGACAGCCGTGCGGTCGATAATCGGGACATACAGCACACCTGCGGGATGGATTTGCTTGTGGTATCGGAGCATGCTGAATTCTTCCAACGCAAAGAGATACAAGAGCATCTGCATCCCGATGCCGTTGAGCACCTGATCCACCGAGAAGTCTTTGCCGCCGGTCTTGTAATCCACCACGCGCAAATATACCTCGCCGTCTTTGTGGAATTCGTCGACACGGTCGACCGCACCTTGCAGGGTGAGGAAGGTGCCGTCATCGAGCGTGATTTTCATTGCGGGAAGGTCTTTGCCTTCGCCGAATTCCAACTCAAACTCAATCGGGGTGAAATTGGAGGTGCAGAGTTCTTCGTGCAGCTGCTCGACCGAGTCTGCAATCATTTCTTTGAGACGGCGGAATAAGGATTGGAAGCGTGCGCCATGCTGCGCCAACCCGCCCAAGGTATCCCGCGCATATTCGTCCGCAAAGTCTTCTGCAAGCTTGCGCGCTTGCGCGGTTGTATAGGAGCGGACACCGCCGTTGTCGGTCATCTCTCTGACCGTATGCTCCAAAACATCGTGCACCATGGTGCCTGTGCTGAGTCCGTCAAACTCGGCTTTTTTCTGCGGCTCCAAATGTAAGCCGTAGCGCGCAAAATACTGAAAACGGCATTTCCCGAAGGTGTCAATCTTGGTGGCACTCAAACGAATGTCACGCCCAAACAACGCGGTGCGCAGGGCAGGGTCCTCGATTGGACCGCGGCGTGTTGTTCCGCGCGCTTCGGAGAGTTGAATGAGTGGCGCAAATTCGGTGTCGCGGAAGTACTCCTTCGCGGATTGCGAGAAGGAGGCATCACCGCTCATGGCAGCATCCAGAGCGGGGGCGAGCCCGAATGCGCGGACGGTATCGGATACCCCGTGCTTTTCGGCATCGGGGAAGAGGTCACGGACTTGTGTGTACACAAACGAGGGGGAGCTTTCCTCCTCGTGATGCGAGAGGAAGAGTGCCTCCGACGGGAGGGAGAGCGCGCGGTAGACCAAATGGAATTCTTCCTCCACCTGTCGCTCGGTGTTTCGGATAAGAGAAATGCCGAGTTTTTCCAAACGGAGACGGTCTGCATCCGAGAGCGGCCCCGCGTCTTTAACACGCATGGGGAATTCCCCGTCGTTGACTCCGAGTAAAATCAGCACCTTGGGATTCTCCTCGCCCAAGCGGTCAATTCCGCCCGCATGGACACGGTCAAGAGAAACCGGGATGCTTGCAACCTCGTACTGACTCACGGTGAGTGTGAAGAGGCGTGTGAGTTCGTGCAGGTCATAAGAAGCACTTCCGAGTGTTTTTGCCATGTTTTCCAAAACACGAAGCAAAATATCCCAAAACTGGCTGTATTCGTCCGCAATTTGCATCTCACCGCGCAAGCGGTAGAGCTTTGCCCGTGCGCGCAGGCGACGCGGCAAATGCAGGTCACGGTAATAATCGAGCAGTGCCTTTGCAAAGCCCGCGCCGGTTTTATCGGTTTTCAAAGCGGTTTTCAAACGGATGAGGGGTGTGCGGATTTTATCGCGCAGGCGGTTTAAGTAGAGAAGTTTTTCTTCATCCTCGTCGGATACACGGATTCCGCTTGTGGGACGGGAAAACGGAGCATCGTCGCTCCAATCCTTGCCGTGGATATTCCAAAGGTACAAGTAACGCTCCAATTCATCCGCGGCACGTCTGGAAAGTCCGCACAGACCGGTTTTGATCAGCTTTAACACGTCATCATAGCGGAATCCGTCGGAAATGCAGGAGAGTGCGGCGCAAGTGAGCGCAATGACGGGGCGAGTGAGTAAATCCGTCTTGCGGTTGAGATAGACCGGAATGCCGTAGTAGGAGAAGACCGCATCAAGGGTTTCCGAATACGAGCCGAAGTCACGCGCGGCAACCCCGATTTCGCGATAGCGGTAGCCCTTTTGCACCAATTCCAGCACCTTTGCCGCGGCAAACTCACATTCTTCGTAGCGTGTGTGCGCGCCGAAGAAGGACACACCGTCACAGTCGGTGCATGGGGTGTGATTCTGGGTGAGTACCGCGCGCTCCAATTCATGCAAGGCAGACGTGCGGTGACGCAGCGAATGGGGGAGAACCCGAGTTTTGCAAGTTCCCGCAAAGCCGCGCAGGATGTTGTAAATACGGTTGGGTTTGGAAAATGCGGGGGAGTTGCTCTCCGGGTCCGCACACAAGGTGACTGTGACATTTTTTGCCTGACGGAAAATGCGGCGGATGACATCAAGCTCCACCTCGGAAAACCCCGAGAATCCGTCAATCCAGACCTCGCGGTCACGGAAATACCCCAGCGTGGAGACATCCTCCGCCAAATGCACCAACGGGTCTGCGGCATCCAAGCCTGCATTTCGGAGTGCGCCTTGGTATGCGGTGAGGAGAAGCGAGAGATCGTGCAATTTATCGGAAAGCGGTGGTGTGAGGGCTTCGGATGCGGAGAGAAGCTGTTCGGGAGAGACCGCATCACCGCGGCATTCCTCTTCAATGGAGAGGAGTTCTTCCAAAAACTCGGTGCGCATCCCGCTGCCCAACAACGTGAGTTCTCCTGCGGTTTGGCGCATGGCAAGGGACATGAGAAGCATCCGTCCGCCGGAATCCAGCGCACGGGAACGTCTGCCCGCTTCATGGGAAACACGTTCACACAAACGGCTGAAGGTGACAACCTCAGCATATGCGGAAATACGGTTGCCCGCATACGAGCAAAGTGCCCGTTCAATGCTGTGGGAAACCTGTTCGGGAACAAGGAGAAGCATCCGTCTCTCACCTGCATCCGCACGTGCGGAAATATCGCGCAAAACCGCTTCGGTTTTGCCGTATCCGTTGCGACCCAAGATAAATTGAATCATATTCTCACCGCCTATTGTTCTGATAATTTCAGTATACCATAAATCGGGAAAATTCTCAACTGGACAAGCGGGGGAAAAACGGATACAATAAAAGAAAGGAAAGGAGGCTGACATGGAAGAGAAACAGTTTGAAAAAGCCATCCTGGTAGGGCTCAATGCAAAGGAACTTCCGCCGGATGCGGCGGTCACGGAAGAAACCCTCAACGAGTTGGAGGAGTTGCTCAATACCGCAGGCGGTGTTTGTGTCGGGCGTGTGATTCAAAACCGACAAACACCCGAGCCGAAAACCTTCTTGGGCACGGGAAAAGCGAAGGAATTGGGAGAACTTGCGGAGACACTGGAAGCAAATCTCATTGTGTTTGACAACCAACTCTCTCCCGCGCAAACCCGAAATTTAGAGGAACTCTGCGGTGTGCGTGTCATTGACCGCTCTACTTTGATTCTGGATATTTTTGCCGCGCGCGCGGAAACCAAAGAAGGAAAGCTGCAGGTAGAACTTGCGCAGTATCAGTATACCCTGCCGCGGCTCACCGGTAAGGGCTTGGTCCTTTCCCGCCTCGGCGGCGGTATCGGTACACGCGGTCCGGGTGAAACCAAGCTGGAAACCGAGCGCCGTCACATCCGCCGTCACATCTCGCGCTTGGAGGAAGAACTGCGTGAGGTACGCCGTCACCGTGAGGTCAACCGCAAGCAGCGAATCAAAAACCAAGTGCCGCTGGTTGCAATCGTGGGGTATACCAACGCAGGAAAATCCACACTCTTAAATCACCTGACGGGCGCGGGAATCTCCGCGCAAAACCGTTTGTTTGATACCCTTGACCCCACCACACGCCGTTACCGTGTGAGCGATACGTTGGAGGTCATTTTGTCCGATACGGTTGGATTCATCCGCAAGCTTCCGCACCATCTGGTCAATGCATTCCGCGCGACTTTGGAGGAACTCACATTTGCGGATTTGGTGCTGCATGTGATCGATGCATCCGACCCGAATTGGCGAGAGCATGCCGCTGTGGTCGCAAATCTGATGCGCGATTTGGATGCCGCGCAAAAACCCACGGTTACCGTGTTTAACAAAATCGATGTGGCAGAGACCGAAGACCTTCCGCGTGATGAGGAAACCGTTTGGATTTCCGCGTGGAAGGGTGAGGGGATTGAGGAGTTAAACCGCGCGATTGTAAAGAAGCTTGAGACAGGTCTGCACCGTGTCCGTCTGCATCTGCCGTATGCATCGCTCGGGCTTTTGGATTTGCTCCACCGCGACGGCAAGGTGCTGCGAGAGGAGTATTTGCCCGATTGTTTGGAAATCGATGTCATCTGCGATGACAGAATCTACCCCAAGGTACGGGAGTTTCGTGTGAAAGGAGCCGAGGAGCATGAATGAGTATCTGGTCCCCGCAGGACCCGGAATTGCCGAATATGTGGAAAAACGTTCACGCTTCATCGGTGCGGTCTATCCGGTTGAGACCGAGGCGGAGGCACTCGCTTGGATTAAGAAAACCTCCGAACAGCACCGCGAAGCACGGCACAATGTCTATGCCTATATCGTGAAAGAAAACAATATCATGCGCTATTCGGATAACGGAGAGCCGCAAGGCACCGCAGGAATGCCCACCTTGGAGGTGTTCCGCCGTGAGGGCGTGGAAAATGTGGTGTGTATCACCACCCGTTATTTCGGCGGAATCCTGCTCGGAGCGGGAGGGCTGACACGCGCGTATGCCCATACCGCAAAACTCGCGCTCGATGCGGCGGGAATTGCGCAGATGCGGGAATGGTCGCTCTTTACCGTGTCGATTCCGTATCCGTTGTTTGAAATCGTCAAGCGGATGCTGGAGGACCTCGGCGCGATTTTGGAACACACCGAGTACGGCGCGGATGTCACGGTTTCGGGTCTCATCCCGATGGAGGAGTTTCCCGTGCTGAGTGCCAAACTTGTGGACGGCACCGCAGGGCAAATCACCCCCACCCAAACCGGCAGTAAGTTCATGGGCGTCAAAATTCGATAAAAAA
>JAZQIE010000179.1:0-6199 GCA_045540975.1 Eubacteriales bacterium
CCATCCCGATTATAAAAGCGGAAAGAGTCTGCACGAGCAGATTGAGGACGAAATCAAGCGGCTGATTGTGAGCGGGGCATGGCAGACGGACGAACAGCTTCCGTCGGTGCGCGAGCTCTCGGTCGAACTCACGGTCAACCCGAATACCGTCCAGCGTGCTTACAAGCAGTTGGAGCAGGATGGGTTTATTTACAGTATCAAAGGAAAGGGAAACTTTGTTGCCGCGGTCTCCCGCGAGGACGGAAAGAAACGTCGCGCGGAGCTGAAGGGTGCGGTCAAGAGCGCGGTGGAGGAACTGAGCTTTCTCGGAGAAGCCGAGGAGGACATCCTCGCACTCATCCGCGCGGTTTATCAGGAAAAGGAGGGAAACAAATGGTTCGGGTAGACGGTGTTACCAAATACTTCGAAGATTTTAAGGTGCTTGACGAAATTTCCATGCACGTCCGCCGCGGCACGATTTACGGACTCATCGGGCCGAACGGCGCAGGAAAAACCACTCTCATCAATCACTTGGGCGGTGTGCTGACGCCCGTGTCGGGCAGTATCACCATCGGCGGTGAGGCGGTTTATGAAAACGAAGGGATGAAGCGCCGCGTCCTTTCCATTGCGGATGATTGGTTTTACTACGGCACCTTCACCATCCGCGAAATGGCGCGATTCTACCGCTCGGTGTATCCGAATTTCAGCCTTGAGCGCTACAACGCCATCAAAGACGTGTTCAAAATCGACGAAAAACGTCAAATCCGCAAGCTTTCCAAGGGCATGAAAAAGCAGGTCGCATTCTGGCTTTCGCTTTCCGCCATGCCCGAGGTACTGATTTTGGACGAGCCGCTCGACGGTCTTGACCCCGTGATGAGAAAGCAGGTGCTCTCGCTTGTGATTTCGGACGTGGCAGACCGCGAAATGACGGTTTTGGTCTCTTCACACAACCTGCGCGAGCTTGAGGACATCTGCGATTGGGTGGGCATCATCCACGAAGGCAGAATGATTTTGGAGCGTCCGCTCGATGACATCAAAGGCAGTGTCCATAAATATCAGGTCATCCTCACACCCGACGCCGCAGAGGCACTCGCAAAAGCCGAGGATGTGCTCCACATCGGGCATACCGGCTCGGTCTACACGGTCATTTTGCGCGGCGATACCGAGGAAAACGACCGCCGTATGTATGCGCTCTCACCCAATCTGTGCGAGCGCGTGAGCCTAACGCTTGAAGAAGTTTTCATTTATGAGTTGGGAGGTTTGGGTTATGACATCAAAAACATCTTGGTTTAATCGCGGCATCTACCTCTCCAACCTGCGCCGTTTCGCGTGGGGCGGAGTGCTCTACACGGTCGTGCTGTTTCTCATGACCGTACTGCCCGTGCTCTTCATCCAAAACAAAAACCCAAATTGGATTTTGTCCAAGGACCTGCTCCTCACGGACTCCTATCTCTATCTCCCCATGCTTGTGGCACTGTTTGTCCCGACCGTGGTGGCGCTGCTCTCCTTCCGCTTTGTCCATTCCAAAAAGGCATCGGTCTTTCTCCATAGTTTACCGATTGCGCGAAAGGGGATTTTCATCTCTGCCATCCTCTCCGCATTCACACTCATGGCAATCCCTGTTTTGGTAAACGGCATCCTTCTGATGCTCCTCTCCCTTGGCGGCTACGGTACGCTGTTTCCTTTCACCTCGTGCCTCATCTGGATCGGACTCAACCTGCTTGCGCAGGTGCTGATGTTCTCGGTCGCCACCTTCGCGTGCTTCCTCACGGGCAATACCTTTGCCGCGGTGGTGTTAAACGGGCTCATCCATCTCCTCGCAATCGCAATCGCGGGCAGCTTCGCCTCGATTTCGCAGGTCTTCCTCTACGGCTTCTATAACCAAAACACCTTCTTTAACGCCACAACCGAGTGGAACTTTGTCTCGTACCTGCTCAGTATCTGCGAAAACTTCCCGTATGAAGCCTTCGAGTGGGGAAAACTCGCCCTCATGCTGGTCTTTGCAGGGGTGCTGTATCTCGCATCGTGGCTGTTGTACCGCAAGAGACGGCTGGAAACCGCGGAAGATGTGGCAGGCTATCAAATCCTTAACCCCATCTTCAAGTATCTGGTCACCTTCCTTGCCGCCATCGGCACCTTCGCCATCTCCTGCAACGCGCTTGCGGAAGAGCCCTTCTTCTGCATCCTCATTGTGGGAATCATCAGCCTTGTGGTGTATTTCGCGAGCGAAATGCTCCTGAAAAAGACCATGAAGGTGTGGCGGTCATACAAAGGCTATCTCGCCTTCGGCGGCGCATTCTTTGTGCTGTGTTTCCTCTTTGCGTTTACCTCTTTCTTCGGGTATGAAACCCGTGTCCCGAAATCAGAGAATCTCGACGCGGTCGCGCTCTTCCAATTCGGAAAACCCGAGGAAACCCCGTACGTCGAGGATGCGGACATCATCCGCGCGGTGGTGGAGGCGCATGAAGAACTCGCCCGAAAAGAAAATACCTACCGTGTCAAGCGTTATAATATGGAGCGGCAGTTTGATTTACAACTGCGCTACCGCATGAAAAACGGGAGCGAAATGGCACGCTCCTATATTGTGAGCGAGAAATTCTTCTTTGACGTTATGCAGAAAATGTACACCTCGCAGGAATACAAGCAGAAGAATCTCGACCTCTTCACCGCGGATATCGGCAGTATCTACGGGGTCGAACTCTCAAACGGCATCCGCCTGACCGAGGAAGAAGCCGAGGATTTCCTCCTCTGCCTGCGCGCGGATTTGCGCGAAGTGGAATATGCGGACGTGCATTTTGCGGGAATGTGGAATACCAATATCTACATCGAGTACATCCCGAGCAAGCCGCTCAGGGAAGACTACACCGGGCGTGAGATTTACTCGATCCACCAGCGCATTAACGCGAGCTTTACCAATTCTGTCGCGTGGCTGCGCGAGCACGGTCATCTCACCTCTGTTATCACGGGCTGGAAGCAAGACCTTGCCCTCCTCACCGAAGCGCAATGGAAGGAATACAACGCCGCAGAAAAGGAAGTGACCGAGTACGCGGCAAACGGCGCGGAAGTAAAAGTCCGCACAATGAAAACCATTGACGACATCGAAGGGGTCAAGCGGATTCCCGAGTCCCAAAAGACGAATGTGTACACCTTCATGGTGACCACACCCGTCCCCTTTGAGCCGGGTCGTGAATACGCATACCGCTTGTGCCGTGTGACCGAGGAAGGGCATCTGTTCAATGTTGCCGCCTTCTACGATACCCCCGCAATGGCACAACTTTTCCAATACGTGCAGTAAAAAAAGCCTGCAACCAAACGGTTGCAGGCTTTTCAATTTTATCGAATCGGACTTCCGGGTGCAATGTCGGAGTCTAAGAAGAGGACCTTTGCGCCGTCGCCGTGGTCTGCCGCCAAAATCATGCCTTGGCTTTCCACACCGCAGAGCTTTGCGGGCTTTAAGTTTGCCACAAAGGTGACGGTTTTGCCGATGAGGTCATCGGGCTTGTACCACTGCGCGATACCCGAAACCACCTGACGGGTCTCGCGGCCGAGGTCCACCTGCATCTTGAGCAGTTTCTTGGACTTCGGAACAGGCTCGCAGGAGAGGATTTTCGCCGCGCGCAAATCCATGGAGCAGAAGGTGTCAAACTCAATCTCGGGCGCAATTTCCGGAACATTCTTTGCCGCCTCCGCTTTTGCGACAGCCGCCGCTTTTTCCGCGGCTTCCGCCTCGATGCGCGCCATTTCGGCAGGAATGTCAATGCGCGGGAAGAGGACATCGCCCTTCTTCACGGAATAACTTTCCTCCTTGCCCCAAACCAGAGCATCCCACGGCTGATGGGTGAGACCCAACTGCTCGAGCATCTTGCCCGTGGTGGAAGGCATTGCAGGCTCAACCAAAAGCGCCACCATGCGGAGTGCTTCGCACAGATTGTAGAGGACCGCGGCAAGACGCGGTTTGTTCGCCTCGTCTTTTGCGAGTGCCCACGGCATGGTCTCGTCAATGTACTTGTTCGCACGGGAGATGAGCTGCCAAACCTGACTGAGCGCGTTCGGGAAGAGCATCTCGTCCATATCCGCTTCGTACTGTTTCACAACGCTTTCCGCGAGGACTCTCAGTTCATCATCGAGCGGTGCGGACTCGCGCTGAGTCGGAATCACGCCGCCGAAATACTTCTCGGTCATCGCAACCGTGCGGGAGAGCAGGTTTCCGAGGTCGTTTGCGAGGTCGGAGTTGATGCGGTTGAAGAGCGCTTCGTTGTTGAAGATACCGTCCGAGCCGAACGGAACTTCACGGAGCAGGTAATAGCGGATCGCGTCCACACCGTAGCGGTCGCACAGCACCACGGGGTCAACCACGTTGCCCTTGGATTTACTCATCTTACCGCCGTCGAGGAGGAGCCAGCCGTGACCGAAGACCTTCTTCGGGAGCGGGAGCCCCAAAGCCATCAGCATGATGGGCCAAATGATGGTGTGGAAACGGACGATTTCCTTACCCACAAGATGGACGTCCGCGGGCCAGTACTTTGCAAAGTCGGATTCATCCTCCGAGCCGTAGCCCATCGCGGTGATGTAGTTGGAAAGCGCATCGATCCAAACGTAAACCACGTGTCCTTCGTCAAAGGTGACAGGGACACCCCAGTTAAAGGTGGTACGGGAAACGCAGAGGTCTTCCAGACCCGGCTTGATGAAGTTGTTCATCATCTCATTAAGGCGCGACTGCGGACTGCAGAAGTCGGGGTGCGCCTCTAAATGCGCGACCAGTTGATCCTGATACTTGGAAAGGCGGAAGAAGTAACTCTCTTCCTTTGCAAGCTCGACGGGTCTGCCGCAATCCGGACACTTGCCGTCAACCAACTGATGCTCGCCCCAGAAGGATTCACACGGGGTGCAGTAATGCCCTTCGTATACATTCTTATAAATATCGCCCTGGTCGTAGAGCTGCTTGAAGATTTTTTGTACCGCACGGACGTGCTGTTCATCGGTGGTGCGGATGAAACGGTCGTTGGAGATGTTGAGCTTCTTCCAAAGTTCTTTGATGCCCGCAACGATTTCGTCCACATACTCCTGCGGGGTGACACCCTTCTTCTCGGCAAGACGCGCGATTTTCTGACCGTGCTCATCGGTGCCGGTGAGGAACATGACGTCATAGCCGCGCAGACGTTTGTATCGCGCTTCCGCATCAGCCGAAACGGTGGAATACGAATGCCCGATATGGAGTTTGTCCGACGGATAATAAATCGGAGTGGTAATATAAAACGGTTTCATTGGCAATAACTCCTTTGTATGGCAAAAAATTACCTTGATTTCTATAATAAAAGAGTATATCATAACTCTTACGGTTTCTGCAAGTACAACAATTTAAAAAAACGTAATCAAACTGTAATTGCTTTTTCTGTAGAAACGCGGTATACTGTGGTTAGAATTGCAAAAATTGGATGGAGTAATGTCATATGAAGCAGATTTTGGAATTTTTGAAAGGAAAAAAATGGCTCGCGGTAAGTCTTATCTGTGTGCTCGCGCTCGCGGTTTGTGTCGGCGCGTTTGCAATCTTCACCGTAGCGCATGACTCAATCATGCCGCGTGTCAAGATTGAGGGCATCTCGCTTGGCGGCATGACCCGTGAGGAAGCGATTGAAGCGATGGATACCATCGATGCGGAATACGGCGCATCCACCTTCAACGTCACCGCGGCGGATGTCGTCACCTCGATTGTCGGCAAAGAGCTCAATGTCTGTCTGGACAAAGAAGCGCTTGCGGATGAAGCACTCCGTTTCGGTCATGAAGGCAGTCTGTGGAGACGGATGCTCTCCACCGCAAAGACCTTGGTCTTGGGCCGCAAGCTTGCGCCCGTGGTCAAACTCGATGAAGATTTGCTAAACGTCGTGGTGGAAAAAATCGCGGCGGTCAATATTGAGCCGCAGGATGCAACCTTCCGTGTGGAAGGGGACAAACTCATCCTCACTCCGCCGACCGACGGCTCCCATTTCGATGTGGAAGCGCTCAAAACCCGTATCTATGAAAAATTCTGCGAAAAAGACTATGGCGATATGGTGCTCACCATGGAGCCGTGGGTTGCAAAGCCGCTGAATCTGGATGAGGTCTACGCCGAGGTACATACCGTGGCGAAAGACGCGGTCATTGAGACCAAAGAGGGCAAAAAGGTCCTCACTCCGCACGTTGTGGGTGTGGATTTCGACCTCGCCGCGGCAAAGGAAAAACT
>JAZQIE010000180.1:0-5707 GCA_045540975.1 Eubacteriales bacterium
AACGACATGGCTACGATCCGACTTGTTCCATCCCGAGGAGTGCCTCCCCCGGCGGCTCGGGAAGGTTTGCAGACCGCCCGGTATCCTCATACACCGCGGTCATATTTGAAAGGAGACCGTTTTTCCCCGCAGTCCGTTCAACGGTCAGCGGCCGTCCGCCCACGGTCAGCTTGAGTTTGCCGTACATGGGAAGTCCCGACCACGGCTTATATTTTTCTTTGTCCGCCAAAAAACCGAGTTTGCTCTGCTCTCTGGTGGAAAGACCGTAAAGCATCACGCGCAAAAACGCGCTCCATGTGGATTTTCCGCTCCCATTCGGTCCGTAAACGATATTCAACCCGTCATGAAGGGTCAAAGTCTCCTCGTTGAGTTTCCCGAAGGTTGCATTCAATTCCCGATAAATCATTGCACGTCCTCCCGATTTTCCAACGCCGCAACGCCCAAAACCGCCGCGCGCAAAATCCTCGCGCGCTCGGTCTCCTCCGCAGCATCATACGCCGCGTGCAGACGGCGTAAAAACGCACCCTTCAAACTCGGCTCGTCTTCGCCGTCCCATACTCCGCGCTTCGGGTGGGTGCGGTCTTTGAGTGTCAGCTTTGCCACACGGTGGGAAAACGCGGTTTCCAGCGCCGCGCAATCAATTCCGTCCGCTTCCCCTTCCAAAATCACGCGCAGGTAAAGTTTCTCGTCCTGCGCGGGAACGGTTTCATCAAGCCGCGCAAATACATCCTCGCCATCACGAAGCGTTACCGTTTTTTCTTCGTAATACGGCCCGAAAATGGGTAAAAACTGCATTTCAACCGATTGGGTATCCACATATCCGATCAAAACGCCCTTTTTTCCGCACTCATCAAAGCCGCGCCCTTCGGGGCAGCCGGGGTAGGCGTATGCGGTTTTGCCCGCGTATTGCACCTCGCCGCCCTTGTGGATATGCCCCAACGCGGCATAGTGCACACCGCTTTTCTCCAAATCACGCTTGCGGATGGGGTTGTTTTCGCTTCCCCCTTCGGTGCATTCGCCGTGCAGCACCAAAAGATGCACACGTCCATCCTGCGGTGCGGAAAACCCTTCCAGAATCGGGGTCGCGCAAACCGAAGAAGAAAAACTCGCGCCGTGTACCACACAGTCGAGTTCCGGAATTTCTACGGATTCAACGGTTTCCGAGCGGAAGAGATGCACACGCTCGGAAAACTCCACACGTCTGAGCGGAGATGCGGCATCCAACGGGTCATGATTTCCGCACGCCAAAAACACGTGGGCACAGCATTTTCTCAGACTCTCGGAAAGCGCCTGCGCGGTTTCGTAATACGCGTGTCCCCCGTCCAAAATATCGCCTGCAATTAGTAGCAGGTCCACCTTCAATTCATTTGCGATTTCCACAATATCGTCCAGCAGTTTGCGCTGTCCCGCACGGCGCTCGCGCGCTTCCGCCTCCGAAAGCCCGACGTAAGCGCTGTCCAGATGCAAATCAGCGGTATGCAGAATCTTTACCATCTCGCTTACCCCTCTCGACGGATGCGCTGAATCTCGGTGCAGACGCCTGTGGTCTCGTCAATCGTAAACACCGCGCCGCAAATAAGACACGGTCCGTCCGCGGTCTCAAACCGCACCGGCACATCGCCGCGGAACATTCTGAGCGATTGCTCGGGGCGTACGCCCAGCACCGAATTGACAGGGCCCGTCATACCAAGGTCGGTGATAAATCCGAGTCCTTTCGGGAAAATCCGCTCATCCGCGGTCTGGACATGGGTGTGTGTCCCCCAAATCGCGGAGACCTGCCCGTCCATATGATACGCCATTGCGGCTTTTTCACTGGTCGCGTTTGCATGGAAATCCACCACGCACAAATTGGTGTGCTGCGCAATCTCCTTGCGGATGCGCGACATACAATGGAAGGGATTATCCGGTCCGAAATTCATATCGCAGCGTCCGATTAAGTTGACCACACCGAGCAGTTTGTTTTTGACCGAGAAAATCCCGTAACCGCGACCCGGCGCAAGGTCCGCCATGTTGGCAGGGCGCAGGATGTAGCCGTCATCCTCCAAAAACTGCGCAATTTCGCGCTTGCCCCACACATGGTTTCCGAGGGTGATGACATCCACCCCCGCGGTATACAAACGGCGCGCCATTTGTGAGGTGATGCCCACACCTGCCGCATTCTCGCCGTTTGCCACGGTGAAATCAATTCCGTATTCGTTTTGGATGGCGCGCAAATTCCGCTCCACCGCGCGCAGACCGATTTCACCGACAATATCGCCAATCGCCAAAATGTTCAAAATAAATTCGCTCCCTCTTTCACAAACTAAGAAAAGGGCGCAACGCCCGGACAGGGTATGTTTGCCTGCCTCTCGTTACGCCCCTTGGCTTTCGTTTTATTTTGCGTATTCAATCGCACGGGTCTCGCGCACAAGGTGAACCTTAATCTGACCCGGATAATCCAATTCTTCCTCAATCTTCTTTGCAAGATCGCGGGAGAGCAGGATCATATCATCATCCGAGACCTCTTCCGGCTTCACAACGATGCGGATTTCACGACCTGCCTGGATTGCATAAGAACGCTCAACACCCGAGAACTGATTTGCAAGCTCTTCGAGTTTTTCAAGACGCTTGATGTAATTCTCCAGATTCTCGCGGCGAGCACCCGGACGTGCTGCGGAAATCGCGTCTGCCGCCTGAACCAGGCAAGCAATGACGGTCTTGGGCTCGACATCGCCGTGATGCGCATGAATCGCATGAACGATTTCTTCGTTTTCCTTATACTTTCTCGCAAGGTCGACACCGATGGTGACATGGCTGCCTTCGACCTCATGGTCAACCGCCTTGCCCAGGTCATGCAGAAGACCTGCGCGTTTTGCCATCATGACGTCTTCGCCAAGCTCACTTGCAAGGAGCCCTGCGATATGCGAAACTTCGATTGCGTGCTTCAGGACGTTCTGACCGTAGCTGGTACGGTAGCGCAGACGGCCCAGAATCTTGATCAGCTCGGGGTTGATGCCGTGCACACCGGTTTCGAAGGTAGCACGTTCGCCTTCCTGCTTGATGATGGTGTCCACCTCGCGGCGAGCCTTTTCCACCATTTCTTCAATTCTTGCAGGATGGATGCGACCGTCCGCAATGAGTTTTTCAAGCGAGATGCGCGCAATTTCGCGGCGCACCGGATCAAAACTCGAAAGGGTGATTGCTTCCGGAGTATCGTCGATGATGAGATCGACACCGGTCAAGGTTTCCAAAGTACGGATGTTACGGCCTTCACGACCGATGATGCGGCCCTTCATTTCATCGCCCGGCAGCGGAACGACCGATACGGTCGCCTCGGCAACATGGTCTGCCGCGCATTTCTGAATGGCGAGCGAGATGAGTTCACGCGCCTTCTGGTCGGATTCTTCTTTGAACTGCGCTTCAATATCACGGATACGAACCGCATATTCGTGCTTGACCTCGCTTTCCAGATTGGAAATGAGGAACTGCTTTGCTTCTTCCACGGTATAACCCGAAATCCGTTCGAGAAGTTCCAGCTGATTCTTGCGGAGCTGACGGGCTTCTTCCGCGATTGCGTCGCTTTCTTTGATTTTCTTCGCCAAAAGCTCTTCTTTTTTCTCGATCGCGTCGTATTTCTTGTCCAGAGCTTCTTCCTTCTGGGCAATGCGGTGCTCTTGCTTCTGCACCTCGCTGCGGCGATCTTTCATTTCCTTGTCGAACTCGACACGGTTTTTGTGGATTTCTTCTTTTGCTTCGATTAAAGCCTCACGCTTTTTGCTTTCCGCGGCTTTGATTGCCTCGTTGATGATGCGTTTTGCTTCTTCTTCTGCGCTGGCAATTTGCTTTTCACCGACTTTTTTGCGGTAAAAAATGCCACTGACGAATGCGATGATTACCAAAATCAGAGCAACTGCCCCTGCGATAATCCATTTCAACATTCGGGACCACCTCCAAAATATATTTTCAGTGCGGTCCGCGTCATAACCTTCCTGTATTCGGTTGTCAGTATGATTAACTTGCCGAGGGCAAGTCCCTATCCCAGTCCGGCGATGCGCAAACGATCGCACGTTACTTCTATTTTAATGTTTTTGTAAAGGTATGTCAAGAATTTTCCAAAATTTTGTTTTGTTTTTTTCGCTTGTCCCATCCTCACACACCGCCTTGACAATGCTTTTTCCTTGGCGGTATAATATAAGATACACCTTTCTTTGAGAAATGAGGGAATATTTGCATGTATTATAAACTCTCCGCAGAAGAAACGGCAAAAAGTCTGGACACCGATTTGGAATCCGGCTTGGACTACACCACCGCGCAAGCGCGCATCGCAAGCTCGGGTGCCAATTCGCTGGGGGATGCGAAATCCGTTTCCGTATTTGAATCCATCCGCCGCCAACTCAACGAGCCGATGATTTACATTCTGCTCGCGGCGGTCGTGCTCTCCGCAATTCTGGGTGAATGGCTGGACGCCATTGTCATCATGGCAATCGTGGTGCTCAACGCGGTCATCGGCACCGTGCAGGAGCAAAAAGCCGAAAAATCCTTGGAAGCGCTCAGAAAACTCACGGTTACACGCTGTATCGTGGTGCGTGACGGACTTCAGCTTGAGATTTCCGCGGAGGAACTCGCGGTGGGCGACATTGTCCTCTTGGATGCGGGCCGCAGTGTGCCTGCGGACTTGCGCCTGATTGAAACCGCAAGCCTCCAAATCAACGAGAGCGCGCTTACGGGTGAATCCGTTCCGGTCGAAAAAGATGCTGACTTCCTTGCCGACGGGGATATTCCGCTCGGTGATCAGCTCAATATGGCGTTTCAGGGGACTCTTGTCACCGCAGGTCGCGGACGCGGCATTGTGGTCGCAACCGGTATCTCCACCGAAGTGGGAAGAATTGCCGCCATGCTCAATGAACAGGAGACCGAAAAGACTCCGCTCCAGAAAAAACTTGCGGGACTCAGCAAAATCCTGGGCTTTGTGGCACTCGGCGCGTGTGCGCTCATTTTCCTGGTCGGACTCCTCCACGGGCTGGACAAAACACAGCTTTTGCTCACCGCGGTTTCCCTTGCGGTCGCCGTCATTCCCGAGGGTCTCACCGCAATCGTCACCATCGTCTTGGCGCTGGGTGTCACCCGCATGGTGCAAAAGCACGCCATCGTACGAAAACTCCCCGCGGTTGAAACACTCGGCTCTGTCACCGTGATTTGTACCGATAAAACAGGCACTCTGACCCAAAACCGTATGACCGTGGTCAGCGCGTACTTCAACGGTCGGGAATATTCCGCCGAGGACTGCACAGAAGATGCAATCCGTCCGCTTCTGCACAGCATGGTGCTCTGCAACGATGCGGATATTTCGGGAACCCGTGTGGGTGACCCGACAGAACTCGCACTGCTTGATTTTGCAAGCGGCTTGGGCGTCTCCAAAGACGCGCTGGACAAAGCGTTTCCGCGCATTGGGGAACTCCCCTTCGACTCCGACCGCAAGATGATGACCACCTTGCACAAGCTGGAGAATTCCACCGTTTCTTACACAAAGGGCGCGGTTGATGTCCTGCTCCCTGCCTGCAGCCACATTTGGACGAGTGAGGGCATTCGTCCCATGACCGAGGAAGACCGTGCCGCCATTGATGCACAAGTGCTTTCCATGTCAAACGATGCGCTGCGCGTCCTCTCTTATGCAATGCGCGTGGGGGATTATACAAGTCGGAGGCCAAGCGGTCTTAGGAAGACAAAA
>JAZQIE010000181.1:0-7414 GCA_045540975.1 Eubacteriales bacterium
ATGCTGGTTTGACACACTCTGCTTTGGCGTCGAGTGGTGGAAGGGGAGCGTTTTCGTTTGTTTCATCACCTGTGAAAAGCACTCTCTTGTTGAAGTATTTTACGTTCAAGCGATACCAAACGAAATACATTAGCACAAAGACTACCGCGACGGGGAGAAATGCGGACATAAAATTAAAATCGTTGTTAATGTATTGCTGAACCCATTGTGCATAGCATAGATAAATGGTTTCATATAATAATGCCCCTTTTACAAAACGAACGAAGGCAATATAATCACCACGCGATTTTATAAATACCATTATATTGAGAACAACTTGTGTGATTGCTCCTATGAAATATAACAACAGCCACCAAACTGTGAGGTATACATCAATATACCGAATAAAATCAACTACAACACTAATTGTGGTAAGACAGCAGAACCAAGGTCTAATCTTTGTATAGAAGGTAAACCATTTTGTGCCAAGACTTCTGTTCATATGCAAATGATCCATTTCTAATCCTCCCCCATATCATTGTACCCCCACATTTGTTGCAGGTCATTGTGTCATCAAGTTGATTCTATCATGAAAAGTTCACTTTTTCAATATCAAGCTCTTTTTGTGCTGAGATGTACGAAATAATCCCCTGCGGAGAATTCCGCAGGGGATTTTGTTGGTTTAGACTTACTTGTCGCCGTAGAGGGTGACGAGTTTGACCAGGTGCTCGTAGCGTTCCATCGCAGCAGCTTCGTTGCGTGCGAAGAGCTCTGCAGCAGCATCCGGGAACTCGCGGGTGAGTCGGCTGTAACGAGCTTCGTTCATCAGGAATTCCTGATAGCCGCCCTTCGGTTCCTTGCTGTCGAGCTGGAACTTGCCGGTTTCCTTGGTCGGGTCGAAGCGGAAGAGGTTCCAGTAACCGCATTCAACAGCCTTCTTCATTTCAGCCTGGCAGTTGCTCATGCCGCCCTTGATGGAGTGCATTTCGCACGGAGCGTAGCCGATGATGAGGGACGGACCGTTGTATGCTTCAGCTTCAGCAATCGCCTTGATGGTCTGAGCCGGGTTTGCACCCATCGCAATCTGAGCGACGTAAACGTAGCCGTAGCTCATTGCGATTTCAGCAAGGGATTTCTTCTTGGTTTCCTTACCGGAAGCTGCAAACTGTGCAACCTGACCGATGTTGGAAGCCTTGGAAGCCTGACCGCCGGTGTTGGAGTAAACTTCGGTATCGAAGACGAAGATGTTGACGTCTTCGCCGGAAGCGAGGACATGGTCCAAACCGCCGAAGCCGATGTCATATGCCCAACCGTCGCCGCCGAAGATCCAAACGGACTTCTTGGAGAGGTATTCCTTCTTGGAGAGGATTTCCTTTACCAGGTCGCAGCAAACGTCTGCTTCGAGGTTTTCGATGAGAGCCTTGGTAGCAGCCTTATTTGCTTCGCCGTCGTTGTAAGAATCAAGCCATGCCCGGCAAGCAGCCTTGCGTGCATCGCAGGAGGTCTTCTCGAGAACTGCTGCGACCTTTTCAGCCAAGGACTTACGGATGACTTCCTGACCGGTTGCCATACCGAGACCGTGCTCAGCATTGTCTTCGAACAGGGAGTTTGCCCATGCCGGACCGAAGCCGTCTTCGTTCATGCAGTACGGGCTGGTTGCAGCCGGGCCGCCCCAGATGGAGGAACAACCGGTTGCGTTGGAGATGTACATACGGTCGCCGAAGAGCTGGGTGACCAGGCGAGCGTAAGAGGTTTCAGCACAACCTGCGCAAGAGCCGGAGAACTCAAGCAGCGGCTTGCGGAACTGGCTGCCCTTGACGGTGTTGTCTTCCATGTCTGCCTTGCGGGAGACGTTTGCAACCATGTGGTTGAAGACTGCCTGCTCTGCAAGCTCCTGTTCCTGCGGAACCATGGTGATAGCGGAGGTCGGGCAAACGCCGACACAGACTGCGCAACCCATACAATCCAGCGGGGAAACAGCGAGGGTGTAAGAGTAGACGCCCTTGCCCTTGCCTGCCTTGACCGGGACAGCGCGGGTGTTTGCCGGAGCAGCCGCGACTTCTTCTTCGGTCAGAGCGAACGGACGGATGGTAGCATGCGGACAGACATAAGAACAGTTGTTACACTGGATACACTTGGTTTCATCCCAATGCGGAACGGTAACAGCAACGCCGCGCTTCTCGTATGCAGCAGCACCGAGCGGGAACTGACCGTCTTCCAAGCCGACGAATGCGGAAACAGGCAGGCTGTAACCGTCCATCTTGCCGACCGGATTCATGATTTCCTTAACAACCTTAACGGTAGCAGCCGGGCCTTCCAGAGCAACGTCGGAAGCATCGTCGGTGATGGTCTTCCAAGCAGCCGGAACTTCGACCTTAACGTATGCGGTTGCACCTGCGTCGATCGCCTTCCAGTTGCAGTCAACAACTTCGCGGCCCTTCTTCAAGTAGGACTTTTCAGCAGCATCCTTCATGTAGCCGATTGCTTCGTCGGACGGCATGACCTGTGCCAGCGAGAAGAATGCGGACTGGAGGATGGTGTTGGTGCGCTTACCCATACCGACTTCGATTGCGAGGTCGATTGCGTTGATGGTGTAAAGCTGAATGTCGTTTTCAGCGATGTAGCGCTTGGAAGCGGAATCCAGATGATGCTCGAGCTCTTCCGGAGTCCACTGGCAGTTGATGAGGAAGACACCGCCCGGTTTCACATCCTGGACAATCTTGAAGCCCTTGGTGATGTAGGACGGGTTGTGGCAAGCAACAAAGTCTGCCTTGTTGATGTAGTACGGGCTCTTGATGGGCTTATCGCCGAAGCGGAGGTGAGAAACGGTGACACCGCCGGTCTTCTTGGAGTCGTACTGGAAGTATGCCTGAACATACTTATCGGTGTGGTCACCGATGATCTTGATGGAGTTCTTGTTTGCACCGACGGTACCGTCGCCGCCCAGACCCCAGAACTTGCATTCGATGGTGCCTTCAGCAGCGGTGTTCGGGGAGACCTTCTCATCGAGGGAGAGGTTGGTCACATCGTCCACGATGCCGAGGGTGAATTCCTGCTTCGGCTCTGCCTTTGCGAGTTCTTCGTAAACTGCGAAGAAGGAAGCCGGAGTGGTGTCCTTGGAACCCAAGCCGTAACGTCCGCCGATGACCGAGACGTCATGACGGCCTGCCTTTGCCAGTGCCATAACGACATCCTGGTAAAGCGGCTCGCCCTGGGAGCCCGGCTCCTTGGTGCGGTCGAGAACAGCAATCTTCTTTGCGGTAGCCGGGATTGCTGCGAGGAGATGCTCGCTGCTCCACGGACGGAACAGGCGGACCTTAACGAGACCGACCTTTTCGCCCTTTGCATTGAGGTAATCGATGACTTCTTCGATCACGTCATTGACAGAACCCATAGCAACGATGACGCGGTCTGCATCCGGTGCACCGTAGTAGTTGAAGAGCTGATAGTTGGTACCCAGCTTTGCGTTGACCATGTGCATGTACTTTTCAACAACGCCCGGAAGAGCGGTGTAGTACTTGTTGCAGGATTCACGATGCTGGAAGAAGATATCGTCGTTTTCATGGCTGCCGCGCATTGCCGGGCGCTCCGGATTGAGGGAGTGCTTACGGAATTCGTTGACAGCGTCCATGTTGGTCATTTCCTTGAGGTCATCGTAATCCCAGATAGCGATCTTCTGGATCTCGTGGGAGGTACGGAAACCGTCGAAGAAGTTGATGAACGGAACACGGCCTTCGATGGAAGCGAGGTGAGCAACAGCACCCAGGTCCATAACTTCCTGAACGTTGGTCTCAGCCAGCATTGCAAAGCCGGTCTGACGGCAAGCGTAAACGTCGGAGTGGTCACCGAAGATGTTCAGTGCCTGAGCCGCGACGGTACGTGCGGAGACGTGGAAGACGGACGGGAGAAGTTCACCCGCGATCTTGTACATATTCGGGATCATGAGGAGCAGACCCTGAGAAGCGGTGTAGGTGGTGGTCAGAGCACCGGCTGCGAGGGAGCCGTGTACAGTACCTGCAGCACCTGCTTCGGACTGCATCTCAACAACCTTGACGCGATCGCCAAAGATGTTCTTGCGACCCTGAGCAGACCACTGGTCAACATAGTCGGCCATGGGGCTGGACGGGGTGATGGGGTAAATGCCGGCTACTTCGGTAAACGCATAGCTGACATGAGCGGCGGCAGTATTGCCGTCCATGGTTTTCATTTTTCTTGCCATGGGATTTTGCCTCCTTTATTTTTTTGCCTTGAAAGCATATTTTTCGCAAATTACATTGTAACACGATATTTCTGTTCTGTAAACCACTATTTTTTACAAAAATCATCTAATTTCCGCATATGGCCATTCTGAAATCGGCATATACTTGTGTTTTTTTGAAAAATCGTTTATAATCTTGTTAAGAAACAGGAAAATGGGGTGACAAGATGCTGTCACAACTCAACAGTATGGGCATCTGCGGAATCGAAGGCTTCTCCGTGGAGGTGCAGACCGATGTCTCGGGCGGACTCCCCTCGTTTGAGGTGGTCGGGCTTCCCGATAACGCGGTCAAGGAATCGCGTGAGCGCGTGCGCGCCGCAATCAAAAACTGCGAGCTGGACTTTCCCGCACGCCGCATCACGGTCAACCTCGCGCCCGCCGACCGTAAAAAAGAAGGCGCGCTCTATGACCTTCCCATCCTGCTCGGCATTTTGGCGGCAAGCGGTCAGGTGAAAGGCATCCCCGAGGACGCGATTTTCCTCGGTGAAGTGTCGCTGGACGGAGGCTTGCGCCGTGTTTCGGGCGTGCTTCCCATGACCCTTGAAGCGAAAAAGCAAGGCATCCGCACCGTCTTTGTGCCGCAGGAAAACGCGCGCGAGGCAACCCTTGCCGACGGACTCACGGTGTACGGCGTGCGCCATGTAAAAGACCTGCTTGCGCACTTTTCGGGTGAGAAAGAGCTCACCCCCGAGCGCCCGTGGACTCCCGCGCCCGCAGCCCTCGATGTTCCGGATTTCGGGGACGTGTGCGGTCAGGAGAATATCAAGCGCGCGGTGGAAATCGCGGCAACGGGCGGCCATAATATTTTACTGGTCGGGCCTCCGGGCGGGGGAAAGAGTATGATTGCACAGCGTATCCCGGGGATTCTGCCCGCTCTCAGCCATGAGGAGGCGCTCCAAACCACCGCCATCCATTCGGTGCGCGGAATCGTGCGCGAGGATGCACCGCTTCTCACCGAACGCCCCTTCCGAAGCCCGCACCACGGCATCTCCGCGGCGGGAATGTCGGGCGGCGGACGTGTGCCGCAGCCGGGCGAAATCTCGCTCGCGCACAACGGCGTGCTGTTTTTGGACGAATTCCCCGAATTTGCACCTTCGGTGCTGGAGAGTTTGCGCCAACCCTTGGAGGACGGAACCGTCACCATCTCGCGTGTCGCAAGCACGCTGACTTATCCCGCGGAGTTCATGCTGGTCTGTGCCATGAACCCGTGCAAATGCGGATGGCACGGCTATTCGGACAAATGCCGTTGTACCCCGCGTATGGTGGAGCAGTATAAAAAGCGTATCTCGGGACCGCTCATGGACCGCATCGATATGCACGTCCGTGTCCCCATGGTGCAGTATGAGGATATGATTCGCCCGGGAAGTGGGGAATCCTCCGCGACCATCCGCGCGCGTATCAACACGGTGCGCGAGAGAATCGCGCCGCGCTTTGAGGGGACAGGGGTCTCCTGCAACGCGCGTATGAATTCCAAACTCCTGCAGGAGCATTGTGTCTTGGACGAGCAGGCAAACGCGCTCATGAAACGCGCGTTTGACAAAATGGGTCTCACCGCGCGCTCCTACACCAAAATCCTGCGCGTGGCGCGTACCATCGCGGATATGGCAGGCAGCGAGACAATCGATGCCGCCCACCTCGCAGAAGCAATCCAATACCGAACAACAGAATAGAGAAAGCACCGCCTTTTGGCGGTGCTTTTTTCTATTCCTTCATTTGTTTTGCCCAGGGTTTTGCGATGATGCAGCAGATGACGGTGCCGACAAGTGCCACAACAAACCAGGTCAGCATGGTCACTCTCCAGCCGAACAGTTCGGAGATGAGCGCAACCCCGTAGGTGGACACCGCGCTTCCCACATACACGCTTGAATTGATGATGCCCGAAACTGTGGAGATATTTCCGCGCCCTTGGAAGAAGGGTGGGAGCATGGTGGTAATCATCATATTCGTGCCGTGCATCGCGCCCGTCATGAGCGCGGAGAACAGCACCGAAAGAAGCGCATTCTTTCCGGTAAAGAGGAAGAGTCCGAATGCGGAGACCGTGCCGAACAGGAAGATCACAGCCGTGCAGGTGAGCGGATTTTTGAGACGTGTGGTGTAAAGCCTGAGGGTGATGTGGTAGCACACCAAACTAAACAGCGGCAGAATCACACCCGTCAAAATCGCGGCGGCGTTTCCGATGCTGTAAGTATCCGCGATATAGGTGGGCATCCATGTGGTCGAGCCGTCGCGCAAGAGACCTTGCAGCGCCGCGGCAAGCAGTACCGCGAAAAGAAGCGGTGTGAGAAGCCGTGCCTTCGGCTTTGCGGTCTCGGTCTTTGCCGTAACGGGTGCGGGCGTCCCCTCCACATCGGGGCAGAACTTCAGCCATACAAGAAGCATCAGCAGTCCACAGCCTGCCGAGAAGAAAAACATCGCTTTCCAATGGAACAGGGTAATGAGCATCGGCGCGATGAGATATACCGCAATCGTGCCAAACGAAGTCCCCCACGATACCTTGGTCACCGAGCGCTTGTAATCCTCGGGTGTGAGGTGGTAGGTGAGCAGACGTACAAGCGGCGGCCACATCAGTGCCTGCGCAAAGCCGTTTACACACCAAACCGCGAGCATTTGATACGGGTCAGCACAAATCGGGATGAGCAGGTTCATCGAAATCGTCAGCACAAACCCAAGTGCAATGAGTTTCTTCGGGGAGAAGCGGTCGCCCAAGATTCCGCTGATGATTTGCCCTGCGCCGTATGTGATAAAACTTCCCGTGAGCGCCATGGAGAGCAGGGTGCGGGAAAAACCCGTCTCGGTCTCCATCTCCGCAATCACCGCGCCGTAGTTGATACGGGTGATGTAGCTTACCATATAAGTCAGCATAAACAAAACGGTCAGCCTTGTAATTTGCTGTTTCTCCTGCAATTTCATAAAACTCAGACTCCTTTAATAAGGAAGATGATAGACCTTTTGCCGCGCTTTGTCAATCTTTTTCGGCAAAATGTATTGACAAGGGGCGTACCGCATGGTATATTAACTGTACTAACACAAGTAATACAGTTTGGAGGTGATACGATGATCCATCCCGATTATAAAAGCGGAAAGAGTCTGCACGAGCAGATTGAGGACGAAATCAAGCGGCTGATTGTGAGCGGGGCATGGCAGACGGACGAACAGCTTCCGTCGGTGCGCGAGCTC
>JAZQIE010000182.1:0-7309 GCA_045540975.1 Eubacteriales bacterium
GACAAATGAAGCTCGGTCACAAGATCGAGATGGAGCAACAAAATCCCTGCTCGGTTCACAACTGCCCCGGAAACATGAACCGGAGAAACGGCAGCCGGTACCACATCGGACAAATCCACCGAATACGCAATCGGAATCTGCGCACCGATGACTTCTTTGATTGGTTTCAAATCTATAACCATAGGTCACCTCGCAAAGCGGTACAAAAAACATTATACTTGCATTTCGTCAACTTGTCAATGAAATTTTCAAATTTCTCTTGATTTTTCTAAAATATTTTGTTTCCATTCTCTCCGAAATATGCTATACTATCGCCAGAACATACTTGGAGTGTTGACACTATGAAAGAGTATACCATATCCGCAAACGATGCACAAGCACGTTTAGATAAATTTTTAATGAAAGCAGTACCTCGCCTACCCGCACCGCTGATGCAGAAGTACTTCCGTTTAAAGCGCATCAAGGTCAACGGAAAACGAGCCACAGGTGATTTACGTCTCGTCGAGGGCGATGTTGTTTCCTTATATATCAATGATGAGTTTTTTGAGCAAAAGCATGATGCACATCCGTATCTTCATCTTACACCGAAGCTTAACATCGTTTACGAGGACGAAAACATCTTATTGGTTGACAAAGCACCTGGTATGTCGGTACACGAGGATGCAAACGAAAAAGAAAATACACTCATCAATCACATCTTAGCGTACCTCTATCAAAACGGAACATGGGACCCCAAGCAGGAAAACTCTTTTATTCCCGCACTATGCAACCGAATCGATCGAAATACGGGCGGTATTGTAATTGCCGCAAAAAACGCGCCTTCTTTACGTGTTATGAACGATAAAATCAAACATCGCGAGTTAAAGAAGTATTATCTCTGTGCGGTTCACGGAACACCGAATCCACCTTCCGGAATCTTAGAGGGGTATCTGTTCAAAGATGCGGTCAAAAATCAGGTGTTTGTCCGCAAAACATCCCAGCCCGGTGCAAAATATGCCGCAACGAAATACAAAGTTTTGAAAAAGAGCGGCACACTCTCCTTGGTTGAGTGTGAATTAATCACAGGCCGCACACATCAGATTCGTGCACAAATGGCGGCGGCAGGACACCCGCTTCTCGGTGACGGAAAATACGGTCGCAATGAACTCAATCAAAAATTCAAACGTTCCTATCAAGCGCTTTACTCCTATAAACTCACGTTTGCATTTACCACATCGGCAGGACCTCTCCAATACTTAAACGGCCGCACATTCCAAGTAAAAGAAGTCCCCTTTGCAGAAACTTATTTCGGGTGATAGTATGGCAGGAATCGATAAAACAAATGCGATGCGCATTTTGGACCAATCAAAAATCCCCTACACCGTGCACACCTATCCGCATGACGGCTGCGCAATCGATGGGGTTCGTGTTGCGGAACTCTTGGGTCAAGACCCGGAATGTGTATTCAAAACATTGGTAACGCGCGGCGCAAGCAACCAAATTTATGTATTCGTAATTCCGGTTAGAAGTGAACTGCACTTAAAGAAAGCGGCTAAAGCGGTTGGCGAGAAATCCATTTCCATGATTCGCGTCAGCGAAATCACACCGCTTACAGGTTATGTGCGCGGCGGTTGTTCTCCGATTGGTATGAAAAAGGCATATCCGACCACGTTTGACGAGCAAATCGAGATTATTCCGCATATCATTGTCAGCGGCGGAAAAATCGGTCTGCAGATTCAACTAAATCCCGAGGATTTACTGGTTGCTTCCAACGGAAAAATTTGCGAAATTACTTGACAAATCATGTGAGACGGCTATAATATAGTGTATATTGAAAATGCAATGACGGAGAAAAGTAGACATATGCAGACTTTTCAGGGAGCGCTTGTCATGACTGAAAGCAAGCGTATTGAATGCGATGTTGAAGTTCCCTCCCGAGCAGGTCGGCTGAACGATGCGGTAGGTTGACACGGTTGCTCACCGTTACTTGAGCAGGACATCAGATTATTCTCGTGTCTGTTATGAGAGCGTCTGTTATGCAGGCGAATACGGGTGGTAACGCGGAAAGCTATTATGCCTTTCGTCCCGGTTTATGGGATGAAAGGCTATTTTTGTCCCCATTTCGAAAGGAGTTTTTTCCATGGTAATCGTTTTGAAGCAAGGCACAAGCGCAGCACAAATCAGCGAATTGGAGAAGCAGTTTGCTGAGCAGAATTTGACAATCAATAAAATTGAGGGCGCCGAAACCACAATTTTGGGTTTGGTCGGTGACACCTCCTGTGTCGACATCGATAATCTCCGCACCAATGAGATTATCGACCGTATCATGAAAGTTCAAGAGCCGTTTAAACTTGCAAACCGCAAATTCCACCCCGACAATTCAATCGTAAAAGCCGGTGATGTGGAAATCGGCGGTGAAAAAATCGTGATTATGGCAGGTCCTTGTTCGGTTGAATCCGAAGAACAAATCATGGAGGTTGCGCAAGACGTTTGTAACTACGGTGCAAGCATCTTACGCGGCGGTGCATTCAAGCCGCGCACTTCTCCGTATGCATTCCAAGGTCTTCGCGGCGAAGGTCTCCTGCTCTTAAAGCACGCTCGTGCGCTCACTGGAATGCCTGTCATCTCCGAAATCACAAACCCGTTCTATCTGGAAATGTTTGTCGAATCCGTCGACATCATCCAAGTCGGCGCAAGAAATATGCAGAATTTTGAGCTTCTCAAAGAGCTCGGCCATATTGATAAACCGATTATGCTCAAGCGCGGTTTCTCCAACACGATCGAAGAAATGTTAATGTCTGCCGAGTATATCATGTCCGGCGGCAACAAAAACGTAATTCTTTGTGAGCGCGGGATTCGTACCTTTGAAACTTACACACGAAACACGCTGGACATCAGCGCAATTCCCGCACTCAAGCGCGAAAGTCATCTCCCTGTGGTTGTTGACCCGAGCCACGCCGCAGGACTCCCGTGGATGGTCGAGCCGCTCTCGCTTGCAGCCATTGCCGCAGGTGCAGACGGTCTCATCATCGAAGTACATCCCTGCCCGAAGAATGCGCGTTGTGACGGTGCACAATCCCTCACCCCGAATCTTCTCGCACAAATCATCGAAAAGGGTCGCGCAGTTGCTTCCGCAATCGGGCGCACACTCTAAGGGAGGAGATTCCATTGAAACAGCTTCTTTTGGAAACCGAAACCACTCGCAGTGAATTGTTGATTGGCTCGGGAATTCTCGAAAGTCAACTGGTATCCGTCTGCAAGCGATTGACTTCGCGTGATAAAATCGCCATTGTGACCGACAGTACCGTCTACTCCCTTTATAGCGAAACGGTTCTTAACATTTTACGCCAAGGCGGGTTTTCCCCTGTCATCATGAGTTTTCCCGCAGGTGAAGCAAGCAAACACCTCGGGACTGTTTCGGATATTTACACGTTCCTTGCAGAACATGAATTCTCCCGAACCGATCCGATTATTGCGCTTGGTGGCGGAGTTGTCGGTGATATTGTCGGTTTTGCGGCGGCAACTTATCTGCGCGGAATCCGTTCAATTCAAATTCCGACCACACTTCTTGCTCAGGTCGACTCCTCGGTCGGTGGAAAATGCGGTGTGGATTTGCCTTGCGGCAAAAACCTTGTCGGAGCTTTCAACCAACCTGATTTTGTCTTGATTGACACTGATTTGCTTTCTTCTTTATCTGAGGAAATTTTCTCCGACGGCATGGCGGAAGTGATCAAATACGCTTGTCTGTTTGACCGTGAACTGTTTGACCTGCTTGAGAATTCCTGTGCGCACGAACATATCACCGAAATTGTTGAGCGTTGTGTCTCGCACAAGCGAAATGTTGTGCAGCAGGATGAACACGATTTAGGTCTTAGAATGCTCCTGAATTTCGGGCATACCGTCGGTCATGCAATCGAGGTTTGCGGAAACTTCACCTCCCACACCCACGGTCAAAGCGTTGCGCGAGGCATGGTTGCGGCATGCAGAATCGGCGAGCAGCTCGGAATCACAAGCACAACCGCACTTCCGCGTTTGGAGAAG
The DNA here is from genome assembly GCA_045540975.1 of Eubacteriales bacterium. Classification (GTDB taxonomy): domain Bacteria; phylum Bacillota; class Clostridia; order Oscillospirales; family JAAYXM01; genus SIG510. The sequence goes on from JAZQIE010000182.1 coordinate 4,021, forward strand.
CTTTTAGAGAAGTATCATTTAGGCACCGACCTTCCCTACTCTCGGGATGCAATCGCATCTGTATTACTCAAAGATAAAAAATTCCTTTCGGGGAAACTGAATTTCATTTTGATTGAAGAAATCGGCACATCTCTCATCCATCCATTATCAAAAGAATCAATTTTCGAAGTTTTGCCCGTAATCGGCTGATTGGAGGCGTTACAAATGGGCTCTGTCTACGGTAATTTGTTAAAAGTCAGCATTTTCGGAGAATCACACGGCAACGGAATCGGTGTGGTTCTCGACGGTTTTCCCGCAGGCGTTGAATTTGACGAATCCTTCATTCTTCGGGAAATGAAGCGCCGCGCTCCGTCCTCCCTCCCGGGAAGCACCGCGCGGCGAGAAGCAGATATTCCGCGTATCATTTCCGGTATCAAAGACGGATTTTCGACCGGCGCCCCGATTTGTGCCATAATTGAAAACACAGATACCCACAGCAAGGATTACAGCAAATTAAAAAGTACTCCTCGCCCCGGGCACGCAGATTTCACCGCCGAAATTCGCTACAACGGATTCCAAGACCCACGCGGCGGCGGACACTTTTCCGGACGTCTCACCGCTCCGCTCACATTTGCCGGAGCCCTCTGCAAACTCGCTCTTTTGAAAAAGAGCATTTTTGTGGGCGGTCATGTTCTGCAAGTCGGAAACATCAAAGACGAAGTTTTCCCCACACTTCCCGACAAAGAGTTCCTCTCCGCACTCCGCAAAAAGCAGTTCCCCGTTATAAATGATGCTTCCGGCGAATCGATGCTTCAGTTAATCGACAACGTAAGACAGAGTAAAGACTCTGTCGGAGGAATTGTCGAGTGTGCTGCAATCGGCTTATCAGCAGGGGTTGGCTCCCCGATGTTTGATACTTTGGAGAGTCGTCTCGCGTCAATTCTCTTTGCAATTCCCGCGGTACGCGGCGTTGAATTCGGCGCAGGTTTCCGCGCGGCAGAAATGCTTGGAAGCGGTGCCAATGACCCGTTTTATTATGACAACACAACCATCCGCACCAAAACCAATCACCACGGTGGTGCTTTGGGCGGAATCTCAACCGGTATGCCGATTCTGTTGCGCTGTGCCTTCAAGCCCACACCTTCGATTGCACAGACTCAGCAAACCGTTAATCTGGAAACAAAAGAAGAAGATGTTATCGCAATCGAAGGCCGCCATGACCCTTGTATCGTGTGCCGCGCTGTACCTGTTGTGGAATCTGCGGTAGCAATCTCACTGCTTGACCAAATTTTGGAGGCGTACGGCTATGCCGACTTTAGATGAATTAAGAAATGAAATTGACCGTATTGACACACAGCTTGCCGCTTTAATCCGCGAGCGTATGGATATTTCACACGCGGTCGCAGAGTATAAGACCGATCGTGATCTTCCGATCACTCACGTTGACCGTGAAGATGCAATCATCCGTAATTTTCTGTCAACATTCAGCGATGAAACCGCAAATTATGTTGAATCGGTTTATAAAACTCTGATTCGCACCAGCCGTGCTTATCAGTACCGTTATCAAGTACAAAACAACGTCACCTCGCCGATTATCGACCAGTTGAATGCCGCACCCGCATCTGTTCCGATCCAAAAGGTCTGTCATCAAGGTGTTGCCGGTGCATGGTCTCATCTCGCAGCGAAGAAGTTATATCCGACTGCCGAGATTTTCTCGGTTCCCACTTTCGAAGATATTTTTCTTGCCATCAATGAAGGTCGCGCAGATGTTGGGGTTCTTCCGCTCGACAATACGACCGCAGGCAGTGTGGACGATGTTTATGACCTTCTCATACAATATAATTGCATGATTCACGTTGCCGAGCCGCATCCCATCCGACACTGTCTTTTGGGAATCCCGGGTGCAACCAAAGACACGGTACAAACCGTCTTCTCGCATCCGCAAGGTCTTGCGCAATGTTCCGATTATATCAGCAAGCACGGATACCAAGCGGTTGCGGAACGAAACACAGCGGTTGCCGCCGAACAGATTTCAAAACTGGGAAATCCGCATTACGCCGCAATTGCCTCTTATGAAACCGCAGAGCTTTACGGTCTGACTGTTTTGGATGAATCCATCAATGACACCGATTGCAATCAGACGCGATTTGTCTCCATTTCCAAAAGCTGTGTAGTTTCGGAGGATGCAAATCGGATTGCACTCGCATTCCGACTTCCAAACCGAAGCGGCGCGCTTGCAAATACACTCGGACTGTTCGCAGACCATAAAATCAACTTGTTAAAAATCAGTTCCCGACCGATTCCGAATCAACCGTGGGAATACAGTTTTTATCTCGACTGTGCCATTGACGGACGTTCCGATGCGTTATACGGTCTGCTTCGTCAGTTGGACTCGGAATTGACTTGGGTCAAACTCCTCGGGTGCTACACCGAAAAAACCTCCGGAAAGGAAAGATAAAGCATGATTATAGTTATGAAACCGCATGCACAAGATGAACACATTGAGCGTGTATGCGATACCATTCGTTCAAAGGGCCTTGACTGCCACGTTTCAATAGGTTCACACACCACGATTATCGGTGTAATCGGTGATAAAACCAAGTTGTGTGACGTACAGCTTTTGGGTTTTGACGGTGTACGCGAACTGATCCCGGTCTCCGAGCCTTATAAGCTCGCAGGTCGCACAGGTCATCCTGAAAACACCGTGATTGATGTCGGTGAGGCACAAGTAGGCGCAAAAGAGTTGATGATTGCGGCAGGCCCATGTGCGGTCGAGAATTATGAAATCATGCAAAAGACCGCGCAGTCACTCTCCGCTCAGGGAATCCGTTTCCTGCGCGGCGGCGCATACAAACCGCGCACTTCCCCATATTCTTTCCAAGGTCTTGAGGAAGAAGGGCTAAAAATCTTAGCGCGTGTTGCCGAGGAAACAGGCATGAAAGTTGTAACCGAAGCAATTGATGATGACTCGATTGCGCGAGTTTCTTATTATGCGGACATTGTTCAAATCGGTGCGCGTAATATGCAGAATTTCCATCTTCTTCGTGAAGCGGGAAAATGCGGAAAGCCTGTTATCTTAAAGCGCGGTCTTTCGTCCACAATCGAGGAATGGCTCAATGCCGCAGAATATATCATGAGTTCCGGAAACGCGAATGTGATTCTGTGCGAGCGCGGAATTCGCACCTTTGAAACCTCTACACGGAACACATTGGACATCAGCGCAGTTCCTGTTTTAAAAGCAAAAACCCATCTTCCCGTCATCATTGACCCAAGCCATGCCGCGGGCAACCGCTCTTATATTGAATCACTT
>JAZQIE010000183.1:0-12535 GCA_045540975.1 Eubacteriales bacterium
CAGGAAACGGATGGTAACAGGGTTGCCTTCCAGAGCTTCGTACAGAGCTTCAAAGTCGCCCTGCTGCATGGGAAGGATCTTTTCCAGAGCCTTTTCGCGGCCTTCAACGGTATCGGAGCAGATCATTTCACGGATCGCAGCGATTCTGTCGGCTTCGAAGAACATATGCTCGGTACGGCAAAGACCGATGCCTTCCGCACCCAACTCAACCGCTTTCTTCGCGTCGGTCGGGGTGTCTGCATTGGTTCTGACCTTGAGGACGCGGAATTCGTCCGCCCAATCCATGATGGTCTTAAACTCGCCCACGATTTCAGCATCCACGGTCGGGATGATGCCGTCGTAGATGTTACCGGTGGAGCCGTCGATGGAGATATAGTCGCCTTCAACGTAGGTCTTGCCCGCGAGGGTGAATTTCTTGTTTGCTTCGTCCATATTGATGTCGCCGCAGCCCGAGACACAGCAGGTACCCATGCCGCGCGCAACAACCGCCGCGTGGGAGGTCATGCCGCCGCGAACGGTCAGGATGCCCTGAGAAGCCTTCATACCGGTGATGTCTTCCGGAGAGGTTTCCAGACGAACGAGGATGACCTTTTCGCCCTTTTCGTGCCATGCAACCGCATCTTCCGCGGTGAAGACGACCTTGCCGCAAGCCGCACCCGGAGATGCGCCGAGACCCTTGCCTGCCGGGACAGCCGCTTTGATTGCCTTTGCATCAAACTGCGGATGGAGCAGGGTATCAAGGTTTCTCGGGTCGATCATTGCGACCGCCTGCTTCTTATCAATCATGCCTTCCGCAACAAGGTCGCAAGCGATTTTCAGCGCCGCCTTTGCGGTACGCTTGCCGTTACGGGTTTGAAGCATATAGAGTTTGCCTGCCTGAATGGTGAATTCCATATCCTGCATATCGCGGTAATGGTCTTCCAAAATTGCGCAGACCTTGGTGAATTCTTCAAATGCAGCGGGGAACTTGTCCGCCATTTCGGCAATCGGCATCGGGGTGCGGACGCCTGCAACAACGTCTTCACCCTGCGCATTGACCAAGAACTCGCCCATGAGACCCTTTTCGCCGGTTGCCGGGTCACGGGTGAATGCAACACCGGTGCCGCAATCGTCACCCATGTTGCCGAACGCCATCATCTGGACGTTGACCGCGGTACCCCAAGAATACGGGATATCGTTGTCGCGGCGGTAGACGTTTGCACGCGGATTGTCCCAAGAACGGAAGACCGCTTCGACCGCGCCCATGAGCTGTTCCTTCGGGTCGGACGGGAAGTCCTTACCGATTTTTGCCTTGTACTCAGCCTTGAACTGACCAGCAAGTGCTTTGAGGTCGTCCGCGGTGAGCTCGACGTCCTGCTTGACGCCCTTTTCTTCCTTCATCTTATCGATGAGTTCTTCGAAATATTTCTTACCGACTTCCATAACAACGTCGGAATACATCTGGATGAATCTGCGGTAGCAGTCCCACGCCCAACGCGGGTTGCCGCTCTTTGCGGACATGACCTCAACCACTTCTTCGTTGAGACCCAAATTCAGGATGGTATCCATCATACCCGGCATGGATGCGCGCGCACCCGAACGGACCGAGACAAGCAGCGGATTTTCGGTATCACCGAACTTCATACCGGTGATGCCTTCCAGCTTATCGATATACTCCATAATCTGCGCCTGGATCTCGTCGTTGATTTTACGACCGTCCTCGTAGTACTTGGTGCATGCTTCGGTGGTGACGGTGAAGCCCTGCGGAACGGGGAGACCGATTTTGGTCATCTCCGCGAGGTTTGCACCTTTGCCGCCGAGCAGCTCGCGCATGGAGCCGTTGCCCTCGGAGAAGAGATAGACAAATTTCTGAGCCATAAGTAATTCCTCCTATGTAAATTGAAATAAGATGCAGATAGTATCTGCTTTATTCTAACACAGATAAAAGGTCTTGTCCAACAAAAAATGAATTTTTATTCATACGGAGAGTGGAAAAATGCAATTCTTGGGGAGAAACCCCCGAAATTTCTTGTGAAATGGGTTTGAAATTCCGTTTTAACTATGGTAGAATGAAAGCAAGAATACAGAACGAGGGGAATCTATGAAATTCGACGCGATCATTTTTGATATGGACGGTGTGCTTATTGACAGTGAAAGCAGATACGTTCATGCGGATGAGCGGATGTATCGCGAGCTGGGACTTGAACTCACATTGGAAGACAGCAAAGGCCTTTTGGGTGTGAATCTCAAATCCGGGTCGCTGTTTATTTTGTCCGCACATCCCGAACTCAAATTGACACTTGGTGAAATGCAGGAAATCTACGCGGCAAGCCTGCTTCGGTGTTTGGAGGAATCCGAGGACCTCGCCCTGATGGACGGGATGGAGGAGTGGCTGTACGCCCTCAAAGCGGCAGGTGTGAAGCTTGCGGTTGCCTCATCTTCCACAAAGCCGATGGTGGACCATGTGGTCTGCCGCTTCGGGCTTGATAAGATAATGGACTATGTCATCAACGGTGATATGGTGACAAACGGAAAGCCCGACCCCGAAATCTTCCTCAAAGCCGCGGCGGCACTCGGGGTGGCACCCGAGCGTTGCGCGGTGGTGGAGGACTCGGTCGCGGGGATTGAAGCGGCGCACCGTGCGGGGATGTTCTGCCTTGCATATGCGGGCGCGAATGTCCACGGTGTGGACCAATCCGCCGCGGATGCAATCATCGCTACCTATAATAAAGAGACATTACGGCATTTGTTGGGATAAGGAGGAGACAGCATGAAATTCATCATCTCGGGAAGCTCGGGCTCGGGCAAGAACACGGTCATCAACCGCTTGCTGGCGGAGGACGAGAATCTCGCATTTCTCACCACGGTAACCACCCGTGGGATGCGCCCGGGGGAAAGCCCGGGGAGACCGTATCGCAATGTCACACACGAGGAATTCCGCGCAATGATTGCGCGCGGCGAGTTTTTGGAATACTGCGAGGTGCATGACGGCAATCTCTACGGAACCAACCGCTGTATTTTGGCAGAGCTTGAGCGTCTCGGCAAAACCCTCATCAAGGACATTGATGTGGACGGCACCGAAGCGCTCCGCAAAATCTTTTCGGATTTGGTCACCATTTATTTGAGTGTGCCGAGAGAGGAACTGAAAAAACGCCTCATCGAGCGCGGGGAGACCGAAATCGAAAAACGCCTCTCCCGTTACGATTATGAGGAATCCAAAAAGCATCAGTATGACTTCGTCATCCAAAACGATGACTTGGACACCACGGTCAAGCGGATTCAGGAAATCATCCGCGATGCGATTAAGGAGGAGAAATAATGGATCTTATTTCGGTTGTCGGCATTTTTGCGGGTCTTTTGCTTCTCATCTTCCTCGCGTATAAGGGCCATTCCATCGTTTGGGTCGCACCGCTGTGTGCGGCTCTGGTCGCGCTGTTTGGCGGACTCAGTCTGCTGGATTCCTATATCGGGGATTACATCAGCGGTGTCGCGGGCTTTGTTGTCTCATGGTTTCCCATGTTCTTCCTCGGCGCGGTTTACGGAAAGCTCATGGATATGACAGGCTCTGCGCGTTCCCTTGCGAATAAGCTGGTGGACCTCATCGGCCCGAAATTTGCGGTGGCGGCAGTCGTTCTGCCTTGTCTGCTCATGACCTACGGCGGCATCTCGCTGTTTGTTGTGGTGTTTGTTGTGTACCCGATGGGCTATGCCATTTACCGCGCGGCGGACCTTCCGAGAACCCTGCTCCCGGGCGCAATCGCGTTCGGTGCATTCGGCATCTCGATGACCGCAATCCCCGGTACTCCGCAGATTCAGAATATCATCCCGACCGAGTTTTACAGCACCACCGCAACCGCGGCACCGCTCATGAGTATTGTTGCGGTCATCTTAATCGGTGTGCCGGGCTACTTGTATCTGGAATGGCGTGTCCGTCAGGCGCGCAAGAAGGGTCTCCACTTTGAGGAAGACCCCAAATACATTGAAAACAATACCGCAGACGGGGTAGGAAAGTGGCATTGGCTGTGCGGTCTCATTCCGTTGGTTGTGGTTGTTTTGATGCTCAATGTCCTGCCCGGTGTCCTCAAAAACGCAGGTCTTGCGGAGTGGACCACCAACGAGGCAATCGTGGTCGCCCTCCTCGGCGGTATTCTGGTCACCTGCCTGATGAATCTGAGGCAGTTTAAGACCCTGCTTCCCGCCATCAACAAGGGTGCGGACAGCTCACTCCCCGCAATCATGAACACCGCGTGTGCGGTGGGCTTCGGCAGTGTGGTCAAGGCGGTCCCCGGCTTCACACTCCTCAAAAACGCCATGCTCAATATGCCCGGCTCAATCCTGCTTTCGGAAGCGGTCGCGGTCAATGTACTTGCGGGTGCAACCGGCTCGGCATCGGGCGGTATGTCCATCGCGCTTGAAGCACTCGCGCCGCAGTTTTTGGCGAAAGCCACCCAAATCGGCATGAATCCCGAATACCTGCACCGTATCGCATCGCTGGCATCCGGCGGTCTGGATACCTTGCCGCACAACGGCGCGGTACTCACCCTGCTTGCGGTTTCCAACTGTAAGCACAAGGAATCCTATTTGGATATCTGCGTCACCTCATGCATCATCCCCGTTATCGTGTCGATTTCCCTCGCGCTGATTTGGGGTCTGTTTCTATAATAAAATAAATCGGTAAGCGGAGTTGCGAATTTGCAATTCCGCTTATTTTTTTGACGGATTCTTCAAATCAATTTTTTCAATAACTGGATTATTAAAAAAGTATTTCAATTTGAAAAAACTTGTGGTAAGATGATAATACCACACGAGTATCGTGATGGTCAGGTTTCAGCCGAGCAATCGGTTGTGATTCATAGAAAAAAAGGAGGAGAATCATGAAGAGCAGAAACCGCATTCTGGCACTCACATTGGCAATTGTCATGTTGTGTGCGATGCTCCCTGCAAACGTCTTTGCAGCGGGCGAACTGACTCTGCAGCCTTTGGCAGCTGTTCCCGAAGTGATCGTCGGTGAGACCGAGGTCGTCGAGATCGGCGCTTTTGAAGGCGCAGCGCAAACCTCTATGGAGACGATGACCGCGTTTAGCGTCACTTCCTCCAACCCCGATGTCGCAGACATCCGTGTGGAACATACGGGTGAGGGCGACGGCGTTGTGGTCGACTTTGCTGCATATGCGGCAAGCGCAGACCGCAAAGCACCCAAGGAAGCGACTGTTGAAGAAGACGGCTTTGCCGTTGATGTAGACAACAGTACCGCTGCGGGCATCAAAAACACAAGCTACTTTACCTGGAAAGCGTACGGTCTCTACCTGCTCAACAACAAAGTCGGCGGCACTCTGACCCTGACCATTCCGGTCCCGGCAGACGGCTACTATGCGTTGAAGGTTGCGGGTACCGCAGGCTCTACCGGTAATACCAACTCCTTTGCTGTGGACGGCACCATGATGGGTGAGTACAGCTTCTACAAGAGCGGTGAGGACGAAGCACAGCCCGAGAAGCTGATGGGCAGCGTATACCTCGAAAAGGGTACCGCATCCGTCACCATCGCAAAGACCGGCGGCAAGACCTACATGATGCTGAGCAAATTGGAACTCGTTCCGATCGGTGACACCGTAAAGCTCAACGTCATCGGTAAGACCATCGGCACCTCCAAGGTGACCGTCGCGGCTACCATTGACGATAACGCGGTCAGCACCGAGTTTGACCTCACCGTCCGCGGTGTCCCGGGCATCTTTGTCGCGCTTGACGATCCGACCGCACTCGATGCGGTTCAGGTCGGAACTCCGTCCAAGGTTGAGCTCGCACTCACCATCGACGGTCTCCCGATTTCCCCGGATGCAATCGATGTCTTTGAGGTTGAACTTGAAGACTCTTACATGGGTACCGCATCTGTTAGCATTGAGGGCGACACCGCATACCTCAACGTTGATGCGGCTGCCGCAGGTGTGACCAATGTCAACTTCACCGTTGCGAATGCAACTTATGACGAAAAAGTCGTCTCTATCCCGATGACCGTCAAGGGCAACGAGTATATTTACAGCTTCTTCAAACTCCAGTACGGTAACAACGGTGCACAGGGCTACAATCCGGAATATGTTGAAGACTGGTCGCAGACCACCATGGGCGACCCGAACGAAATGAACGAAGCACGCGGTGTTTACACCGACCCGTGGATTTACTACGCAGGCAACATCGATGCGAATTCCTTCTTTGTTTGGGCAGACAAGAACTACGGTGTTATGGTCGGTAAGCAGCTCGATGCATTCGGCTCTGTCATCATCGACGTTGCAAAGAGCGGCGCATATACCGCGGCACTTGATATCCTGACCTATAACGAGGGCGGTATCGCGCAGGCGTACATCGCTCCGCTCGATGCAGGCAATCCGCTGGCTGACGAGTACAAGGTCGGCGAGCCGATCGACTCTTACAGCGTCAATGCCGCAAACAAGGTCCGTACCCCGCTCGGCAACACCTATCTGGAAGCCGGAAAGTACATCTTCTCGGTCAAGATTGTTGGGCAAAATGCCGCATCCAAGGGCTTCCGCCTCGGCTTCGGCAACATCCTGCTCCTCTCTCCGACCACCAGAGAATTTGCATTCAAGGTTGACCGCAAGGTCGTTCCGACCGATATGGTCACCCCGATTGAACTCAAGGCATCCGTGAACGGCATTCCGGCGTCGCTCGCTGACTTCGAAGATGTGATGATCGAAAACGAAAACGGCGATATCATCGACGTGGTCGAGCGCCGTGAGGACGATAAGCTTTATCTCGATGCAACAGGTCTTGCGGAAGGCAGCGCAACCTTAAAGGTAAGCGCGCTGTATCACGGCACGACCGAGGTTTCCACCGATATCAAGCTCGACGTTGTGGCGAAGGATGCGCTGTACGGCGTTTCCGTCACCGCTGAGAAGACTCAGCTTGATGCGGACGAACTCACTCAGACCAAGGTCGAAATCACCTTGGCGGACGGCTCTGTGGTCGGCACCGATGCAGAAGGCATTGAGGTCAACTACGAAACCTCCGACGGCGACGTGCTCTTCGCGTATGCGGACGGCCGCGTCAAGGCGAAAAACTCCGGTAAGGCAAACGTCATCGTTACCGTTACCAAAAACGGCATTTCCAAGTCCGCGTCCGTGGAAATTACGGTTATCTCCGATTCTCCGCTGGTACGCGTTGACTTAAACGGTTTGGACGGCATCGCGCTCGACCATGTCGCTCAGTACTCGGTCTCGGGTCGTCTGGGCAACGGCTCGCCGATTCCGAACACCGCAACGATTGAGTACATCGTCGTTTCCAACGATGACGGCGCAATCGAGCTTTCCGAAACAGGCGCGGTCGCAGGTATCGCACTCGGTACCGCGGTCATCAAGGCGCGCGTTACCATGCTGGGCGGCGACTTTATGGAATCCGCGGAAAAGACCATCACGGTCTATGACCCGTCGGAATTTGAAGAAGAGGATGACTCTGTCGGCGGCGGCACTCCTGCCGAGGTCTTTATCGACTTCAAGCAGGCGTTCTTAAAGCCGGATATCACCCCGCGTGACCATACCATCACCTCGTCCGGCTGGGAAGTCAACTCCAAGAAGACCTCTCAGACCATCATGGGTCTGGAGCGTCAGTCCTTCCGTTGGCAGTTGTACGGTATGAACTGCCTCATGAATGACGATCTCCTTTGCCTTGACATCCTGATTCCGGGCGACGGCTACTATCAGCTGTCTGTCACCGGCGGTCAGTATGCGGCAGGTATCGTCGGCGGCTTCTACATGAACGGCGAGTACCTGGGCAACTACGATATGTATGACTCGGGCTCAATCATCGCAGGCTCTGAAGTCAAGCTCAACACCGTCTATCTCAAGGGCGGCGTCAACCAGCTGTACATCAAGCGCAACAAGCCGCGCATTTCCAACGAAGTTTACCTCTATCTGGGTACCCTTCGCTTCACTCCGGTCGAAGCAGCACCCACCAAGGGTGAGGTCGCGCTCGGCTCCACCAAGACCGTCATGAGTGTCGGTGAAAGCGCATTCCTGCTCCCGGGCACTCAGCTCTCCGACGGCACCGCCGAAAAGGTCGGTTATGTCGGCGCTACCTATGAAGCAGACCCCAACAACGTCATCAAGAGCGTCACCAAGGAAAGCGGAAGCTCGGTCTCGATGGGCAAGATGTATGAAATCAAGGCTCTGACCCCGGGCAAAACCGTCTTCACCATGGATGCGGTCATCGATGGCGTACCGGTTACCGACGAAATCGAAATCGTGGTTGACGAGCAGAAGATTGAAACCGTCACCGCGACCTTGGAAGACCCCGACCTCATCGCGGGCGAAAAATCCGCTCTCGTAATCGAGGTTGCAATGCCGGACGGCCGTAAGGTCGACCTGAATGCGGTCACCCTCAAATATGCATCCTCGGATGAGAGCGTTGCAAAGGTGGTGGACGGTGTCCTCGAAACCTATAAGGAAGGCACTGCCGACATTACCGTCACCGCTACCATGAACAAGAAGGATGCGGTCGTGATCCTCCCGGTTACCGTTGCCGCTCCGAGCGTGAAGAACGCCCGTATCAAGAGCCCGAGCACCTATATGAAGCCGCAGGACGAAGGCTATCAGCTTTCTGTTGTCGGTATTTCCGAAGCGGGCCGCGATATGGAAATCCCGAGTGCGGTGGTTACTTGGTCGGTTGCAAATCCGGAACTTCTTGACATCACCGAGGACGGCTTTGTCACCCCGAAGGGAAAAATCGGTGTCGCGGTTGTGAAAGCAACCGTGGAACACAACGGTATGATTTTCTACCCGACCTTCGAGCTCAATATCCGCGAAGGTAAGACCAAAGCGACCTATTACACCGAACAGCGCCTCAACGCTGCCCAGAAGAACATTGAAACCTACGATTGGGCAAGAAGTCAGAGAGATGCTGCGGTTACCAAGGCGCAAAAGTGGATCGAAGACCCGAAGCTGCTTGACCATGCGTACAAGTACTTCCTCACCGGTCAGGAAATCCCGCGTGCGGCAACCGTCGAATTCCGTCTTGACCCGAATATGTACTTCTGTAAGTACTGCGGCGTTGACATGAGAAAGGACTACGGCTCTTACGGTTACGAGCACGACCCGATCAACCGTCCGTGGCAGCTCACCTGTCCGGAATGTAAGCGAATCTTCCCGTCGAATGACTTCGGTGCATTCTATGAAACAGGTCTCAACGAGCACGGTGTCTTCGATTACCAGCTCGCACTTGAAAAGGGCTCGCACCTGCTCAAGAACGTCCGCTTCCCGGAAATGGACGAGCATGTTGACCAAAGCGGCAACGTCATTAACCCGGGTGTCCATAACTGGGGTGTTGACGACAGCCGCGGTTACGACACCGGCAGAACCTACTTCTACTCTCAGGTTGCATACATGAAGCAGCACTTCAACATGACTGTTCCGGAACAGTTCCCCGAGAAGTGGAATTTCATCGCATACTATGCACATTGGGGTCTCTACCACGTATCCGATAAGGGTCAGGCGTACACCGCTCTTAACGACCTCACCATGGCATATGTCTACACGCAGGACCTCAAGTACGGCCGCATGGGCGCAATCCTGCTCGACCGTATGGCGGACCTCTATCCGGATATGTACATCAAGCCGTGGTTCCCGTACTACTTCAACTCCGACTCCACAACCCCGCTCGGGAAACACGTGGGTTGTATCTGGCAGCACGGCTTCAACCGACAGATGGTTCGTTCCTATGACGCATTCTTCGAAATCTTCGACGATCCGTTCGTTGTGAACTACCTGTCCAAGAAGGCGGCAGAGTTCAACATCGACGAGGACTACTATGTCCCGGATTATCTGAGCGATGATTACAAGCTCTACGGCTTCATGGAAGAAGGCTACGAAGAACCGATGAAGCTGCGCAAGGGTAACCCGAAGACCTCGGGCGCACTCATCCGCCAGAACATTGAAGAAAACATTCTCGCTGAAACCGCAGAAGACCTCTACACCGGCCAGATTCACGGTAACTTCGGTATGCACCAGTCGCTTGCGGCATACACCGCGGTGATTTGGGATACCCAGCCGTACACCGGTCAGCTCATCGACTGGATGAACGCTTCCTCCGATGACGACTTCATTGCGGCGGCTCAGGGCAAGCGTCTCTCGGGTGCAAACTTCACCAAGACCATCACCCAGACGGTTTCCCGTGACGGTACCGGTAACGAAGCATCCCCGAACTACAATAACCTGTGGATTCCGTACGCGGTTATCGATGCACTTGCAGGCTACGAAGGCTATGCGGCTGCTGACCAGTTCCAGAATCCGAAGATTCTGATGATGTATAAGCAGAACTTCCCGCTCACCCTCCAGCGCCGCGAAACCGCTGCAATCGGTGACTCGGGTGCAATCACCAACAACCCGCTCCAGAGCCCGTCGATGGGACGTCCGTTCCTCGCAACCGGCGATAAGGAAATCGGTCAGTGGCTGTACCTCAGAAACGGCAATACCACCAAGGGTATGCACGACGATATCTTCGATGACTCCTCCATGATGGCTGATATGGTTGAGGACATCATCGCGAAGTACGGTGAAATGGACCTCGATAAGAGTGAACAGGCAACCGGCTTCGGCTTCTCCATCAACCGTGGCGGTACCAAAATCGACGATAACGCAAATCCGCACGATAACCAGAGATACAACTACATCTACTACGGCCGTAACGCAGGTCACGGTCATCAGGCGGCACTCGACTTTGAAATGGGTGCATACGGCATGAAGCTTACCGCTGACTTCGGTTATCCGGAAGCAGCAGACGGCGGCTATAAGAACGTTGTCTGGGGTAAGGGTACCGTAAACCACAATCTGGTTATGGTCAATGCAGCAAACCAGAGCGGCATCAACATCGGCTTCCCGCTCCACTTCGATGATTCCGGACGCGTCAAGCTCCTCGATGTGGAAGCACCGAAGGTCTATGCGGCAACCGAAGAGTACCGCAGAACTGTTGTGATGGTCGAAGTGGATGACGACAACGCATACTCGGTCGACTTCTTCCGCGTTAAGGGCGGCGACGACCACCTGTATTCCTTCCACGCGGTTTCCAACGATGTGGACTATTCGGGTGGCGACGGCATCCCGGCTCTTGAACTGGTACGCCAGAGTAAGGGTACTTACGCGGGTGCAAACGTCGAAATGGGCGGCAACTACGGTAAGAGCACCAACGCATTCGACTTCATGTACGGTGTGCGCCGTGCAACTTACCCGGGCAACACCTTCCAGCTCGACTTTGCGGTCCGTGACGTACGTCAGGATATGACCAAGCCGACCGGCAACATCCAGAAGGATGTCCACCTCAAGATGACCATGCTCAACGACTTCGACCTCACCGAAGTTGCACTTGCGAAGGGTGCACCTCCGCAGCGCGACAACAACCCGGAAGAGTTGGAACTCGTACTGGCACGTCGTCAGGGCAAGAACCTCGACTCCCTCTTCACCACCGTCTTCGAGCCGTATAAGGAAAGCGTCCATGAAGATGGCTACATTGCATCTCAGGAAGTTGTTTCCATGAAGCGCATCGGCGGTCAGTGGGAAGATGAATACGATGAGTCCAAGGCAATCAAGGTTACCTTGAAGAACGGCAGAGTTGACTACATCGTCTATGCAACCAACAACAAGATTCTCTACTCGGTCGATGACCGCTTCGAATTCCAGGGCTTTGCAGGTGTCTACACCTTGGAAAACGATGCAGACGAAGAGCCGATTTACGCGTACGTCAATGACGGTACCAAGATTGGCAACACCGAAGGCATCGCAGGTTATAAGGGCAACGTGGTCGACTTCCAGAAGGATGCGGTCCTCGATAACTACATCACCGTCAAGTTCAGCGGTGAGTATGACCTCTACAACCTGGTCGGTCAGCACATCTACGTCGAAAACGACGGTGTTGACAACGGCGTTTACGAAATCGAAGGCGCAGAACTCTTGGAGAATGGCAACGTCAAGCTCGACCTTGGCACCATCACCCTCATTCGCGGCATGGTCGACGAATTCGACCTGAGCGCAGGCTATACCTACAACATCCGCGAAGGTCAGAAGTTCACCATTCCGATTTCCACCGTCAACGATGACAGCCCGGTCTTCGATCCGATCGGAACTCAGATTGTGACCATCGGTGATACTCTGGTCATTCCGCTTTCCGCAACCACCAAGTCGGGCGCACCTGTTACCTTCGAACTCGCAACAAACCTTGCAAACGCAAGTGTGACCGACGGCGTGTTCTACTTCACTCCGGTTGCAAGCCAGCGCGGCAATAAGCACGCGGCTGTCAAGGCAATCAACGGCACACTCGAAACCACCCTCCACTTCTCGGTTGAAGTTGTCGGTGGCACCTCCACCGCAGGCGGCGGCGGAAGCAGCGGCGGAAACGGCGGTGACTCCTCCGATGATGAGGTCACCTACACCGACCTCGGAAACAACATTTACGAGGACAGTGACGGCAACATCCTCTCCGCAGGTCCGGATAAGACCCCGGGCACCGCAGACGACATCACCGATGTCAAGAAGGTTGATGACGAGTATGTCTACACCAAGGA
>JAZQIE010000184.1:0-7067 GCA_045540975.1 Eubacteriales bacterium
GTTCACAGCCGTTTTGAGCTTGCAACACTTGTAAACAAACAACGTGCAAACCATAACGGATAAAGGAGGGGCTTTATGACACTTGCAGACAGACTGAATAGAATCATTGATGAACAGGGACTTACAAAAAGAGCGTTTGCAAAAACTTTGGGTGTCAGCGAAAACTACATCTATCAGCTCACAGGAAGTAAAGAAAAGCTGACCACCATATCCGAAACTCTTGCAAAGCTCATCGCCCTTGAATTTGGATATGATAAAGATTGGATTATATACGGCGATAAAAGCTAAAATATATGATGAAAGCCTCCGAGGATTTCTCCCCTGAAGTGATAAAATGTGTGAGTCTTTTTTTATGGCGGAGAAGGGGAGATTTGTAAGTTTAAGGAATAGTGAAGAGTGAATAGGGAAAAGAAACAGACCAAATTGTACATACCAAGCTTGTACTATCTCCTTTTTATCAAATTAGATCACAAAAAATCATATATTTCAATGATGCATCGCCAAAAGCGATATGATGTTATGCTTCACATAATGATGTTGCTCGTTTCACTCGCAATGATGCGATATTTGCCAATAACATTAGGCGAAAGCCGACATCATTTCCGAAGGAAACATCATTAGCGTAAGCGACATCATTTGCCGAAGGCAAACATCATTCAAAAAACGCACCTTTGTCTTGGTAGACAAAAGTGCGTTTTTTGTTGGCGGAGAAGGGGAGATTTGAACTCCCGCGCCGGTTACCCGACCTACACCCTTAGCAGGGGCGCCTCTTCGGCCAACTTGAGTACTTCTCCGTGCCGAATATACGATGACTCCCTCATGCGGAATCAAACGCAATCCTTATTATAATCGAAATTCCGCCTCACGTCAAGGGGGAAAATGAGAAAATTACATCTTGCGGAGGGTATAGAATGCTGCCATGGAAAGCAGGTAGCCGAGGAGGACAGCGGTTGCCGCGGTATAGCCCACACGACCGAGGAAGAAGGTGACGAGAAGGTTTGCCGCGACCAGAATGGCGGTGAGATAAATAAGCAGGTACAGAGCAGTGGTATCAAACACCTGACGTCCGAAGAGCTTGCCGTTTTGCTTCTGCGCGACCGCGGTACCGACGATAAGCAGCGCGACGAGGATGAGCGCCACGACGAGGAGAAGCACGGTGAAGAACGGATAGATGCCGACCGTGATGAGCGAGGAGAGTACACGGCCTGCCAAAGCACCGACCGCACCGAGGGCTGCGATTGCAAAAAACTCACGCGGGTAGGTGTGGAAGATGATGTAGAGCACCGCGACCACCGGAATTAAGATGTAGAGGAAGGTGAGGGTGTCTTTGGTGAAGGCAAGGGAGAGCGCGAGCGCACACAACGCGGTAAAGCCGAAGACGAATGCGAGGTGCTTGGCGGTGACCAAGCGGTACGCGTTATCCTTCGCCTTGACTTTGGCGAGGATTGCAAAAACGACACTCACGACGGTGAGGACACCGAAGCCTGCCGCAATCCACGGCATTGCCTTGAACACTTTGACATAAGACGGAGCACTTTCCATCAGATTACTCACATACACAAGCCCCAGAATGAGGAGGAATGCGAGGGTGAAGACACAAAGGAGTTTATTGACCACATAGTCTTGCGCACGGGTATCGCGCTTTTCAGAACGGTTCGGTTTACTCAACAGAAGTCACATCCATTTCATTATAATTCGCCTGCATGATAGAAAATTGCAGATAGGACACAGCTTGGCGCGGTTTCACACCGCAGGATACGGGGGCCGAGTGTGACCGAGGTGAGACCCTCTGCCACCGCGGCTTCGGCTTCTTCGGGGGCAAAGCCGCCCTCGGAACCGATGACCACCGCAATTTCATCCGAGAAACGCGCTTCCAAAACAGAACGGAGCGAGGTTGCACGCTCACCTTCGTAGCACAGAATGGGGAGGGAGAACTTCGCCGCTTCCTTGCACATCTTGGAAAACGGGATGGGCGGTGCTACCCGCGGAATCATTCCGCGACCGCACTGCTTTGCCGCTTCCGCCGCGATGCGACAGAGCCGCTCGGTTTTCTTCTCCGCGTCCTTTTCTGTCCACTTGGCGACACAGTATTTCGAGGTGAAGAGCCGAATCTCGCTTGCGCCGAGCTCCACCGCCTTTTGCACAACGGTGTCGAGCTTGTCGCCCTTGGAGAGCGCGACATAGAGCACGACCCGTACGGTCGGCTCAGAAATTGTGGGCGCGGAAGAATCCACCGTCAGGTAGACCTCATCGGGGGTAAACGCGGTCACGGTGCAGAAATAATCTGTCCCTGCCGTGTCACACACGGTGAGCTTCTCGCCAACGCGCATCCGAAGGACCTTGGCGATGTGCCGCGCATCCTCGCCGCGGATGACGACGGTTTCACCGCACACATCCTCGGGTGTTACAAAGAATCTCGGCATATTACCACTCATTTCCTAAAAACACTATCTGTTATTTTATCAAAAAAGAATGCATTTGTCCATAGGTTGCCCAAGGAATCCCGAATTATTTTTTGCGGCAGACCACCGCACCCCAATCATTCTTTTCATGCACCGATTCGATGCGGAAATTCTCCAAGAGCGCACCGCGCACCTCGTCGAGGCGCGGCAGGATGATGCCCGATGCAATGAAAACACCGTCATCGCGGATGAAATTTTTCGCAAGGGGAGCGAGCGGGATGATGACATCCGCCACAATATTTGCAACCACAAGGTCAAACTTCTGCGCGGCAAAGCGCTCTTGCAGGTCGGTATCGGTTAAAATATTGCCCGCAAACGCGGTGTAACGGTCCACATTGTTCTTGCGCGCATTCTCCTTTGCGATGTCGACCGCGTTCGGGTCAATGTCCATCGCGACCGTATCGCCCGCGCCGAGAAGCCGCGCGATGATGGAGAGAATACCGCTTCCGCAACCCAAATCCAAAACGGTTGCATCGGGCGTTAAGTGCCGCTCGATGGCTTCGATGCAAAGCTGGGTGGTGTGGTGCGAGCCTGTGCCGAAGCTCATGCCCGGATTGATGGTGAAGACCACACGGTCGGTTTCCTCCGAGATGGGCTCCCATTCGGGCTGAATGAGAATCTTATCGCCCACCTTGAGCGGGTGGAAATACTGCTTCCAATTCTCCGCCCAATCTTCCTCCTGCAAGGTGGCAAGCTCGAGGGTGAGCGCGCCGTAGACCCCGTCTGTATCAAGTGCGCGGAGAGCGGCGAGCGCGTCGCGTACCATGGCGAGCTGCTCGTGTCCCGCCGCGTTTTGGGTGACGTATAATTTGACCTTGGTCACATCTGTGGACTTTTCGCGGTAGAGGTCTTCGTCCACATAATCCCAAGCCGCACGGTTTTCCTCCAAAAAGGAGAGAAAATCGTCTTTATCTTCGATTTCAAAGCCGTTCATCCCAAGCATGAGCAGTTGTCCGCAAACAGGGTCAATGCCCTCGGCTGTGGTGATGATGGCCGCCTGAATCCATTCCATAGTAAAAACCTCGCTTTCTTTTTTTAGTATAGCATGAATTTTGCGACTTGAAAACAAGATTTCCGTAATTTGTATTGAAAGGAATTTTTTTTCATGTATAATAAAAGGGAACCTTTTTGTTTTTCTTACGTCTATCATCACGAACAAACCAAACAGGAGGAAACAACAATGAAAAAATTTCTTGCGCTGATTTTGGCACTTGCAATGGTAACCACTCTGTTCGCTTGCTCTCCCAAGGTAGAGGATAACGAAATCGGGGACCCCGTCGTGGAAGACGATGCACCCATTCTTCCCGAGGAGGGTGAGGAAGTCCCCGAGGCGGAGGATGTTCTCGCACCGGAAGAAACTCCGGAGGAAGCTCCGGTTGAAAAGCCGGTTGAAAAACCTGCGGAAAAGCCTGCGGACAAGCCGGTTGAGAAGCCTGTTGAAAAGCCTGCGGAAAAACCCGTCGAGCAGAAGCCTGCGGAAGAGCAGAAGCCTGCTGAGGAGCAGAAACCCGCGGAGGACACCGCAAAGTCTCCGGCACAGATTCTGCGCGCGGACTTTAAGTCCCGCGTGAGCGGGACAACCGACCCCGAAGCACTCGCAAACGCGCTGGTCGGAAACTCGATTATCCCGTTCATGGGCGCAACCATGGCGGTCGAGCCGGGCTACTTAAACGGCTTTGATGGTGAAATCACGGGCTTTTCCAAGGGCGCAATGTTCGGCCCCACCATCGGCACCATCCCGTTTATCGGGTATGTTTTCGAGGTGGATGCAAATACTGATGTTGCGGCGTTTGTGCAGACCTTAAAGGACAACGCAAACCTGCGCTGGAACATCTGCACCTCCGCCGATGAAATGGCGGTGGAAGCGGTCGGCAACATCGTGTTCTTCGTCATGGCACCTGCAGAATTTACCGAATAACAAAAATGGGAGGGCACACCTCCCATTTTTTATAAAAGGAGAACCGTCATGCTCTTTTCCTCGATAACATTTTTATACGTCTTTTTGCCGTGTGTGATTTTGCTCTACTTCCTCGCGCCGAAGAAACTCAAAAACACCGTGCTTTTGCTGACAAGCCTTGTGTTTTACGCGTGGGGCGAGCCAAAACTTGTGGTGCTGATGGTGGTATCCGTGCTGCAAGGGTATCTCTTTGCGCGGCTGATTGAAACCGCAAACTCCAAAGCCTGCAAAAGGCTTTGGCTGATTCTCTCGCTGTGCGTGAGTCTGGGACTGTTGGGGTATTTCAAATACGCGAATTTCTTCCTTGAAACCTTCGCATCCCTCACCGGTCTTTCCGTGCCTGTCTTGAACATCGCACTTCCCATCGGGATCAGTTTTTACACCTTCCAGATTCTAAGCTATGTGGTGGATGTGTACCGCGGCGATGTCCCCGCGCAGAAGAATATCTTAAACCTCGGCGCGTATATCTCCATGTTTCCGCAGCTCATTGCGGGTCCCATTGTGCGCTACTGCGATATTGCAAAGGAACTGGAATGCCGTACCCACAGCCTGACCCTTGTGTCGGACGGAATCCGCCGCTTTGTCATCGGTCTTTCCAAAAAGATTCTGATTGCAAACGTGTTGGGAGAACTCGTTGCGCAGATGGCGGTGGCACGCGATGTGTCAATCTTGTATTTCTGGCTTTACGCGGTCGCGTTCTCGCTTCAAATCTATTTTGATTTCTCAGGGTACAGCGACATGGCAATCGGACTCGGAAAGCTCTTTGGCTTCCGATTCATGGAAAACTTCAATTACCCGTTCATCTCAAAGAGCATCTCGGAGTTTTGGCGGCGCTGGCATATTTCGCTGGGCAGTTGGTTTCGCGATTATGTCTACATTCCGCTCGGCGGAAATCGGGTGGGGAAGGGCAGACTTCTCGTAAACCTGCTCGTTGTGTGGATGCTCACGGGTCTGTGGCACGGCGCGGCTTGGAACTTTGTGGTGTGGGGACTCTTTTTTGCCGCACTCCTGATTTTGGAGAAGACCGTATTCGGGAAGGTTTTGGAGAAAGTCCCCGTATTCGGGCATCTCTATGTTTTGGTGCTGGTGGCGGTAAGCTTTGTCATCTTCAATGCGACAAGCATGATGGAGGCGGGCTTTTTCCTCTCCGCAATGTTCGGCGGCAAGGGGTATCCCTTGGTGAGTGCGGAGTTTCTCTATCAGCTAAAACAGTACGGGGTGGTGCTCATCCTCGCGGCTGTGGGCGCGACACCGCTTGCCAAAACCGTTGCCGCACGTATCCCGCAAAAACTCGCAAACCTGCTCGAGCCGATTGTTTTGGCAGCCCTCCTGCTTCTTTGCACCGCGTATCTCGTGGACGGCTCGTTCAATCCGTTCTTGTATTTCAGATTCTAAGGAGGTGCCGTGATGACCGAAAAAGCAAAGCAAATTGTGATGACCGCGCTCTTCGCGGCGCTCATCTTCACCCTTTCCGCGGTGTGCCTTTTCTCACCGCCCAAGGAATATTCTCTCTCCGAGCGCAGAAGTTTGGCTCAGCCGCCCGAGTTTACCGCAAATGCGGTGTTCTCCGGGCAGTTTGCATCGGAGTTTGAAGTGTTTGCGCAGGACCAGTTTCCGCTTCGGGAAACCTTCCGCAGTATGAAATCCGCCTCCGCGCTGTATCTCTTCTCGCAGAAGACCGTGAACAATCTCTATCTCGCGGACGGGCACATCTCAAAGGCGGAGCCCGATCTCAAGGAGCATATGATTGAGCATGCAATCGAGCGGTTTTCCTACTTGCAGGAGACGTATTTCCCCGAAAAAACCCCGATTTTTGCGGTGATTCCCGATAAAAACTTCTATCTTGCGGAGAAACACGGGTATCTCACCTTCGACCATAACGCGCTTGTGGAGATGCTGAAAAAATCCCTCCCGAAGTTTGAGGTGACCGACCTTTCGGAGGTTTTGGAACTCTCCGATTATTATTTCACCGACACCCATTGGAAGCAGGAGTGTATCACCGATGCGGCAGAGAGCATCGCGGAGAAATTCGGCAAGACCCTGACGCGTGAGTACACCCCGATTCCCATGCACGTCCCGTTTTACGGTGTGTATTACGGTCAGCTTGCACTTCCGGTCAAACCCGATGTGATTTTCTACCTCCAAAACCCGATTTTGGAGGGGATGCGCGTCACTGCCTTGGATTCGGGAAAAGCGGAGGAAATTTTGCTCTATGACACGGCAAAAGGCGAGGGGAAGGACGGGTATGAACTGTACCTCGGCGGCGCGCACGCGGTGGTGCAGATTGAAAATCCGAAGGGCGAGGGCGAGCTTGTGGTCTTCTCCGACTCCTTCGGGCAGAGCATGGCGCCCCTTCTTGCGCAAGGCTACGCGAAAACCACGGTTGTGGATATCCGCTACATCCAAAGCGGAATGGTGGGGAATTTCGTCGCGTTTGAAAACGCCGACGTCCTTTTCCTGTATAGCACCAAAGTCGGAGGCCAAGCGGTCTTAGGAAGACAAAATATCTCTCCAACTCCTTGGCTCACAGAACGACATGGCTACGATCCGACTTCGCGAAAACCACGGTTGTGGATATCCGCTACATCCAAAGCGGAATGGTGGGGAATTTCGTCGCGTTTGAAAACGCCGACGTCCTTTTCCTGTAT
>JAZQIE010000185.1:0-2199 GCA_045540975.1 Eubacteriales bacterium
GTTGTAATAGATGCTGTGCAAACGCGCTGCCATCGCAACCGCTTCCGCTAAGGTAACTTCACCGTCGGTCGAGAAGAATGAGTTTCCGATGCCCTGCATCAAACCGAGCTCGTATGCTTTTGCAATTCCTTCTTCGTACCACTGTCCTTCAAGCACATCTTTGAATAAGCCGGATTCATAGTCGTTGACAGATTCAAAATGACCGAACTGCTCGTTGGTTTGGAGAGAAATACATTCCACGCAAGACTCTTCGAAGTATGCTTCGTTGGTATCCAAACGCAGACCGCATCCGGTACAAAGGTCATAACCGACGTGGGGATGTAACTGCTCGCGGAACGGAGCAAACGTATGCTTGTGCTCGGTTTCAACAACCTCTTTTCCGTCTTCGGTCAAATAGATGTATCCGAGCAGATAAAGCGGACATCCACGGTAGGAAAGCCCGTTTTTCATATACTCTTTGCTGTAAGTTCGGCTGCCCCAGTAACTGCCGGTGTAACTTACTCCGTTGTATGATGATTCGCTGATGGTGATTTGGTCACCGTCAATTCCTTCGACAACCGCAACGTGACCGGCGGCGGAAGCGCCGATGCCGTCCCAAACGGCAATCGCACCCACGCGCGGCTCGTCGCCAAAACCGCAATAAGAGTTGCGGTCATTCCACCACAAACAAGCGTTGCCTGAGAAGGAGGGAGCATACCCTAAAATCTCATGTGCACGTCCGAAGGCATACCATACACAGTTTCCGATTCCGTTATGATTGGAGTATGGATTGCTCGGTGCGGTATAGAGCGGATCCTCTAACGAGGGAGCTGTGGTTCTCGGTGTAAAAGAAGCTTGCGCAAAAAGTGCGCTCAAGCAGAATGACAAAATCAAAAGACAAGAAAGAAAGCGTTTCAAGTGTGTCTGCATCATATCCTCCTTTTTATCGTATTGTTACCAATTGTAACATATTTTTATTCCAAATGCAACCCATAATCGGAAGTTTTTTCCGTCATTTTGTGTCTAAACTGTAAATTATGCCAAGATATACGAAAATCGGTGCCTGAAAGAGACACCGATTTTGTCCGTTACATTGAGAAAACAATTCCGACCAACGCGGAAATTCCGATGAAAACAATGGGATGCCAGCCTTTTGTCTTCTTGACTTTGTTGGTGAGAAGCCAAAGGACTGCCGCAAGAATCAAGCCTTTCAAATTGATTGCGGAGAGGGAAAGACCTGCTTCGACATTCAGCAGATTTGCAACGATAACCGAAAGCCCTGCCGCGGCAATTAAGCCGGTGGAAGCGGGGCGGAGGCCGTAAAACGCGCGGTTGACGTAAGGATTGTTTTTGAAACTCTTCAAAACCGCCGCAACAATCAGGATGACAATGACCGACGGAGTAATCAAGCCGAGTGTTGCGATGACCGCGCCCAAGATTGCGGTGAAAAGATTCCCGTCATTCATGCCGCTCACAAAACCGACATACGTTGCCATATTGACACCGATGGGACCGGGCGTGGATTCGCCGACCGCAATCATATTGGCAAGGTCATTGTGCGTAAACCATCCGGTCTTGTCGGAAAGGTCATAAAGAAAGGGGATGGTTGCCATGCCGCCGCCGATTGCAAAGAGACCGGTCTTAAAAAACTCGAGGAAAAGACGGAGATAAATCATGCGCGCTTCCCTCCCAACGTTTGAATCAGGATTCCGCAAACCGCAGCAAACAGAACAAAGATGACGGGGGAGAGCGGAGTGAAGAAACTTCCGAGTGCGACCAGCAGGAACAACACCAAGGTGAATTTATCCACCACCGCTTTTTTGAAGAGTTTGACCACCGCGTTTGTAATCAAAACACAGACACAAACACGGATTCCTCCAAACGCATGCTGAACAACCGTGATGTGGGAAAATGCTTCAATCACGCCCGCGAGCAGACAAATGATTACAAGCGAGGGGAAGACCACACCGAGCGTTGCGGCCACAGCGCCCCAAAACCCTTTGTATTTCTGTCCGATAAAGGTTGCGGTATTGACCGCAATGACACCGGGCGTGCATTGACCGATTGCAAAATAGTCCATCAATTCTTCTTCGGTTGCCCAACCCTTGGTTTCCACAACCTCACGCTGCAGAATGGGGAGCATGGCATAGCCGCCGCCAAAGGTCATCACACCCACCTTGGCGAAGGTGAAAAACAGTTCAAGAAATACTTTCATATGAG
>JAZQIE010000186.1:0-11038 GCA_045540975.1 Eubacteriales bacterium
AGAAACACCCCGTCCGCAATCGGCTCGGAAAGTCCCATTGCCTTACTGCGCGAGTTGTTCACCACAAATACGTTCGGGAATCCCTCGGCGGTGAGTTTTTCGCGCACGGGATACGCGTCCCAATTCAGCTGCACCGAACTCACCGCACCGCGGCTCGACACATGTCCCGAAATCGCAATCCCCACACCCAATGTGTGCGGATTCACAATCTTAGAGAGCACCTGCCGCACGGTCTCCATCACCGCGCCCGACTGCGCCTTCGCCATGGGCTCGCACCCAATCTCCTTGATGTGTCCCAACAGGTCACAACGCGCGAAATGTACCTCGTCGGACTCCACGTGTACCACCGCAAGCTCACCCGCATCGCGGTTGAAGGTGAGAAGCTCGGCACGTCGCCCCGCCTTCGCGGTCGCAACCGTACCCGCCTCGCACACGTAACCGCACTCGATGAGATACTTCACAATATTCGTAATCGTTGCAGGACTCATCCCGGTCTCCGCAGCAAGCTCGGCGCGTGAAACCTCACCGCCCGCGCGCAGACGGTCCAGCACCAGCACACGGTTCATCTTTTGAATGAGTTGTACCGTTCCGATTCTCTCACTCATGGCACCCTCCAAGCAGATAAATTTTGTACTTCGTACAAATTGAAATTTGCTTTCGCAAGCGAAATAACGCAAGCGTAGCGAAATAAATTTGCCTTTGCAAATTTACTGTTTCTTTTCCAATGTATTGATGGATGCAATCAGCATCCTGCGAATCTGTCCGCACTGATTTCTTAGCGCTTCATACCGTTCTTTTTCTATGAATCCGCATCGATGAAGCAGCTCCAGCCAGTACTCCGATTCATAGCATTCTTTGAGTGCAATTTGCATTTTATTTCCGAAATCAACTCTGCCGCGCGCATATTTTGACTCATGCAAATTCGCTCCAACCGAGGTGATTGCGCGTGTGAGCTGCTTGGTCAAGATATATTCGCGATGCTCTGCGGCGATTGTCCGACACAGCAAAACCACTTCAACCGCAAGGTCTTTTGACTTTTCAAGCAAAACACTTTTCGCCATTTCCATCCCCCATCCCGTAGGATTTCGCTGCACCGTAGGTGCTATTTCGCTGCACCACAGGTGCTATTTCATTTTTATCTTATCACAATTTCCTCTTTCCTTGCAACCAAATCTGTGATATACTCACAGTAGAGGTGATAAACCATGAAAAATGCATCCGTTTTGGTCTTGACCGACCCGAAAAGCCCGTCGTATACGCAATACACCACTTATCTGCGCCCGTATTTAGACTGGTTTGGGTTTTCCTATGACGAGCGCCCGCTTGCCTCCTCGGGCAGTATGGACTACGCGCTCATCCTCCTCGCACATCCGAACATCACCCCCTCCGCGCCCGCGCTCCGTGCAGTGCGTTTGGCGTATGAAGGCGGCTCGGGTCTTGCGATTTTCGACCCCAAGCTCGCGGTCTCCCTCGGCGTGGCAAAGGATTCCTCCGCCTCCGCAAAGGGAAGCCATATCTTAATTTCCTCCCATGAAATCTCGTCCCTCCACACGGTTGGCGATACGGTGAAAACCTTCGCGGAATACACCTACTCCGTCACCTGCACCATGGGTGACACGGTCGCCGCACTCGGCACAACCCCGCTCCTTGAAGCGGGATGCCGCGCGGTGCTGTGGCACGATATGGGTTGGATGGACCCCGCGGTCTGCGGTCCGCTCATGGGTCTTGACGATTTGCTTTGGAAAAGCCTTGTCTTCGCCGCGCGGAAACCCTTTGTCATGCAGGGTCTTCCCCCGTTTGTCGGGATGCGCGTGGACGATGTTTGGGGCGCATGGCGTGAGATTGACGAGGAAAATCCGCTCTCTTGGGTGGACACCGCAAATTCCTACGGTCTGATTCCGTGGCTCGGCGTATTCCAGGATAACGTCAATGACGCCACCTTAAAACAACTCCAAAAACACGCGAAAGCGGGCACCGCAACCATGTTCCCCCATGCCTTTGCAGGCTGTGAGTGGGTCCCAAGCGACCTGCCCGAGCATTTCGCTTGGTTTGACCATTTTGCAGGCAAGCCTTATGACGATGCCACGATAAAAGAAAACGCGCTCCGCGCAAAGAAGTGGTTTTCGGATAACGGCCTCCCCATTTCCAAACTCGCGCTCGCGCATTATTACGAAACAGGCAAAAACGCGCTCCCGTATTTTCTCGATATGGGATGCGAATTCATCGGGGTGCATATGTCCCCCTCCACCCCCTACCGCAACGATGACCCGCATTGGGTCAACTGCGGACCTTATCGCAAAGAGGTGGATGGCCCGCACAACGGCACACATCCCGTGTTCTATGCGGACTACTTGCCCGACGAACCGCGCCTCTTTAACTGTGTCACCGAAATCCGTGACGTGTGCGGCTACGAATGGTCGCCCACCTCGAATGTGGAAAAAACCGTGCGCGACGGCACCGTTCAAATCACCCGCGCGCTCCAAAGCCTTGTTCCCGCGGTGTTCTTCACCCATGAATCCGCGTGGATTCAGCGCATGAGCCCGAGCACGGTGAAGGCATCGTTTGACGGTGTGTTCTCCGCAATCGAAGGGTATGCCCCGATTCCGACCTCCATGGACGAGATTTGCGCCTATGTCCGCGCAAAAGTCGGCATCCGCCTCACCAACGCGCAGAGTGACGGTGAGACCGTCAAACTCACGGTCTCGGGCAAAAACGACCGCGAAACCAAATTCACCCTGTTTACCGACGAGGGTGCAAAAACCCTCACCCTTCCCATCATCAACGGCGAGATGACCCTCACCGTATAGAAAGGAGTGTGACCATGCCCGGCTGGACTTTTGATGACGAAAAACTCCTGCGGCATATGTTCTCCGCGGATGACCCAAGCTTGGCACACGCGGAGGAGCGCGCCACCGAATTCATGGAGCATATGGTCTATTACAAATGCGCCATGATGGAGATTGAAACCAAATTCAACGTGTTAAATGCGGAATATTCCCTCATGCACGACTGTAACCCCATCCAATCCATCAAGACCCGACTCAAATCCCCGCGCAGTATTCGGGACAAGCTGATTCGCCGTGACCTTCCCGTCTCGATTGACTCCATTGAGCAGAATCTCACCGATATTGCGGGTGTGCGCGTGATTTGTTCCTTTCCGGAGGATGTCTATGCCTTAACCCGCGCACTGCTGCGGCAGGACGACATCACCTTGGTGGATATGAAGGACTATATCGCAAACCCCAAGCCGAACGGCTACCGCAGTTTGCACATCATCGTGGAAATCCCCATCTTCCTTGCCCAAGGAAAAAAGCGCATCAAGGTGGAAATCCAACTCCGCACCATTGCAATGGACTTTTGGGCGACCTTGGAACACCAACTGCGCTACAAACGTGACTTTAACTTCACCGAGGAGATGATGCTCGAGCTTTCCGACTGTGCGGAAATCTCCGCCGCGCTCGACCTCCGCATGGAAGCCATCCGCAAAGCGGTGCTTCCGCGCAAAGCCGAATACTGCTCCATGCAGGACGAAATCTTCTAAAAAAACTGCCCAAGTGTTTTTGACACTTGGGCAAGTTCTATTTTTGTGCTTTTTTAATCAGCAGCGCGTTGTACCCCGCAACCCCGAGGATGACCAGCGCCATGCCGCCAAAGCCCCACGCGCTCGGAATCTCACCGACCACAAGCCCCACCCATAAGGGACTCAAAATCGGCTCCACGCAGGTGATGAGCGAGCCTGCCAGCGCGCTGATGTACTGCGACCCCTTCGCAAAGAAGAAGTAGGCAAGCCCCAGCGTGACCGCGCCGAGCAGCACCGCCGCACCCCATGCAATCGGGTCGGGTGTGACATTTGTCACAATCGCGGGCAGAAAGACAATGCTTCCCATGATATACGCCAGAAGATTCGACTGCATCGGGGTCGCCCCCTCGCGCGCGTTACACAAAAACACACCCGCAAAGGTGACACCCGAAGACAGCGCAAGCAGATTCCCCCAGAGATTTCCTCCCGAAATCCCCTCCACAAAGAAAAGCACAATGCCCGAGAGAATCACGGTGACCGCCGCGATATCCAGCCGTGTGGCGCGCCTTTTCTGGAACAGAATCTGATAAATCAAAATCAAAATCGGCGCGGTGTACTGCAAGACAATCGCGTTTGCCGCGGTGGTGAATTTCATCGCCGCGATATAAAGCGCCGCGGTGAGCAGTACGCACGAGGCGGTGAGAAAATTCTGCTTGGTCAGGCGCACCCGTCGGTCTTTTACCACCAACAGCGTGACCAAAAGCCCGAAGAAGCAGCGCAGCCCCGTGACCGCAAAGGAGCTCCACGGAATGACCTTGACAAGCAGACCCGAAAAACTCCAGCACAGCGCACACAGCAGCATATACACCGTGCCCTTTGCCTGATTGCTCATTCCGTTTCACCTCGCTTTCAAAACTCTTTTTATCATACCACCGCCGCGCATGAATTTCAAGCAAAAAAATAGCCTTGTTTTTCTTTACGAAAGCCGAATTCTGTGGTAGAATAGAGGTACAATAGGAAACGTATAACCACAAGGAGGGTCTACCCTTGTTTGAATTTGTCACAAAAGAAACCGTACCCGCTTACGAAGCCTTTGTTTCAAGCCACCCCAAGGGGCATTTCATCCAGTCGCATCTGTGGGCGGCGCAGAAGTCCGAGTGGAAGTGGGAGGCGGTCATTGTCCGAAACGACGCAGGCGAAATCACGGGTGCTTGCTCGTTTCTCATCCGAAAAATCCCCTCTCTGCCGTACACCCTCATGTATGCGGGCCGCGGGCCGGTCTGTGATGTGCACGATAAAGAAACCCTCGCCGCCATCACCGAGGGCGCAAAGGCACTCGCAAAGAAATACAAGGCATACTGCCTGAAGGTCGACCCGGATGTCCTCTCCTCGGACACCGAATTTACCGCTATCATGAAATCCCTCGGCTATTCCCTGCGGGATGTGGGCAAAAACTTCTCGGGGATTCAGCCGCGCTATGTCTTCCGTCTCTACCCCGAGGGCAGAGGCGAGGAGGAAGTGTTAAACTCCTTCCACAGCAAAACCCGTTATAACATCCGTGTTGCCGAGCGCAAGGGTGTCACGGTGAAAATCGAGGGTGAGGAAGCCTGCGCGGCGTTTTCCAAACTCATGCTGGAAACAGGTGTGCGTGACGGCTTCGTGGTCCGAAGTGAGGACTATTTCAAAAACATCTTAAAAAACTTAGGCGATGCCGCCCGTCTGTATATGGCATACACCGAAGACGGTGTCCCCGTCGCGGGAACGCTCGCGGTCCATTACGGCGACAAGGTCTGGTATCTCTACGGTGCCTCCTCCAATGCGCACCGCAATTTGATGCCAAACTACCTCCTCCAATGGCATATGATCCGTTGGGCAATCGAGGTTTCCGCCCGTGTGTATGACTTCCGCGGTGTCTCGGGGGATTTGTCCGAGGACAATCCGCTCTACGGTCTCTACCGTTTCAAGAAAGGCTTTAACGGTGAGTTCACCGAGTTTGTCGGTGAATTTGAGTACCGCTTCAAGCCGCTTGTTAACTCCGCCATCACAAACGGCGAAAAACTCTTCCGCAAAGCGCGGAAACTTCTCTTCCTGCGCCGCAACAAATAGGAGGGGTCACAAATGACACGGTATTTGATTTCCAAAGACGATATCGCGCATAACTTGGAGCAGGTGCGCGGCCGCCTCGGGGAGGAAACCCTGATTGCGGTGGTCAAGGGCAACGGCTACGGTCTGGGGCTCATCCCGTTTTCCGAAACCCTTGCTTCCCTTGGGGTGGACTTTTTCGCGGTCACCGAGGTAGAAGATGCGCTCAAACTTCGCGCCGCGCTTCCCTCGTCCGAAATCCTCATGCTCCGCTCCACCGCAATGGCGGAGGAGCTCTCCCCCCTCATCCAAAACAACATCATCTTAACCCTTGGCTCCTCCCTCGCCCTCCAGCGCGCAAACGCGGTCGCGGTCGAGCATGGAGTGAAGGCAAGATTCCATTTGAAGTTCGACCTGGGCATGGGGCGGTACGGCTTTTCTCCCGATGCGGTCGAATCGGTTTGCGAGGAGGTGTCTCACCTCTCCGCGCTCACCCTGTGCGGCACTTACGCACACTTAAACCAAGCCTTTGGAAGTTTAAAGAAAACCCGCGCCCAAATCGCGACCTTCTCAAACGTTGAGGACCGCATGATTGAATGCGGTGTCGAGCCGGGGCTTTGTCATCTCTATAACTCCTCCGCGCTCTTCCGCCTGCCCGAGCTGTACGGCGGCGGTGCGCGTGTCGGCTCCGCCCTCATCGGCAGAATCGCAAAGGGCGGCAGAAGTCTGAAACCCGTGGGCGAGCTTCAAACCGCGGTCCACGAGCCGCACACCCTTGAGGCAGGTGCAACCGTGGGGTACGGCGCCGCGTGTAAGCTCAAAAAACCCACCCGTGTCGCGGTGCTGCCCGTTGGGTATTTCCACGGCTTCGGGGTGGAGAAAATCCGCGACACTTATCGTGTCCGAGACGGCATCCGTTATCTTCTTCAGGATATCCTCCGTCTCCTCAAACAGAAGACTCCGTTTGTCCGTATCGCGGGCAAGCGTGTCAAAACGCTGGGCCATATCGGAATGCTCCACTGTGTGGTGGACCTCTCCCATGTCCCCGCATCCGAGGGGGATGTCGCAATCATTCCCGTAAGCCCCCTCTACTTAAACGAACAAGTCCCAAGAATCTATCTCTAAGGAGGATTTACAATGAAATTAGTTATGGCAATCGTAAACGCGGATGATGCGCACGCAGTCATCAATAATCTGACTCAGGAAGGCTATTCGGTCACCCGTCTTGCCACCACCGGCGGTTTCTTAAAGACCGGCAACACCACCATCATCGTGGGTGTCGAGGAGGAAAAGGTCCAACCCGTGCTTGACATCATCAAAACCCATTCCCACAGCCGCAAGCAGCTGGTCTCCACCGCAAGCGAGCTCGGTATGGGCTTCTTCCCGTCCGTCCCGACCGAAATCACAGTGGGCGGTGCTACCATCTTTGTGATGGATGTGGAACAGTTCGCAAAATTCTGATGAATCGGATTTCCCGTATCTTTTCGGGCGGCCGTGTGCCGCATTCCTTTCTCATCACAGGGGAAGACAGTGCAGAAAAAGAGGCGTTTGCCAAAACCCTTGCCCGTGCGCTTCTTTGCGAGAGCGATGCCCCACCGTGTGGGGTTTGTTCCGCCTGCCGCAAAGAGTCCCACCCCGACCTTACCGTAATCACCGATGGTCTGGATACCGAACGTGCGCGCGCACTCATCTCGGACTCCTTCATTCTCCCCAATGACGCAAAGCGCAAGGTGTATCTCATTTTGAATGCAAACACCCTCTCTGCCTATGTGCAAAACGTCTTTCTCAAAGCGTTGGAGGAGCCGCCGCGTCACGCCTGCTTCATCCTGACCGCAACCCACACAAGCGAGTTAATCCCCACCGTGGTCTCCCGCTGTGCCCTGATAAAACTCTCGGGCAGCGGTCATGACCTCGCCTATGTTGAGGAGGCAGCCGCCATCCTCACCCCTTTGTCTCAAAAAGACGAGTTGGGCGTTCTCCGCGCAGTCACCGCCCTTGAAAAGCGCGACCGTGCGGACCTTCGCGAGATTCTGGAAGCCTGCCGCACCCTTCTGCGCGACAGCGCACTCCATCCCCTTCCGCCCCTCTCCGAGACCACACCCCAATTTCGTTTTACCCACGCCGAGTTTGTTTCCTGCGCGGATGCGATTGAAACCGCGCGCGACGGGATCGAGCGCAACCTCGGTGTTGCAATTATATTAGGCGCTCTTTGCGCACGGCTAATCCGCGCAATGAACGCAGAGGAGGAACAATAAGTTGACAGAAGTAATCGGCGTCCGCTTTTCGGGGTCGGGCAAGACCTATACCTTTCTTGCAAACGGCATCACCGCAAAGCGTGAGGACGCGGTCATTGTAGAAAGTGCGCAGGGCAAGGAATTCGGCTATGTCTCGACTCCCAACCATGAGGTGGAGGAGTCCTCTCTGGTCGAGCCTGTCCGCAAAGTGCTGCGAATCGCAACCGTTGAGGACCACGGCACCGTACTCATGAACCGCGAGAAGGAAAAAAGCGCAATCGGTCTGTGCCAGTCGAAAATCGACCAGCACGGCTTGGAGATGAAGTGCATCAGCGCGGAGTATTCCTTCGACGGCAATAAGATTTTATTCAATTTCATCGCAGACGGAAGGGTAGACTTCCGTGATTTGGTGCGCGACCTCGCCTCCACCTTCCACGCCCGCATCGAGCTGCGGCAGGTGGGCGTGCGCGACGAAGCAAAGCTTCTCGGCGGTCTGGGCATCTGCGGCAGACCCTTCTGCTGCTCCGAGTTTTTGGACGATTTCCAGCCGGTCTCCATCAAAATGGCAAAAGAGCAAAACCTCTCGCTCAACCCGACCAAAATCTCGGGTACCTGTGGGAGACTCATGTGCTGCTTGAAATACGAGCAGGAGGCGTATGAAGACCTGCACCGCACCACACCGCGTGTGGGCGCGCAGGTGGAAACACCGGACGGCCCGGCAACCGTTGTCGAGGTCGCCCTGCTCTCGGGCAAGCTCAAACTCCGCTTCGAAAACGGAGATTCCTTCGAACTCAAAACCTTCCATAAATCCGAAGTCGGTCCGCTCGGCTCCAAGCCCAAGCGCCGCGTGGCGGAGGAGGAAATGCCTCAGGTCTTCTTCAAAAGCGAGCTTTCTTCCGAGCCGCCCGTCGAGGAAGCACCCGCGGAAAAACCGCATCGAAACCATCGCCGCCGCAGACCGCACGGCGCAAAGCCGCAAGGCGAGAAGCCGCAAGGTGAGAAGCCACAAGGCGAAAAACCCCGGCAAAAACCGCAGGGCGAGAAACCTGCGCCGAAAGAAGGAGACGGCAAGCCGAAGAAGAACAACTACCGCCGCCGTCATCATCACCGTCCCAAGCAGGAAGGAAGGAAATCCGAATGAAAACAGTACTTGTCGGTCTCGGGAGAATCGGCTTTGACTTCCATCTCCCCGAACTCAAAGCGCACCCCCGCTTCACCCTCGCCGCGGTGGTGGATGTAGACCAAAACCGTCTCTCCGAGGTGGACGTTCCGGGGTATACCGACCTGGAAGCCTGCCTTTTGGAGGTCAAGCCGTCGCTTGTGGTCATTGCCTCCCCCACCCACCTGCACTATGCCCAAACCCTTCTGTGCTTTGAGCATGGCGCGGATGTGTTTTTGGACAAACCCATGACCGCCTCGCCCGAGGAGGCACGCCTGTTGCAGGATGCCGCCAAACGTCTCGGGCGCAAACTCATGGTCTATCAGCCGCACCGTGTGACCGATGAATTTGAAACCGCGAAGAAGATTCTTTCTTCGGGTGTCCTTGGCCGTATCTTCCACGTGCGCCGCGCGGTGCACCGTTTCCGCCGCCGTGCGGATTGGCAAGCCTTCAAAAAATTCGGAGGCGGTATGCTCAATAACTACGGCGCGCATTATATCGACCAACTCCTCGCGCTCACCCGCGCGCATATTACAGACAAATTCTGCTTTACCGACACGGTCGCAACCCTTGGGGATGCGGACGATGTGGTGGAATGTCTCTTCAAAACCGAGGAGGGCACCCTGCTCTCGGTCTCTATCTGTGAAGCAAGCCCCGTTCCCCACACCCCGTGGGAAATCCTTGGGGAATACGGGTCCGCGGTCTTCGATTCCGCAAGCCGCACCTTCCGTATCACCCGCTGTGACCCGAAAACCCTCCCCGATACCAAGGCGGACGAAACCCTTTCCGCAAAGAATCGCTCGTATACCTCGGGCGAGGTCATCGAGTGGATTTCGGAGGAGGTCCCGCTCTCGCCCGCGGTCAATTACTATGACCTGTGCGCAAACTATTTTTGCGACAACAAACCGCCCTTCCTCCCAATCGAGGAGAGCGTGTATCTTATGGAGCTGTTACACTCCCTCAAAGGATGACTGATATGAAATTAACCTTCAAAAACGCGCTCAAAATCTGCGCCGCCGTCTTCCTGCTCTTCCTCGCAACCCTGTACTGGGAGCCGATTATCGGCTTTGTGGGGAAAGCCTTCGGCGCGGCAAGTCCGCTCATCATCGGCGGCATGATTGCCTATGTGGTCAACATCCTCATGGCGCGCTATGAGTCTTGGTTCTTCCCCAAGAGTCAAAAGACGGCGGTAAGGCGCCTGCGCCGTCCGCTCTGTATGGCAGGCGCATATCTCTCCGTGATTGCGGTCATCGTGCTGGTGGTTTGGCTCATCACCCCCCAGCTTGCCGCTTGTATCCAGGTCATCGTGCAGGAACTCCCGGGTGTCTTCACCGATGCGGTCGCGTTTTTGGACCGTTCGGGCATCCTCCCCGAAAACATCGTGGATACCCTCCTCCAAATCGATTGGCGCAGCCGTATCGACCAAATCGTGGGTCTTATCACCACAGGCTTTGGCAGTGTGTTTGACGTTGTGGTCACCACCGTGACCTCGGTCTTCTCAGGTCTTGTCACCACCCTGCTCTCCATCATCTTCTCGGTGTACCTGCTCGCCTCCAAGGAAACCCTCGCGCGTCACCTCCGCCGTGTCGCGCGCCAAATCCTGCCCGTTCGTGTACGGGAGAATCTGCGCTACCTGCTTGATATCTTAAACCACTCGTTCCACAAATTCATCGTGGGTCAGTGTACCGAAGCGGTGATTTTGGGTGCGCTTTGTACCCTCGGGATGCTGCTCTTCCGTCTGCCGTATGCCACCATGATCGGTGCGCTCGTGGCATTCACCGCGCTCATCCCGGTCGCAGGCTCGTATATCGGCGCGATCGTGGGCGCATTCATGATTTTAACCGTATCCCCCATCCAAGCGCTGGGCTTTTTGGTCTTCCTGGTCATCCTCCAGCAGCTGGAAGGCAACCTGATCTACCCCAAGGTGGTGGGCGACTCGATCGGGCTCCCCGGCATCTGGGTGCTCGCCGCGGTCACCGTGGGCGGCGGCATCGCAGGGGTCATGGGAATGCTCTTCGGCGTTCCGCTTTGTGCCGCAATCTA
>JAZQIE010000187.1:0-9405 GCA_045540975.1 Eubacteriales bacterium
CATCTGGGCGTGGCGTCTCCCATCCTTTCGGAGGGGGATGTGATGGGGTGCATGATGATTCTCTTGGAGGACCAGGACCCGCCGCTTTCGGAAGCCGACCAAAAGCTGGTGCAGGTGGTGTCGGGATTTTTGGGTCAGCAAATGGAAAGTTAAGAGAAAATGCTCTTCCGATTCGGAAGAGCATTTTTTACGGCCAAGTTACTTACCTAAGTTCTGTTCGTAGTTCATGATCATCTTCTTCACCATCTGCCCACCGATGCTGCCTGCCTGACGGGAAGTCAAGTCGCCATTATAGCCCGCTTTCAGGGGAACGCCGACCTCACTTGCCGCCTCCATCTTGAAGCGCTCCAAAGCCTGCTTTGCGCCCGGAACAACTGCCATTTTCACGCCACCTCCTCTCAAATCAAACTGTATGTTTAGTCTGTGACGGGAAAAAAAGAATATAACTTGTAAATTTTCCCGAAAAAAGTATTGTAATTTTAAAAAATGTGTGGTATCATAATTCGGTAACGAACATATTAGAATGGAGGTTTCCTTAACATGGAAGCATTGAAAGTTATTTTGACCGTCGTACAGTTACTCCTCGCAGTATTCCTCATCGTTGTCATCGTTCTTCAGCCGAGCAAGACTCAGGGTCTGGGCGTTGTCTCCGGTGCAGCGGATACCTTCCTGTCCAAGAACAAATCCAAGAGTTGGGAAGTACGCCTTGCAAAGCTGACCACCGTGATCGCATTCCTGTTTGTCGTACTCACCCTGGCACTCAGCATGCTGTAAGTAAAGAAGGGGCTTCCCTAAATCGGGAAGCCCGTTTTTTCGTATATCGAAAGGAGTTTTCCCCTTGATTGATCCTACCATTCGCAATGTCGCCATCATCGCGCACGTTGACCACGGCAAAACCACCTTGGTGGACGAACTGCTCAAACAGTCGGGCACCTTCCGTGACAACCAAGTGGTTGCGGACCGCGTGATGGACTCCAATGACATTGAGCGTGAGCGCGGCATCACCATTTTGGCGAAAAACACCGCGGTCACCTACAAAGACATCAAAATCAACATCATTGACACTCCGGGTCACGCGGACTTCGGCGGTGAGGTCGAGCGTATTCTGAAAATGGTTTCGGGCGTTGTCCTGCTCGTTGACGCGGCGGAAGGCCCGATGCCGCAGACCCGCTTTGTCCTCCAGCGCGCACTGGAACTGCAGCACCGTGTCATCATCGTGGTCAATAAAATTGACCGCCCCGATGCACGTCTGGACGAAATCGGAGACGAACTCTTAGAACTCCTCTTTGACCTCGATGCAAATGAGGAGCAGCTGGAAAGCCCGGTCCTCTTCTGTTCGGGCCGCGCGGGCACCGCGTCCTTAAACCCGTATGAAGCGGGTGTGGACATGAAGCCGCTCTTTGACACGATTTTGGACTACATCCCCGCCCCCGAAGCGGATACCGAAAGCCCGCTTTCCATGTTGGTCTCCTCGATTGACTACAACGATTACGTTGGTCGAATCGGCATCGGCAGAATCGAAACGGGTGTCCTCCGTCAGGGCATGGAGGTGCAGGTGTGCGATTACCACAACCTGCGCGAGCCGAAGAAGGCGAAAATCACCGCGATTTACCAGTTCGAAGGCTTAAACCGTGTCCCCGTGGAATCCGCAACCGCGGGCAACATCGTTTGCTTCTCGGGTGTGGACGGCATCACCATCGGTGACACCGTGTGTGACCCGAGCGCGGTGACCCCTCTCCCGTTTGTCAAAATCTCCGAGCCTACCATGGAAATGACCTTCTCGGTCAACGATTCTCCGTTTGCGGGGCGTGACGGCAAGCTTGTCACCACCCGTAACATCCGCGAACGCTTAGAGCGTGAGCTTCTAAAAGACGTATCCCTCCGCGTTTCCCCGGTGGAAGGCTCGATGGATTCCTTCCGCGTGGCAGGTCGCGGCGAGATGCACCTCTCCATCCTCATGGAGAATATGCGCCGCGAAGGCTATGAATTTCAGGTCAGCACTCCGCGTGTGCTCATGAAGGAAATCGACGGCGAACTGTGTGAGCCGATTGAAGAACTCATCGTGGACGTCCCCGAGGATTCGGTGGGCGCGGTCATGGAAAAAATGGGCAGCCGCAAGGCGGAACTCACCAAAATGACCCCGATCGGAAACCGTATGCGCATGGAGTTCCTCGCTCCCACCCGCGGTCTCTTCGGCTACCGCAACGAGTTTTTGACCGACACTCGCGGCGAGGGTATCTTAAACACCGTGTTCCACGGCTATGCACCGTTTAAGGGGGATATCGAACGCCGTCATACCGGCTCGCTTATCGCGTATGAAACCGGCGAAGCGGTCACCTACGGCCTCTTCAACGCGCAGGACCGCGGCCCGCTCTTTATCGGCCCGGGTACCGAGGTGTATGAGGGCATGGTGGTCGGCTTCTCCCCGAAGAGTGAGGACATCACGGTCAACGTCTGTAAGAGAAAGCAGCTCACCAATATGCGCGCATCGGGCAGTGACGATGCACTCCGTCTCACACCGCCGCGTATCATGAGCTTGGAGCAGTGTCTGGAATTCTTGGGCGATGACGAACTCCTCGAGGTCACCCCGAACTTCCTGCGCATCCGCAAACGTATCTTGCAAAATGCCCTGCGCATGAAAGCCACCAAGGGCAAAAACGCACAGTAAAGATTCAAGCCACCTTCGGGTGGCTTGTTTTTTGTTGAATCGGGGATTGGTTTGTGGTAAAATGATTTCAAGCAAAGTTTGAAATCGTCGATATGAATTCTGGCGAATTCTCGATATGTCATAAATGACTCGATATGCCTAACGGCACGATATGTCGCTGACGCGACGAGAAATCATATCATATCGAGTTTTGAGCAAAGCGAAAAACATATCGATTTTGTGAAACAAAAATATCGAGCAAACGGAGTTTGCATATCGACAAAACAATTGGTATTTATATCGTTCACCCATTCTAAAGTTTGATATACAAAGAGCAAAAATTCCTACTTTTGAAAAGACTATACAAAGTGAAAAAACATTGTGTTGGATTGAGGGTTGAAAAAACCGAAAAAGGAAAAGAGTTGATATAAATGGATTGGAATATTATTTCTGCAATTGGCACAATTCTAGCTGCCTTTGTAGGCGTTTTTGGGATTTGGCTAAATATTTTGGATAAGCAACGAAGATTAGATGTACAATTTGAACTCATTCCAAATGCGAAATTATACATATCAAATAATTCACAAAGGTCGGTGGCGGTAACGAAAATAATTTGCTCGATAGATGAGCATATATTTTATGTTGAATATTTTGAGGGGTTACAAGAAATATACTTGCTGCCTGCTACTTCAAAAAGTGTATTTCTAAAAAAAGACGAGATATATAGTTCGTATTTTCGGCATCAAATCGAATCCATTTGTAATCCGGAGAGGAAAGTCAGTATTATTCTTTATGATAATTATAATCGTAAATATGAATTGAAAACCGATTTCCCAATTGATGTTTTTAAAGAGTAGTTGTTAATGTGAAACTATTTTTGGAGGAGTTACAATGCTTGAGTTTTTTAAAAAGATATTTAAAATAAATTTAGATACAGAATATGACTTTGACTCGATTGAAGGAATACAAAATATTCCTATTCCAGAGTATAATCCATTGCAAAGAATGGGTAGTCCAGTTAACAATGTTGAATATGTCTTGCAAAGGAAAGCAACCGAACACAAGAAAAACGGAAGAATGGATTTGGCAATTGCTTGTTTGAGAAAAGCTAACGAAATTTTCCCACATTCAAATTTTGCATGGACTAAAAAGGATTATATGCGTTTGGTTGAATATTTGAAAGCAGACAGACAATTTGATGAAGCTAGAACAGAAGAAGAAAAAATAGAAGAATTATTTGCAAGATTTGACAAAGAGCAGAAAGCACACGATGCAAAGATAAATAAAGAAGTGTATGGAAACACGGATATAGTTTCAACGAACGAAACATATTTTGTTTGTGATGAATGTGCTAAATATACGAAAAGGTATTTTAGTATTAGCGGCAATAGTAAAAAGTATCCCAAACTTCCTGAATATTTACTACATAGATCAGAGGAACACAAGTATTGCTCGATAACAGTTTCCCCTGTGTTAGATGGTATTTCTGTACCTGTGTGGGATTATAAAGGAGATTTTGTTAAATATTGCAATAGACCATTCGTTGATGAAAGAACGAAAGAACAAAAAGCTTTTTTTGAAAAAGAAGTAAAAGAAAAAGAAGAAGTGGCAAGAGATAAAGCGTTTTACGATTTAATATTTGAAAAGTTTCCTGAGATAGCACCCAAATCCTTTGGTGGCTATAGACGAATGAAAGCGTCTAATTCAGAGAACTATAAAAAACTATTACTAAAAGCAGAAGAATTGCTGGGATACAATTTTTATGCTAACTAATAATAAGAATGAATGGAGAAATGCAAGTGTTATTGGTTTAAAAAATAGTTAATAATGTAAGAATCGTTTCCCGAATAATCCGCAAGCCGTACATTCCGTACGGCTTGTTTTTTGTTGAATCGGCATTCGGTTTGTGGTATAATGATTTCATCGAGGATGAAATCAATGAATTGCCTTCGGCATGAATTGAAATCAGAGATTTCATGAATTGAGCCTAACGGCTCATGAATTGCAATAAAGTGCATTATAAAGGCAATTCAATTCATGGAGCGATAGCGAGAAATCATGGCAAAGCCAATTCATGACAACGAAGTTGTCAATTCATTAAAAACATTGGCATCTAAACTGTTCACTATTTTAAATTTTGCTTTGAGGAGGGAAAAGGATTGGATTTTGTCACATTTCCGAATCTCGTGCCCTTCTCGGAACTCACGCACGGGATGTTTACCCGTCTTGGCGGAGCATCCAAGCCCCCGTACCACGAGAGCAATTTCCGCTTGGATTCAAACGATGACCCCGCCTGTGTGCGCGAGACCTACCGCCGCGCGGGAGAAACCCTCGACTTTGACGAGACCCGACTTGTCGCGGCAAAGCAAGTGCACGGAAACGAAGTGCGCGTGGTGGGGGAAGCGGACGCGGGGATATTTTGGACGAAGCGTCCCTTGTGCGACGGGTTTGTCACAAACGTAAAAAACCTTCCGCTCGGGGTGTTCGGCGCCGACTGTCAGCCGATACTCCTCTACGACCCGATTCATAACGCCATCGGCGCGGTGCACGCGGGTTGGCGCGGGACTGCCGCCCGTATCGTGACAAACGCGATTGTTACCATGCAAAATACCTACGGAAGCGACCCCGCAACCATCCGTGTCGCGATTGGCCCGCACATCGGGAAATGCTGCTATGAGGTGAGCGAGGAGGTCGCGGCGGCACTCGGCACGGAGGGGAGATACGTGTCCCTGTCCGATGCGGTCAAACGGGAAGTGTTCTCTCTCGGTGTGAGAGAGGAGCATATGTTTGTCTCTCCCGTCTGTACCCGATGTGAGAGTACCCGATTTTGGTCCCACCGCGCGG
Source organism: Eubacteriales bacterium (assembly GCA_045540975.1). GTDB lineage: Bacteria > Bacillota > Clostridia > Oscillospirales > JAAYXM01 > SIG510. The sequence goes on from JAZQIE010000187.1 coordinate 5,492, forward strand.
TTGCGGGGGGCGAGCGAGGTGTGTGCCTCGCGGTGATTCTGTTAAAGGAGGAGAGGAAATGAAACGCGCCCTTGCGCTCATCCTTTCACTTGTTCTGTTATGCGGCTGTACTCCGCCCGAGGAGACGCCGCCCGTAGTTGAGACCCCGCCCGAGCAAACCGTTGAACTCAAAAACCAAATCTGCCGTGTGGCGTATTTTGAGGAGCGAACGGTCAATCCGCTCACCACTCGCGTGGGTGCGAATCTTGCGCTCTTCCGTTTGATTTACGAGGGTCTGTTTGAACTCAACGATTCCTTCGAGGCGGTGCCGATTCTGTGCGATACTTATTCGCAAAACGGCAACGTCTGGAGGTTTACCCTGCGCGGCGTGACCTTCTCGGACGGCACCGCGCTTACCGCCCGCGACGTGGTGCATTCCTATACCCTCGCGCAAGGAAGTACCTCTGCCTATGCAGGTCGGTTTTCGGGAATTGAATCCTTCCGCGCGGTAAGTTCCGACACGGTGGAAATCGTGACCAAATCGCCCAATGCCAACCTTCCCGCGCTGCTCGATATCCCGATTATCAAACAGTCCGAGGACACGGTCGCACTCGGCACGGGGCGGTATCAATTCCTTTATGAAAACGGTGCTCCCGTCCTCGCACGCGCACCGCAGTATGCCGAGGTTGCTCTGCCCTTTGACCGCATCGAGGTGTGTGTTGTGGGCAGCGAAGAGCAGCTCGCAAAGGAACTGCAAAACGGTGCGGTGAGTATGGCGGCGGTCGATATTACCGCAACCGGAAGTGTGTCCTGGGGCGGAAACTGTGACCGTGTGGACTATCCCACCACCACCATGCAATACGTGGGCTTTAACACCTCGCTCAAAGCCTTGCGCTCGCCAAATGTCCGCCGCGCCATCGCGTGTGCGATTGACCGTGCTTCGGTCGCAAGCAATGACTATTCGGGCTTTGCGGATGCCGCAACCCTTCCCGTGCATCCGCTGTCTCAAAAGGCGGGGAAGACCGGGGATGCGCTTGCCTATTCGCCCGATACCGCAAAGGCAAACCTCTCCGCGGCAGGGCGCGAGAGTCTGACCCTCACACTGCTTGTCAACTCGGAAAACCCGAGTAAGGTCTCGGCGGCGCATCGCATTGCGGAGTCCCTCAAAGCCGCAAATATCACAGCCACGGTGGAAGCCGTGGAGTGGAGTAAATTCACCTCCCGTCTTGCTTCGGGTCGGTTTGAACTCTATCTCGGTGAGGTCGCACTCAGCGGTGATTTCGATGTCACACCCCTTGTCGCACCGGGCGGCGCGCTCAATTACGGGCGCTTCTCCTCCGAGTACCTCTCGCAGGCGATTTATTCCGCGCGCGCAAGTGGGGAGTATGACGCGTTTTTGCGCCAATTTGCGGATGAAGTGCCGTTTGCACCCGTGCTGTTTAAGCGTGAGACCCTGCTGGTGCAAAAGAACTTCTTTTCCGAACTCACCCCCGCGGTGCATAACCCGTTTTATCACTTTTACGATTGGAAGCGTGTTTCATGAGAGAACTTGGAATTTTGGCGCATGTATCCTCCTTCGGAGGCTTCACAAAGGATTTGTTTACCTTCTTAAATTTCTTGGATGCCGCGGGTGTCCGCGTGTGGCAAACCCTACCGCTTTGTCCCTCGGGCCCGGGCGGCTGTCCGTACCATTCCACCTCCGCATGGGCGGGGGAAACCTCGTTTGCGCGTGAGGATACCGTAAGTGATGCGGAAATCGATGATTTTTTGGAGCGGGAGTTTACCTGGCTTGCGGATTTCGCGCTCTTTACCGCCCTGCGCGAGGATTTGGGAAAACCGTGGTGGGAGTGGCCCGAGGATGTCATCCGCCGCGATTCCGCCGCTTTGGGCCGCGAAGCCGCGCGCCTTCAGCCGCGTATGCGCGAGATTTATAAAGAGCAGTATCTTTTTTATACCCAGTGGGCGCGTGTGCGCGACTATGCCCATAACCGCGGCATCTCCATCATGGGTGACTTGCCGTTTTACGTCGCGCCCGACAGCGTGGACGTCTGGTGTAATCAGCCGCTCTTTCATTTAGACCGTGTGGCAGGCTGTCCGCCCGATGCGTTCTCGGAAACGGGTCAGTTTTGGGGCAACCCTGTCTATAACTGGGATGCACACCGCGAAAACAATTACGGCTGGTGGTGTGCGCGTATCCGCCATTCTCTGCGGTTTTACGACCGCCTCCGTATCGACCATTTCCGCGCCCTGGAAGCCTATTGGTCCATCCCGAAGGGCGCAACGACCGCGGCGGCGGGCGAGTGGGTCAAAGGCCCGGGCTTTGCGCTCTTTGAAGCGCTTGGGGACGCGCCGCTCATTGCAGAGGATTTGGGATTTTTAACCGATGAGGTCTATGCCCTGCGCGACCGTGCGGGTCTTCCGGGAATGTCGGTCTTGCAGTTTGCCTTCACCCCGGGGTGTGACAGTTTGTATCTTCCGCATCACCATGCAAAACATTCGGTGGTCTATACCGGCACACACGATAACGATACCCTGCGCGGCTGGGCGGAAACCCATCCCGCGGAAGCCGCATTTGCGTGTGAGTATCTCGGCTGTACCGACCCGATTGAGGGCATCACCCGTGCCGCACTCTCCTCGGTGTCCGACCTCGCGGTCCTCCAGCTTCAGGACGTCTTGGGCCTTGGCGGAGAAGCGCGTATGAACGTCCCGGGTACCGTGGACGGAAACTGGAAGTGGAAAGCCGATGTCACAAAACTCACCGACACGCTCGCAAAGAACCTGCATAAGCAGGCAGTACTCTACGGCCGTGCCTAATTAATACTTGACAGAACGATTCACAATTTAGTATAATAATAGCGTTCGAAAGAACGCTTTGCGGGGGCGTAGCTCAGCTGGGAGAGCGTTTGACTGGCAGTCAAAAGGTCATGGGTTCGATCCCCACCGTCTCCACCAAAAAAGAAGGACAGTCAAATGACTGTCCTTCTTTTTTTGTTGTTCGACAGTAGGGGATCGAACAGGACGGCACGAAGTGCAAAAAGGCTCCCGGTGGGAGGCTTTTTAGTCCGCGGGTAGGGACGTTTGCGAGCGCTGCCAGCGGCTAAAACCCCGTTTTTTCATTTGACATTTTTTGACAGGAGGAATATACTTAATACAAGAAGGATTCCCTTCTGCAAAACATCTCTATGGAGGAATGATTTATGAAAAAGACATTGGCACTCATCCTGGCACTGGTACTGTGCTTCTCCCTGCTCACCGCTTGCGGCAACCCGGTTGCGGACGAGTTTGAGAAGTTCGTAAACGAAGACATGACCGAGGTCAACGCAAAGGCAGACGAAATTGCGGCAGAACTTCAGAATCTTGAAACCTACACCACCGATGCAGAGTGGGTCAACAGCATGGAGAACATCCTGCTTCCGAAGACCGAAGAAGTCCTCACCCTGCTTGCAAACATCAACCCGACAACCGAAGAGGTTTCCGCGCTCAAGGCAAAATACGTCTCCGCGATGGAAGCGTTTAAGGAAAGCTTCACTCTGGTGCTCGAAGCATTCCAAACCGCCGATGAAGCAAAGCTGACCGCAGGAAACGAAAAGATTACCGAAGCAAACGCTCTCTTGGAGGAGTACGGCACAGCACGTCAGGAACTTGCTGACGAATTCGGCTTCACCTTCGAATAAGACCTTACTTGAACACCCGACCATGTCGGGTGTTCTTTTTTCGTCTTGGTTGAGAAGAATACAAGAGTGTGGTATAATTGGCATATAAAGAATTTTATTTTATAAAATTCTTAAAAGCCTGACGGCTTTCTGCAGTCTTTCAGCCTGCGTATGCCAATTGACGGCGTCGCAAAAATGCCCTTGCAAGCAAGCATTTTTACTCCCGGTAGAATGATTTCAAGCTATGCTTGAAATCGTCGATATCAATCTCTTGCGAGATTT
>JAZQIE010000188.1:0-4213 GCA_045540975.1 Eubacteriales bacterium
AACGCTGTGAAGATATGCTTTTTTTGACAAATTCATTGTGTGTGTTCCCCTTTGTATAAAAATACTTCGGTGAGCAACAAGCATAAACCGGAATTTATACTCATTGTTCACCGCCAAACTCCCGGGGAGGGAGTTTGGACGGTGGTAGGTTAAAACTTAGAAACCAAAAATATCTGCCCAACCGGTTCCGCCAATGTCAACATCGTTATCTCTGGACTCTTGAATCAACGCACGGACAACGGTGGGTTCACAGTTTGCATAGTCCTGAATGGAGATTGCAATCAGCGCGTTAATTCCGGTATTATTCAAATCGTAGTAGATTTTCAGAACACCGTCTCTCCAATCACCTGTATCGGACTTTTTGAACTCACTTCGGACTCTTAACTTATCAATTTGATCACCGTATGCAATTACTTCGCCTTGATTGTTTATGTGTGCAATTGCTGTTGCAGATGCAAACACGCCATCGACATTGATGTCGTTATCCGTAACATTTCCGAGTGTCTTGAAATAGTCGCCCAAACGAATCTCGACGTAATCCCCATCCTCTGCATAAGCAAGTGTGAAGATTGAATCTCTATATTCCTCGTCGGTCAAGTTATCATCCAACACGCCGGCATCAATCAGTTTTTGCTTATCAAGCTCAAACTTCTTTTCCGAGCCTTCAATTGCAATCTTAATGTCCGGATACTCAGAAAGCTGAACGCCGCGAGTTCCCCAACCATAACCGCCGAAGAGCTGACGGAACGGGAGATAAACTGCGCGCCAATCTTCAACAGCGATTACCTGCCCGTTGATGGTCTCTTCTCCCTGAGCATCATGGTCGTGTTTACACGTGATGGTCTGCTTCGAAATATCTTCTGTATCCAGTTCACCATTTCCATTGGTGTCACTCCAATTGAGTTCATCATGAGTGACGCGGCTGAATTGGTAATCATGAGTGTAAGATGCGAGAGAGTTCTTCACAAATTCGCAGTAGAAGTACTCATGACGATTTCCGAAGTTTGCCTTACAGTTTTCTGCAGTAATTCGATCCAGTACAATTGCGCCGTTTTTATCATTATTAACAATACCGATGAACATACCTGCATAGCGGTACCAGAAGTACTGGTAGTTTGCACATACGTCGTTGTAAACGTCGATGGTCGCAGACACATTACAGTTCTTAAAATCAGCGTAACTGTATTCACCAAGAGATCCGAGAATACCGCCGCAACCGACGTCCCAGCTACCCCACAGCGCGGAAATCTTGTTGGTGGAGTCTACGGTGATATTTTTGAAGGTGAAGTGACTTGCTTCAGCCTCGGTATCACCGCCGTTATCCCAACCGACGAGACCACCGTTACCGGTGTTGTAAACGCGCGGGTTACAACCGGTGATGCGGATGTTCTCGAAGGTGGAGTTGCCTTCAGCATATGCTGCGACACAACCGGTCGGAGTGAATTCACCGTCGGACTGGAAGTTTTCGACGGTCAGGTTCTGCACAGTACCGTTTCTGATACCTGCGAACAGACCCATGCCGCGTTTGTAGTAACCCGCGTCATAGTTACCGTCCATCGCCCAGGTGTTCTGGCTAATGTTCTTAACAGTATGACCGTTGCCGTCGAAGGTACCTTCGAACCAGCCGCCCCAATCGTACCACAGGGTTTCGCCTGCTGCATTTGCACCTTCGCCGTGCTTACGCAGACCGATCGGATACCAAACGATGGGTTTTCCGGTTTCAAGGTCATTTACTTCAGCGTTGCCGTTCAAGTCAATATCACGGGCAAGGGTAACAATCTTGTTCTCAAAGGAGTCCTGAGTTCCGTCAAAACCTGCATATGCCTGACCGGAAACGATGTATGCGAGACCGTTGAGCTGGTCAGCATTGTAGATGGTAAACGAAGTAGCATCCGGGTCATACCAACTGAAGTCTACGCCGCCCATCCAGACATTGTAGGTGTTGTCGCCCGGCTGCAGGATGCAGATTTCCGAGAAGGATGCAAGTGCAACGGAAACTTCGCCGGTTGCGGAATCGTAGGTATAATCGTTGTGGTTGACAAGGTCTGCCTTGGAAGCGACCAGGTTCATGGTCTCGGTCACGCCGTTTTCAACGTGATAGAGCGAGTATGTACCCATATTGAGGTACTTGGGCAGGATAGCGCCGAGATCGATGATAATCGGGGTGGTGTTGCCGTCAGCAATACCCTCGATATGAACATCGAGCGGGACTAAAATCTCGCCGTTGGACGGAGTGACGTCACTGGTGGATTTTTCCAGCGGAGTGGTGGTGAGGGTGAGTTTTTCAACACCGTCTTCCACAGCAACACCTGCCGGAACGGTTGCGGTAACGGAGCCTGCATTGATGCTGACTTCGTTTTCAAGGATGCCGTTTACCGGAGTGACTGCAACTTCACCCTTGCTCGAGGTGATGACCTGCGGCCATTCGGAGCCTGCATCATAATCGTTACCGAAGGAGTCGAATTCGTTTTCGACCTGAGTTGCCATAGCGGTGACGGTGAAATCACCTGCGCTCTGGAGCTGATACTCGTTACCTGCGGTGGTAAGCATGCTCATCGCCAAAGTGACGATGACTTCGCCGGTTGCAGCGCCCGAGTTACTCTGACCCTCCGGAAGCAGAGTGCCCTGTGCGGTTGCAGTACCACCCATGATGCTTTTTAAGAGACCGAGCGAGGTGAGGCTCGAGAGGTCGTCACGACTTGCCACTGCACCGTCGGTGCCGTAGTAAACATTGATAACTTCTGCGAGTTTGCCCACTTCACCCATCGGGGTAATTGCGAGCTGATACTTGAAAGCGAGGCTGCCCTTGTTGACAATCTTGATGTACTTGACATCGGTGTAGCCCGGCTCCCAATTATCATAGGAGAAGATGGTGTTGTGCGCCGGATCTTCAACATTGTACCAAGTACCGGTGGTAAGATTATCGGTCCAGTACATTTCAAGATCCAGGTTGCCGGATTTGATGATGTTGTTTACCGAACTGACAGAGTCTGTAAACCATGCGAATGTTGTTCCGACGAACAGGGAGATACAGACAAGCAGCGCGAGTAAACTGTGGAGGTACGCGAGTTTTGCCTTTTTCATTGTGTGTTTGCCCCTTCCTTTAATTTTTTTCGGAGGCCCACGGGCACAAACGCGCCCGGGCTTATGCCCATGGGCCTCCGCCAAACTCCCAAAAAGGGAGTTTGAGCGGAAGGGAAATTTTGAGTTTTACTCGAAGGTGTAGTTGAACTTACCTACAGTCTTCTTAGCAATGATGTTACCTGCATCATCTTCCTGATACAAGACGAGAGCGACCTGCATGGTCACACCTTCAGCAGCATCGGAATATGCCTTAACACCACAGTTAAAGGTGCCGACAAAACCACGAATGCCTTCATAAGTGAAGTGAATATTGGTAGCGCCCATTGCCTCAATCGCAGTCTTCAAAAGCAAGATAGGTGTATCCATGTCAACTGCCGGTGTAAAGAAGGACTGCCAGTTGCTACCGACAAAGTCATACTGACCGGACATGATGATTGCACCTTCTTCAAGAGTAGTTCTACCGTCATCAGAAGTTACAACAACTTCATAGTCTGCATACCATTCGTCATACTCACTCTCCTCGGTCGGAGAAGTGAAAACGTAACTGGCATCCAGCGTCAACGGAGTTCCGCCGCTGTTTCCAAGAACAGGGTCAGCAGCAAACAGACCTTCAGAAGTAACGGTCAGTTTACCGGTATCCTTAACCTCTGCATACGGATAGACACTGTCGGTCGCATCCTTATCGTAGTCGATGCCGAAGGAGTCATCCTCATGCTCGACCTGAGATGCGTAGCAGTCAACGCCGAAGCGGATGTACGGAGCATCGGTGCCGGTCTTGTGGTTTGCTTCGTTACCAACGGTGGTCGGCATGGTGATGCCAACGACCCAGTACTGAGCATCACCGGAGACAAGCTTTTCATCCTCTTCGAGGAAGGTCGGCTCGGTGATGATCTGGTTGAAGTCAAACTTGTTCAGAGTGGTGCCGTCAACGATCTGTGCACGAGCGGTGGAAACCAGCAGTGCAGCAGTTTCAGCCTCGGTCAGATTGCCCTTCGCATAAATGTCGAGGGAATCGGAGAGCTTGAATGTCTCGTTGTAGACGTTGGTGCCTTCTTTTTCGAGGTAGATGGTGGTGGAAAGGTCATACTTGAATGCGAGGCTGCCTGCATTGACAACCTTCAAAGCAACT
>JAZQIE010000189.1:0-3726 GCA_045540975.1 Eubacteriales bacterium
CGAGTGCGGATGCGAGCTGAGTGAAACGCCGCCCGAGACCCCTGCGCAAGAGAAAGAAATTCCGCTTGCATATCTGTGCAACGTGGCGGACGGTCCGATGGGCGAGACCGTGCTCGGCATTCTGCGCGCGGAAGGAATTCCGTATCTGAGAAAATACCGCAGCGAGAGCGCGATTGCGCGGATTTATACCGGAAACAGCTCCATGGGTGTGGAGATTTATGTGCGAGAATGTGATTTGGAAGTGGCAAAATTGCTGCTCGGGAAATAATACGGAGGGATTACGATGAGTTACATGGCAGAATACCAAAAATGGTGTCAGTCACCCGTTTTGAGTGCAGAGGAAAAGGCAGAACTGCTCTCCATCCAAAACGATGAGAAGGAAATCGAAAGCCGCTTCTTTGCGCCGCTTTCGTTCGGTACCGCAGGACTCCGCGGTGTGCTCGGCATGGGAATCAACCGCATGAATGTCTATACCGTGCGCCAAGCGACCCAAGGCATTGCGGATATGATCAAAAAACAAGGCAGAAAAGCAAAAAAACGCGGAGTCGCGATTTGTATGGACTCCCGTATCATGAGTGATGTGTTCGCGCGTGAAGCCGCGTGTGTGCTTGCGGGCAACGGCATTCGGGTCTATCTCTTTGAATCCCTGCGCCCCACTCCCGAACTCTCCTTTGCGATTCGCGCCATCTCCTGCATTGCGGGTATCAACATCACCGCGAGCCACAACCCGAAGGAATACAACGGCTATAAGGTCTATTGGGAAGACGGCGCACAGCTTCCGCCCGTTCATGCGGATGTCGCGGCCGCAGCGATTGCGGAAACCGATATTTTCACGGGCGCGAAGTACATGGACTATGAAAAGGCGGTCAAGAAGGGCAGAATCGTCCTCATCGGTGAGGAAGTGGACGAAGCATTTATGGTCCACGTGCTGGGCGAGAGCATCCGCCCCGAACTCTTTGAGCAGGTCTCCGATGACCTCAAAATCGTCTACACCCCGTTCCACGGCACAGGTCACAAGCTTGTCCCCGAGGTGTTGCACCGCTTGGGACTCAAAAACGTTCTGTGTGTGCCCGAGCAGATGGTGATTGACGGCAATTTCCCCACCGTGAAAAGCCCGAATCCGGAAAATCCGGAAGGCTTTGCGCTTGCCATCGAACTCGCAAAGCGCGAGGAAAGCAGCTTGATTATCGGTACCGACCCGGACGCAGACCGTGTGGGCATTGTGGTGAGAAACGGTGCGGGCGAGTACGTTACCATGAGCGGAAACCAAGTGGGTGTTCTGCTGCTCGACTATATCATCCGTGCGCGCCGTGAGGCAGGCACCATGCCGGAAAACCCTGCCGCACTCAAAACCATCGTCACCACCGAAATGGTACGTGCGGTGTGCGAGAAAAACGGTGTCGCGCTCTATGAAACCTTCACAGGCTTTAAGTTCCTTGCCGAACAAATCAAGGAATTTGAAGACACGGGAAGCCACCGCTATCTGCTTGCGTATGAGGAATCCTACGGCTATCTGGTCGGTGATTTCTGCCGCGACAAGGATGCGGTCACCGCATCCATGCTGATTGCGGAAATGGCGGCATTCTATCATACCAAGGGCATGACCCTATATGAAGCGATGGAAGAACTGTACAAGGAATACGGCTGCTACGGCGAGCATACCGAAAACCTGGTCATGCCGGGTGTGGACGGTCTCAAGGATATGCAGAATCTGATGGCGCGCCTGCGCGAAACTCCGCCGACTTCTCTTGCGGGGACCGCGGTGGTGCGCGTGCGCGATTACCTGAGCGGTACCGCCAAAAAAACAGAGAATTCGTCAATCGAAACGCTTAGAATGTCGGGTTCCAATGTGTTATACTTTGAGTTGGCAGACGGAACAAGCTTCATCGTCCGTCCGTCCGGCACCGAGCCGAAAATTAAAGTATATCTCCTGCTGAAGGGTGATTCCCGTGAGGAAATCCGTGCAAGACTCGACCGCTATGTCGAGGCGGCAAAGCAGTTGTGTCAGGGGTAAAAGGGGGAAGCACAAATGAAACGTGCATATGTCAACGGATTGGTCATCACACCAAACCGCAGTTTTCTCGGCGGCGTGATTGTGGAACACGATCGCATCGCAGAGGTGTTTGAAGGGTCTCTGCCGTACGCGGTGGAGGAAGTCACCGATGTGTGCGGCGCATACATAGCACCGGGCTTTATCGATCTCCATGTCCACGGTGCGGGCGGATTCGAGTTCTCCGAAGACAGCTTGGAGGGGTATGAAACCGCGGCAAAGATTCATCTGCGCCACGGCACCACCGCGCTGATGCCCACACTCTCCAGCGTTTCGCTGGACACCATGTACCGTGCGATGAAAACCTACCGCGAGGCGATGGAATTAGACGGCATGCCCATCTTCCTCGGCGCGCATATGGAAGGCCCCTACTTCGCGCTCGAGCAAGCGGGCGCGCAGGACCCCGAGGTCATTCGTGACCCGGACCCGAAGGAATATCTCCCGTTCTTGGATGAATTTCAGGGTCTCATCGGCCGCTGGTCAAATGCGGTCGAGCTTCCGAATGCGCTTGAAATGGGCTTGGAACTGCGACGCCGCGGTATTGTTGCGGCGGTCGGGCATTCGGATGCCACCTATGAGCAAATCCTTCCCTCGCTGGATTACGGCTATAATTTGATGACCCACTTCTATTCGGGTATGGCAGGCGTGCGCAGAATCAATGCATACCGCCATGCAGGTGCGGTGGAAGCGGGCTATCTCCTCGATGACTTCGATGTGGAAATCATCGCGGACGGTCACCACCTCCCGGCAAGCCTGTTGAAACTCATCTACAAGAGTAAGGGCAGCAGTAAAATCTGCCTGATTACCGATGCAATCGCAGGTGCGGGTCTCCCCGAAGGCACCGAACTCGCCATGGGCAGTGTGCCGTACATCATTGAAGACGGAGTGGCAAAACTCCTTGACCGCTCGGCATTCGCAGGAAGTGTCACCACCGCGAACAAGCTCATCAAAACCATGGTCGAGCTTGCCGATGTTCCGATTTGCGACGCGGTCAAGATGGCAACCCTCACTCCCGCGCGTGTTGCGGGCGTGGATGCCGAAATGGGAAGCTTAGTCCCCGGCAAACTCGCAAACATCGTGGTGTTCGATGCGGACTTTGAGGTGCAGAATGTCGTAGTGAAGGGCAAAGAAGTTGCACTTTAAGACAAAAAGGTTGCAAAATTCGTTCGGTTTTGCTATAATACAATATTGTGATTTCGAATGTGAAAGGATATGAAACGATGAACATTTTGGTTATCAATGCAGGCAGCTCTTCTTTGAAGTATAAGCTGATTGATATGGACAATGAAAATGTTTTAGCATCCGGTTTGTGTGAAAGAATCGGTATGGACGGTTCCAGACTGAAACACACACCCGGCGATAAAGAAACCGTTATCATCGAAAATGCAATGCCGAACCATGGCGTAGCAATTCAGATGGTATTAGACGCAATGACAGACAAAGACCATGGCGTTATCGCTGATATGAGCGAAATCTCCGCAGTTGGTCACAGAGTGGTACACGGCGGTGAATATTTCAGCGGCAGTGTTCTGTTAACAGAAGATGTAAAAAAAGCTGTTGAAGAGGAACTGGAAGCCAATCAGTACCTCAAGGATGTCAAGGACAAGAGGGTCCACGAAGGCGATACTATCAATATCGACTATACCGGAACCGTTGACGGCAAGGAATTCGAAGGC
>JAZQIE010000190.1:0-5117 GCA_045540975.1 Eubacteriales bacterium
TTTTCGTCTTTCATTGTGGTGATATAGCCGCGCGGTTTGTTGAGCATCAGATACACAAACTCTTCCTGCGGCTTCAGCGCTGTTCCGTTTACAATGATTTCGTCAACACCAAGCTCCGCTTTATCACCGAGCATTGCAACCTCGCCGTTAACGGTCACTTTGCCTGCGAGAATCATCTCTTCCGCGGCGCGTCTGGATGCAATTCCGCATTGCGAAATCAGTTTTTGAAGACGTTCCATTTTCTGTCTCCTTTGCGTATGAATTCTTCTACTATTGTACCAGTAATTTTTCGTCTTTACAAGGGGATTTTTCTGTGTTAAACTGTCGGTGAGAATTGATAAAACGGAGGGAAAACAATGAGTTTTAGATTCTTAAGTCCGATTAACGGTGATGTTCTGCATGCGCGTGACGGCGAGTTCGTTGACGGGAAGCTGCTTGCCACGATTCGTGTGGAAGCACCGTGCGGAAAGAAAGTGACGGTAAACGATATTGCCGCAACCGAAAAAGATGGCATATATACCGCGATTGTTCCGATAAGCGGATACCCGACCGAGCTGGTTGCAAAGTGTGAGTGCGGATGTGAAGAGCGTATCAAGGTGTTTGTGGCACCGGAATTTGCAGGGAAGTACCGTGTTTCCATTGATGATGCGATTTGGTTTTTACGCGACATTCATGAGAATGATTATGATTCACTGTTTGACAATCCATATCTTAAGTTCTTCCGTGAGCTCCATGAAGAATACGGAACTGTGCTTCATTTGAATTTATATCTGGAGGATATCGACAGCGCATTGGGCGAGGGCGGTTTTTCGATTCGCATGATGTCGGATAAATATAAGGATGAATGGAAGGCAAATGCAGATTGGATTCGCCTTTCGTTTCACGCAAAATCCGACTCACCCGCAAGACCGTATCAAAACGCCTCTTACGAAACCGTGTATGCGGACGGGAAGGCTGTTTGGGATGAAATCGTTCGTTTTGCGGGCGAGGAACTCCTTGGAAGGGCTACTACCGTGCATTGGGGCGAAGCAACCATGGACGGAATCCGTGCATTGCGCGATGTCGGTTGGAATATTTTCCCGTGTGATTTCAACGTTGACGATAATCTTGCACCGTGCTCCTTCTATTTAAGCGTGGAAGAACGCAGACATATGAAAAAGCGCTTCATTTGGCATGATGACCGTCTTGGTGTTACATTCTTCCGTTGCGCAATCATCACCGACACCAAGAAACTGGAAGAAATTCCGAGTTTCTTGGATGCAATCAACGAAGACCCGCTCAAGAGTGTTTATATGGATCTGCTCATCCATGAGCAGTACTTCTATGAAAAGTATCCGCTCTATCAGGAAAACTACCGCGACAAGGTTCGTGCAACGGTGGAGTGGGCGGTAAAAAACGGCTATCAACCGGGATTTCTTTCGGATATTTTGCATGGATAAAAAAATACTTGCATTTTTCGAAAAGATATGTTATTATATCAAAGTATGTAAAACGGATGGTCCTCTGTCAGTTGCAAAATGCAAGAATGGCATGAACATCTATGAGGAAGGGAGGTTCTTATATGGATCTCATGAAGATTCTGACCGAAGGTCAGATCAAGGCTGAGCTGCCGAGAATTGAAGTCGGTGACACTGTCCGTGTACATGTCCTGATCAAGGAAGGCACTCGCGAGAGAATTCAGGTGTTTGAAGGCACAATCATTGCTAAGAAACACGGTGGCATCCAGGAGACCATGACTGTTCGTCGTGTCTCTCACGGTGTTGGTATCGAGAAGGTTTTCCCGATCCACTCCCCGCACGTTTCCAAGGTTGAGCTTGTCCGTAAGGGTAAGGTTCGCCGTGCAAAATTGTACTACCTGCGTAATCGCGTTGGTAAGGCAGCAAAGGTCAAAGAAGACATCTAAGCATGAGGAAGGGGGACGGCAAGTCCCCCTACTTCTTTTTTATGAGTGTGAGGTAACGAAATGTCAACTGAAGTTTCTGCCGCAAACAAATTTCAAGACGAATTGTATGACTGGGTGCAGAGCATTGCCGTAATTCTTGCGGTTGTGATTCTGCTCTTTACCTTTGTGTTCCGTATTATCGGTGTGGACGGCGATTCGATGAATCCCACTTTGGAAGACCGCGATTGGATGGTGGTCTCCAATTTGTTCTATGAACCGCAATACGGTGATATTGTCATCTTAACAAAAGATTCGTTTATGGAGCAGCCGATTGTAAAGCGTGTCATAGCCACAGAAGGACAAGTGGTTGATATTGATTTTACAACCGGTGTGGTTACTGTGGACGGAACAGTTTTGGATGAGCCGTATATTGCGGAACCCACAAAGCGGAATCTCGGTTTGGAATTTCCCGCTGTTGTTCCGGATGATTGTATCTTTGTCATGGGGGATAACCGCAACCACAGTTCGGACAGCCGCGATCCTTCGCTTGGCATGATTCATAAGCAGTATATTATTGGGAGACTTCTGTTTCGAGTCTTCCCACTCAACAAGATTGGAGCGGTATCATGAATATTCAATGGTATCCGGGCCATATGGCGAAAACAAAACGCCTGATTTCCGAAAATCTAAAACGTGTGGATGCGGTGTGCGAGATTGTGGATGCCCGTATTCCGATTTCCAGCCGAAATCCGGATTTGGATGAGTTGGCAGCAGGAAAGCCGCGTCTTGTGATGCTCAACCGCATTGACCTTGCGGACCCCAATACAACCAAAGCATGGGTGCAGTATTACCGATCCAAAGGCATTGCGGCAGTTGAGACCAATTCCAAAACAGGCAATGTCTCCGGCGCGTTCATTTCTGCTTTGCAGGAACTTCTTGCAGAGAAAATTGCCCGTTATCAGGAAAGCGGACAGGTGGGACGCACCATCCGTATTATGGTTTGCGGAATCCCGAATGTCGGGAAATCCACTTTTATCAACAGGGTTGCCGGGCGAAGTGCCGCAAAGGCGGAAGACCGACCGGGCGTTACCCGTACCACCCAATGGATTCGTGTGAATCAAACCGTTGATTTGCTGGATACACCGGGTGTTTTATGGCCAAAATTCGAGGATAAACTGTGTGGGTTAAACCTCGCATTTACCGGTGCGGTAAAAGATGAAATTCTCGACGTTGAGACTCTGGCAGCATTCTTGATGGAGACCCTTGCCGATGTTGCACCGTCCTCTCTGAAAAACCGTTACGGTATTGATGCAAAGCCGGGAGACGGCGGAATTGAACTTTTGGAGCAAGCGGCGAAACGTCGCGGTTTCCGTATTTCCGGCGGTGAGTTCGACATCGAGCGTATGTCCCGTGTCCTGCTGGATGAGTTCCGCGCAGGCACATTGGGAAGGATTACGCTTGAACTCCCGAAGGACGTTGACCGCGAGCCCGCGGAGACACTTGTGCTGCGCTCGTATGCGGAAAGCGATATGTTAACTGAGGAGCTGTTTTAATGAATCAGCTTTTGTGGGATTTTGAATGTACATTCTCCGAAAAAGGTTACCGTGCCATCTGTGGTGTGGATGAAGCGGGGAGAGGTCCGCTTGCAGGACCTGTGTATGCTGCTGCGGTTATTTTACCGCTTGGATGCGAGATTGACGGGCTCGATGATTCTAAAAAATTGACGCCAAAAAAACGCGACCGTTTGTTTGACGAGATTTGCAAAACCGCGCTTTCGTATTCTGTTGCATCCGCGAGTGTAGAGGAGATTGACTCAATCAATATTCTTCATGCGGCAATGCTTGCTATGACACGCGCAATTGAAGGTCTCAACCTTACTCCGGACCTTGCGCTGATTGACGGTAACCGTTCGCCCGGCTGCGCGGTTGAGACCCTTCCGATTGTGAAGGGGGATGCGCGCTCTGCGTCAATTGCCGCTGCATCCATTCTTGCGAAGGTTTCCCGTGACCGTGTTATGGACGAGATGGCGAAAGAATACCCCGAATATGCTTTCGAAAAACACAAAGGATATCCAACCAAACTTCATTACGAAATGATTGAAAAATACGGTGTTTTGCCTATCCACAGAAAATCATTCCGATTGAGTGCGAGGTGACCGTTATGGGAACATCAACACTCGGAAAATGGGGCGAGGGTTTGGCGGCGGAGTATCTGCGAAAAAAGAGGTATGAAATCGTCGCCGCAAATTATCATACACGCTTCGGTGAGATTGATTTGATTGCGACAAATAAAAAGACCGTTGCTTTTGTGGAAGTAAAGCTGAGAAAAAGCGACGCGTTTGGTCGGGCTTCCGAATTTGTCGGAGCGGAGAAACAACGCAAAATCGAAATCTCTGCGAGGATTTGGTTGGCGAATAATCCGACAAAGCTTCAGCCGAGGTTTGATGTGATTGAAATTTATGCACCGAATGGAATCGGTGAATCTTATACCTTAAATCATATTCAAGATGCATTTTAAGGATGAAATGGAGGTATTTCTGTGCAGTATTGTAGTACCAGAGATTCTGCTGTTCGTGTTGATGCAGCAAAAGCAATCGCGCAAGGACTGAGTCGTGACGGAGGCTTGTTTTGTCCGACTGAGATTCCGAAGTTGACTTCGGAAGATTTTTCCGCGCTTCTTAAAATGTCTTATCAGGAACGTGCGGCGTTTGTAATCGGAAAGTTTTTGACCGATTACACCGAGGAAGAACTGATTTCCTTTGCGAATTCCGCATATCATACCGACCGTTTTTCCTCTGCGGCAATCGCACCCGTGCATCCGTTGGATGACAATGCGCATATTTTGGAACTGTGGCACGGTCCGACTTGCGCTTTTAAGGACATGGCACTCCAGATTCTGCCGTACTTACTGACCGCAGCCTTGAAAAAAACCGGTGAGACCAAAATCGCATCGATTCTCGTTGCAACCTCCGGTGACACGGGAAAAGCTGCTTTGCAGGGCTTTGCGGATGTGGAAGGAACTCAGATTGCGGTCTTCTATCCGAAAGACGGCGTCAGCCGTGTTCAGGAACTGCAGATGACCACCCAGTCGGGCGAAAATGTCTCGGTCTGCGCGATCAAAGGAAACTTTGACGATGCACAGTCGGGCGTCAAAAAGATCTTCACCGATCCCGTTATCCTCGCTGAGCTGGAGAAAAACGGCCAGATGTTCTCTTCCGCAAACTCGATCAACTGGG
>JAZQIE010000191.1:0-2122 GCA_045540975.1 Eubacteriales bacterium
AACGCTGTGAAGATATGCTTTTTTTGACAAATTCATTGTGTGTGTTCCCCTTTGTATAAAAATACTTCGGTGAGCAACAAGCATAAACCGGAATTTATACTCATTGTTCACCGCCAAACTCCCGGGGAGGGAGTTTGGACGATGATAGAATTAAAGTTTAGTTAAACCACGGGTTATTAATGTCGTTATCGAGGCCGCCCTCGGTAAGAACGCCGCGGAAGGTACACGGAGTGCAGAAGTAGTAGTCGGTGATGGTGATGGTTACCGCACCGCTACCCGAGAAGGTCAAAGTGCCCTTTGTCCAATCCGATGCGTTGGCGGTATAAGTGCCGTTTGCGGTACTGTTCTCATCTGCAGGAGAAATCGTTACCTGAACTTTATCCGACTTAATGGTGCCCATTCCGGTTGCAACAAACAACTCACCAACGTCATAAGTCTGACCGTTGAAAATCTCTGTTACCCCACCGAGCACAGCAAACTTCGTTTCGGATTCCGCGCTTTGTTTGTTGTCGAGAATCGTGATATCCAGACCCGGATAGATTGTATTGAGATTCTCTTCTTCGCTGACAAGCGGGATGTTCATAATGCCATCGCCGTAGCCTTGGAAGACTTGATTGAACGGGAGGTAATAGTGCTGTTTGTCTTCTTTCAGGACTTCTTCTTTCGTACCGTCGCCGTTAGCGTCAACAATTTCCGTTCCCGCATCTTCATGATTCCAAACATTACCGTCAACAAAGTGATAGCAGGTTGCATTCTCTGTTGAGTACGGCTTTGTAACCACGACATAGTTCACTCTGCCGGATGTGGGAATTGCCATTGTTTTGCCGTCCGCCGTATATGTTTTGTTTTCAACATCTACAGCATCAACTCTTGTAAGTCTCGAGAACTGGTGGTCATGTGTATAAGATGCAATCGTGTTTGCAACAAGTTCGCAGTACCAGTAGTTATTCCAATCGCCAAAATGGACGGTACAGCCGGATGCGGTGATGCCGGTCATATCCGGACGAATGTAGCCGTCATCGCACTGAACATTGGAACGGATGGAACCAATCACCATTCCCGCATAACGGTACCAATACCACTGATAGTTGCCGCAGACATCGTTGTTGGCATCAATTTGCGCCGCGGTATGACAGTTTTCAAAATGCACGGTATAATCCGCACCTTCACTGCTGCCGTACCACTGACCCAGGATACCTGCGCAAGAGGTTCCCCAGTTGCCCCACAACGCGGAAATCTTGTTGGTATTATCCACAGTGATGTTGCGGAAAAGCAGGTGGCCGCCGTTTTTACGGTCAAACCAACCGCCGCAACCAACAATACCGCCGTTACCGATGTGATACACACGCGGGTTGCTGTTTACAACCGCAATGTTTTCAAAGACCGCGTTATCCGCATACGTTGCGACACAACCTGTCATTGCGAACTCACCGTCGGACTGGAATCTGTCAACACGCAGGTTCTTGATGACAGCAGGATTTTCTCTTGTACCTTTAACACGGCCGAAGATGCCCATTGCATCGTCCCAATAACCGGCGTCATAATCGCCGTCCATCAGCCAAGTGTTCTGATAGATGTTGGAAATGGTGTGACCGTTACCGTCAAAGGTTCCGGAGAAGTAACTACCCGAGAATTGATACCACTCGGTTTCCCCTGCGCCATTTTCCCCTTCCCCGGGCACATGGTAGCCAATCGGATAGAACATACCCTGCTTATCGTCCTCAGCCTGGGCATGTGCACCGTTGAAGTCGAGGTTGGAAATGAGCTTGTAATATGCTCCGCCGTATGTTGCATTTTGATTTGAAACCAAATCACTCATACCGGCAAGCTCATCTGCGCTGGAAATGATGTACGGATTCTCCTCGGTACCTTCACCGCGAAGCTCCATGTCATACTCGCCGTTCCATGCGTTTTCGGTATCCGCAATGAGTGCAACCTCGGAGAAGGTTGCCATCGAAACGGTGACCGCGCCGGTGTCGGAATCATAGGTGAACTGGTTGTGTGCGGTGAGGTCTGCGACCGAATCCACCAGCGTCATTTCATTGTTGACACCGTCTTCCACATGGTAGAGGTGGTAGTTACCCATATTGAGGTACTTGGGCAGGATTGCGCCAAGGTCAAT
>JAZQIE010000192.1:0-32615 GCA_045540975.1 Eubacteriales bacterium
GCGAAGACGGAAAGCCCTTTACCCCGGAAACCGACATTAAGATCACCGTCAGCTCTCATGCAAGCTGGCCGTATGATGCAACCTGGAAGATGTGGCAGTACTTCCTGGAAGGCGCAGGCGCTACCATCGATGTTGATGCAATCGTCGGCAGTGACTACGGCACTAAGGTCAACCTGATGGTTGCGGACTCTGCAACTCTGCCGGATCTTCTCGAAATGGCAGACAAGGCACTTCTTGACCAGCACGTCTCCGCAGGCGCATTCATCTCGGTGGATGATTACAAGGATCAGATGCCGAACTACAACAAGGCACTTGACGAAATCGACCCGGAAATCCGCGCAGGTCTTGAGCGCGAGCGCAAGAGTGCGGACGGTAAGGTTTACTGGCCGATCGTTCTCGGTACCGGCACCGTGCAGAGTGCTCAGGGCTGGCTGTACCGTGAAGACATCTTCAAGAAGCACGGCTTTAAGTCCCCGGAAACCCTTTCCGAACTCCATGACGTCGCAGTCGAGCTCAAGAAGATTTATCCGGAGTCCTATCCGCTCGTTATGCGCGGCGGTATGGGTGCGCTGACCGTTCTCGGCCCGGCATTCAAGCCGTATATGGACTACGGTGTGTACTATGACTTCACCACCGAAGAGTGGAAGTTCGGCGCACAGCAGGATGAAATGAAAGAGCTCCTCGAGTGGCTGCTCATGATGGCAGACGAAGGTCTGCTCCAGCCGGAAATCTACGGCATGGACAATGCAACCTTTGACGAATATGTCACCAATGACAAGCTCTTCATCACCAACCATTATCTTGTCCGTCAGGCATACTACAATGTCCCGATGCGCAAGACCCATCCGGAGTTCAACCTCATTGCAATGGTCCCGGCTCGTGCAGATATCCCGACCGGCCAGAACAAGATGGCAAAGACCTCCATCATCCGTAACGGTCTGACCATTCCGAACACCAAGAACGAAGCTCGCATCTCCAATGCAATCCGTCTCCTCGACTGGATGTATTCCGACGATGCAATGCAGCTCCTCAGCTGGGGTAAGGAAGGCGAGACCTATCAGGTCAATGCAGACGGCACCAAGTCCTACATCCTCGATGAGGGCGAAACCGTTCAGCTCAAGTACGGCGTTGCTACCTCCGGTCTCCTCCAGAGAATCGAAGAATATGCATACAACGAAGCGGTTGCATCCGGTTCCCCGATCGATCCGGCAATCTTCGAGTATGCGGAAGACAACGTCAACCCGCTTGCATGGCTTTCCTTCAACGAAGAAGAGCAGGCAATCTACAACCAGTACTATGATGCTGTGTTCAACTACACCTGCGAATTCCTCGATAAGTTCGTTCTGAGAACTGAGCCGCTCACCGATGAAAATTGGGCAGCAGCACAGGCTCGTTTGAAGGAACTGGGCGTGGATGAAGTCCTCAAGATTTACGAATCTGCTTGGGCTCGCGTAAAGTAAGCAAAAAACAATGAAAAGAGGTGGCTTCCGCCACCTCTTTTTGCTTATAAAAAAATCCCGACAAGGTTTCTTGTCGGGATTTTGGTTATCTGTAAATAATCTGGTCGCGTGCGGGACCGACACCGATGATGGAAATCGGGCAATCGCACATCTTCTCGATTGCTTCCACATACTTCTTGACGGATGCGGGGAAGTCCTCATAGCACTTGACATCCGAGAGGGTTTCGGGGAAGCCTTCAAACTCCTCGTAAATCGGCTTGCAGCGAGCAAGATCGTCAAGGTCTGCGGGGAAGTCCTGAATGATTTCGCCGTCGAGTTCATATGCGGTACAAACCTTGATGGTATCCAGACCGCAGAGCGGGTCGATTTTGTTGAGGATGATGGAGGTCATACCGTTGATACGGACCGCATAACGCGCGATGACCGCGTCAAACCAACCGGTACGGCGCGGACGGCCTGTGGTAGTACCGAATTCGCCGCCCTTCTGACGGATGTATTCACCGATTTCGTCATCCAGCTCGGTCGGGAACGGACCTTTGCCGACGCGGGTGGTATAGCCCTTGAAGATGCCGTACACCTCATCAATGAGGGTCGGGCCGACACCGGAGCCGATGCAGACACCGCCCGCAACCGGATGCGAGGAGGTGACGTACGGATAAGTACCCATATCCAGGTCGAGCAGAGTACCCTGCGCGCCTTCGAACATGACATTCTTGCCTGCTTTGAGTGCCTCGTAAATCATGCCTGTGGTATCGCACACAAACGGGCGCAAACGCTCGGAATAAGTGCGGTATTCAGCGATGATTGCATCCGCATCAAGCGCAGGTGCATCATACAGCTTGGTAATCACGCGGTTTTTGAGTTCGCAGCACTCGCGGACACGGCGCTCGAACTTTTCGGGGGAGACAAAGTCATGCATACGCAGACCGCAGCGCTCCGCTTTGTCCATATAGCAGGGACCGATGCCGCGCTTGGTGGTGCCGATGTCACCTGCACCGCGCGCTTTTTCGGAAAGGTCGTCAAGCGTGATGTGCCACGGCATGATGACGTGCGCACGCGCATCAATCTTCAAATGATCCAGCTTTACGCCCTGCGCGGTGAGAGAGTCCATCTCCTCCAAAATCACCTTCGGGTCAATGACAGTGCCTGCACCGACAACATTGACTGTTCCCGGGTACAGAATACCGGACGGGACAAGGTGCAATTTATAAGTCACATCGTCGACAATGACTGTGTGACCTGCGTTATTTCCGCCTTGCGAACGCACAACCAAATCGGCTTCGGAGGAAAAAATGTCGATAAATTTACCTTTTCCTTCGTCGCCCCACTGCGCGCCAAGAACCAACTTACCGGACATAGGGACATCTCCTTTTTTACAAACATTGGGGGGATTGAAAACACACCCGATATAGTATACCACAAGTTATGGAAAAAAGACAATGGGTAATTGCAATTCTTTTTTGATTTATGGTACAATATGGGAGAAAAGGAGGGAATTTTTTGTGAAATTTGAAATGCTTTTCGATCATCCCGAGCATCGTGCAACGGTTGCGAAGTGGATGTACGATGAATTTTGCAAGGTTGACCGCCCGAGTGTATCGTATGAAGATATGATGGAAAAACTCGCCGGACGTACCCGTGCCTTTCCGTATACCTTCCTTGCGCTGGAAGGGGATGTGGCGGTCGGCTCGGTCACACTCTATGAAAATGACTTAAAAGGAGAGGACCTCTCGCCTTGGATGGGGTCTTTGGTGGTTGCGCCTAAGTTGCGCGGTCTTGGCTACGGACGTGAACTCATCGCGTTTCTCCGCGGTTTTGCAACCGCAAAGGGATACCGCAAGCTCTATCTCCGCACCGAGCACACCGCAAAGTATTACGAGGCTTTGGGCTGGAGATTTGTAAAGCACACGGTAGACCCGGTTTACAATTTGGAATGCGATGTGTATGAATACGATTTGGAGGGATAAGAAGTGTACCGAGTAAGTGAGCAAAACGACCGCTTTGCGGCGTATCTTTTGGAAGACGGAGAAAACAGCGCAAAGATTTTATCCAAACGCGGCGGAATTCCAATCAGTTTTGTTTGTGATGGAGAAGAAATGTTTTATTCCGATCCCGAAACCGTGGAAGACCTGACCCGTGAGGTGCGCGGTGGGATTCCGATTCTGTTTCCCGCGTGCGGACGGCTGAAAGAAGGCCCGTACGGTGCGGTGAAAAAGCACGGCTTCGCCCGTGAGGCGCTCTGGGAATGCCGAAAAATCAATACCGACGGTGCGGCAAGTGTCACCCTCGGAATCTCGGATACCGAGGAAACACGAAAAACCTTTCCGCACAAATTCGATTTGGAGCATACCTATACCCTCAAGGGCAAGACCTTGACCGTACACTCCACCGTGACCAATACGGGGGACAGCCCCATGCCGTTTTCTTTGGGACTCCATCCGTATTTTCACATTGACCCCGCGACAGCCTGCGCGACTGTGCCGTCGCACACCTATGAAGGTCTTGACGGCAAGGGGGAATTTGACGGAAACTTCCGATTCGAAAACGAATACGACTCGGTTTGCGACGGATTGTTCGGCAACACAGCGGTGCTGAAAAACGGACTCGGACGTACCATCACGATTACCGCATCGGAAAACTACAATTATTTTGTGGTTTGGCGTCCCGAGGGAGCACGGTTTGCCTGTGTTGAGCCGTGGACCGCGCCGCCGAATGCACTCAATACGGGAGTGAATCTCATCACACTCGCGGCAGGGGAATCTGCGGAGTTTGAGATGCGCCTTCTCGTGGAATAAGGGTACGGAAATAGCGCAGAAACGAAGTCCCTTGCGCGCGCAGGGAGCACAGATAGAGCGCAACCCCGACTCCTGCGGAGAGCAGAATCGCGCAAAACGGCGAGAAGCCGTCCGCACAAAGGCGCAGGAAGACCGCGCGGATGCAAAGACAGGAAAGACTTCCCGAAAGTGCGGGTGTGACCAACCAGTTGCGCCACGAAATGCGAAGGGAGAGGGTACGCTTGATGCAGAAAATCCCGAGAAGCGCGACCAATACGGTGGAGAGAACATCGCCCACAATGAAGCCCATCATCCCAAAGCGCGAGACAGAAAGGGTTCCGCATAGCTGCACCAAGCCGCCCAAAATCGTATGGATTGCGGCGGTGCGCTGTTTTCCGATGCCGCTTAAAACCGTGGCGGAAATCAGTTGATAAAAACCGAAAAACGTGACCAGACAAAGCGGAAGCAGAAATGCTTCCGCTGTTTTTTGTCGGTAGAGCAAAAGGGAAAGCGGATTTGCGAGCGGAATCAGAATCGCCGCGGAAAGGCACGCGAGCAGACCGCTCATATGCAACGCTTTTCCGACCTTTCTGCGCACATCCGCATGTTTTCCCAAAACCGAGCTTTCTGCAAGCCGCGGCACCAAAACCGTGCTCATAGGGCCAAGCAAAGCAAAGGGCAGGGTGAGAAGCGGAACGGTCATGCCGAAGAGAATCCCGTATTCCCCAAGCGCTTGTGATTCGCTCAAGCCGAAGCGCATCAATTGGCGCGGAATAAGGACCGCTCCGAGTGAGGAGAGCAGGGTGTTTGCAACCGCGCTGAGGGTGAGCGGAAAGGCGATGGAGATGAGCCTTGCACGTGCGGTGTGAATCCGTCCGACGGGTGATTTTTTGAAAAATCGGGAGAGCAGAAGGACACTCACCACCTCGCTTACCACCATGCCAAGGACAATGCAGGCGCAGATTTCTCCCGCACCGTTTGGCTTGCAAAGAAAGAGAAGCAGCGCGACCGCAAGAAAGCGTACAGTCTGCTCGGTGAGTTCCGAGGTGATGGGCGGACGGGAGACCCCGATGCCGTAGAAATAGTTTTTGTAAAGATTTTCAAAGCCTGTGAGCAGAAGGCAGGGGAGAAGCAAACGCAGAGCGGTGCGGGTCTCCGCGTTTCCCAGAAGTTCCGCGAAGAAATCCGCACCGAAGAAAACAATCGGCGCAAGGGCGCAGAACAGAGAAATAAAGAGGACTCTGCCGCGCCTGAGTACGGTCTGCGCGCCAAACAGACTTCCGCGCGCGGACTCCTCGGCGGAAAGGGTGGAGACCGCCATGGTGAGACCCGAAAGGGTGAGCGCCTGCAAGAGCGAATAAAACGGCAGCACCAGTTGATACAAGCCCATCCCTTCGGCACCTGCCGTGCGCCCGAGGAAGATACGGTAAGCAAAGCCCAAGAGATTGAGCAGGATTCCCGATGCGGTAAAAACCGAGATACGATAAAATACCGAGTGTTTCGACAGTTTCAAACTCTCGCCCCCTTCGGTATTTATGGTATGAAAAAACCCTGCTTGTCATGACAGGCAGGGTTTCTTGTCTTTCGGCTATTCTTCTTTTTCCGCGAGTGCTTTCTCCAACCGCTCGAGTCGGATACGGAGTGCGCAAAGCTCTTGCGCGGTCGGGTCGGGCATATGCACCTGGTCCAAATCCGCGTCGCAGGTGCGCTTTCCGCCGCAGCGTACGATACGCGCGGGGACACCCACAGCGGTGCAATGGTCGGGGACTTCATCCAGCACCACCGCGTTTGCCGCGATTTTCGCGCCGTCGCCCACCTTAAACGGGCCAAGCACCTTCGCACCGGCGCCAATCATGACGTTGTTGCCGATGGTGGGGTGACGCTTGCCCACGTCTTTTCCCGTACCGCCCAGCGTGACCCCTTGATAGATGGTGCAGTAGTCGCCCACCTCGGCGGTCTCACCGATGACGATGCCCATGCCGTGGTCAATCATCACGCCCTTGCCGATTTTGGCGGCGGGATGGATTTCCACACCCGTCCAGAATCGGTTGGATTGGGAAATCCAACGCGCCAGAAATTTCATGTGATGGCGGTAAAACCAGTGCGCGATTCGATGCCCGATGAGTGCGTGGACACCCGAATAGAGCAGAAAAATTTCAAATTTACTGCGCGCCGCGGGGTCGCGCTCTTGAATGGTCCTCAAATCCGCACGAAGATTGTCAAACATAAAACCGCCTCCTTACAGTACAATATGATGCGGCGTGCGAGTCAGCCGCTCGAAACCGTGCTCGGTGACCAAAACTGTGTCCTCGGTACGGACACCGCCGCGACCGGGGAGATACAGACCCGGCTCGATTGTGATGACGTTTCCCGGCACCAAAACCGTCTCCGAGCCGCGGGTGACCGTGGGCTCTTCGTGGATTTCAAGCCCCACACCGTGACCCAAGCTGTGCACCACATACTCGCTCATGCCCGCCTCCGCAAACAGAGAGCGCTGGTAGGCGTCCAGCTCACCGCAGGTGATTCCCGGACAAACGCGCTCCACCACCTGCTCCTGCACCGAAAGTACCAGTTCAAACACATGGTCAAGCGCGGGAGTTCCGAGTTTTACCGTGCGCGTGATGTCCGAAGCGTAGCCGCGGTACACCGCGCCGAAATCAAAGGTAATCAAATCGTTTTCGGATACGGTTTGGTCGGTCGGGGTAGCGTGCGGCAGAGAAGACCGCACACCGCAGGCAACAATGGTGGGAAATGCCACACGCTCGCTGCCTAACTTGTCCATACGGTATTCCAGTTCGCGCCGTAAGTCGCGCTCGCTCACACCCGGGCGGATGAGACCAAGAAGTTCGGAGAATGCGGCATCCGCAATCTCGCAGGCGTGACGGATGTTTGCGATTTCTGTTTCCTCCTTCACACTTCGAGCGGCAAGCCCGAACTGTGAGAGCGGGACCCAGTCGGTATCGGATGCGGCATCTCGCAGCGCGGCTGCCGCATCGTCGGAGAGAAAACTGCTCTCATATCCCACGCGCAGACCCGAAACACGCTCCGCAATCGCGGCAGAACGTTTTCCTGCGAGCAAAACAACCGAAAATTCGGGCGCTTCCAATTCGGCTTGCTCGGTGAAGCGACCGTCGGTGAGCAGAGTTTGGGTGTCCTCGGTGATGAGCAGATGCCCGTTTTCACCGGTAAAACCCGAATAATAGCGGATATTCTCGGGGGAGGAAAGGTACATGACATCCAAACCAAGCTGTTTCATGTCATGACGGAGTTGTGTGAGTCTCATAGCGGTTCTCCTCCTGTCGCGGTGCGCACACGGTCAATCATAACCGCGGCCTCCGCGCGTGTTGTGAATGCCTTGGGATTCACCTTGCCGCCGCTTCCCGCAATCAACCCGTTTTGGGTGAGGGTTGCAATCGGGGTTTTGGCATATTCGGTGATGCTTGCGGCATCCGAGAAAATCGAGAGAGTGTCATGGGGTGCATCGTCGGGAAGTGCGCCCATCTTCTGCATCACACGGTAGATAAGAGTGAACATTTCCTCACGCGTGATGGGGCGGGTGGGGAAGAATTCCCCTGCCGCACTGCCCTTTGCGATGCCGAGTGCCTTTGCGGATGCGAGCGCACTTGCATAATATGCATCCGAGTCGACATCGGTAAATTGGTCGCCCGCGCCGAGAGACGGGTCAAGCTGCATCATACGTACCAAAAGGAGCATGAAATCCGCACGGGTGATATTCTTTTCGGGGGAATAGGTGGTGGGGGAGGTGCCGCTGATCACACCTGCCTCGACCAGACGGCTGACCGCGTCCTCCGCCCATGGATGCCCGTCCAAATCCTCAAAACTGTGGCGGAAAATCGGGGATATAACGGTGACAGGGATGCGAAGGGCGGTTTCCCCGTGGGAAATCACAATTTCGCCCGTGCCGCCCTTGTCGGATGCGGTAAACTCGCCGCGGTTTGTGATGCTTCCCACATCGCCTTCCACCTCCCAGGTGAGTTGGTCGGGGAAGAATTCAATCGGGGTACTTCCGTGATAGAGTGCGACCGAAATCGAGGCAGACTCCGATACGGTAAGCGAGAGGGATTTGGTGGTGCTTTCGATTTTGGTAACGGTATCCACAAAGGTCATACCGATGGTGTTTTTCAGTCCGTCTGCGGAAATCTCGACCGTGACCTCGCCTGCCGCTGTGGGGGTGATGGTTTTGTCCGTGATAATTCCGTAGTCCTCGTCCAAGGAATAGGTGATTTCACCGAGTTTTTTCGGGTGATAATTGCGGTCTGCGGCAAAGACCTTGCCCGCAAACCCCTCAAATGTGCCGCCCACAAGCAGGGTGCGCTTGGGGGATTTGATGAGAAGCGAGGCTGCATCGCCGCCTTGCGGTGCGGTGTTGCACAAGACAATCGCGTTTGCCACACGCCGTGCACTGCCGCCCGAGGGCTTGTTTACAATACGGCGGTCAAATTCACCGATGGGGCGCAGTACAAAGGTGGTCGACCCACCGCCGTCTAAATTGAGCGCATCCACACAGCCAAGGTCACGCAAGACGGTTGCGACGTTTTGGAAACTGCCGCCCACCGAGTAATCCTTTAACCGTCCGTCCAAGGTGAGGAGAATCATCGAGCCGTCTTCTTTGATGCCGACCACCGTGCGCGGTGCATTCGCGCCGTCGGACACGTTTTGAATTTCGCCGTCTTTTAAGAGAATCTGATTCCCCGCGACCGCGAATTCCACATCCTTCCACGCCTCCACAAATGAGAAGCGTACCGAAAACTCCTCGTCGGGGGTGAGAGATGCAAGAAGCTCTTTATAGTTTCCGACACCCGAGAGTACCACTTCTCCCTCGTTTAGCGGGGTGTTTCCTAAGTCTGTACGTACCTCCAAAACACGGAGGGCGAGGGTTTCCTCGTCACGGAATTCACCCGAGACCACCTCGCAGACCACCTCAACGCTGTCTGCCTTTGCCTTGGTCGAGGTTGCATAGCGGTGATTATAGAGCACCAAACTGTCCGCCTTGCTGTGCGGGATATTCACACCCGTAAGCTGCTGCAATGTGCCGCGCAAGTCCAAAATCCGATTCATCATGGTGCCGTGGTTTAGAATTTGCGCGGTACCGTCCGCCTTTACCACAAGGGATTTGGAGTAATCGGGCGGTGTGGTGAGCAGTTCGCCGCCGTCAATCATAATGCCAAACGGCGCGCCTTCCCCAAAATTGAAGAAGTCCGCATTCACCGCGCAGACCACCTGACCCGGGTACTGTTCATCCAGTGCATTTGCCATGCCGAGTACGGTTTGTGTGCCGTAGACATAGCCGTTGGAAAGTCCCGCGCGGAGTTTGAGATTCGGGTTTTTGGGGTCAAACTCAATCATATGCGCCATTTGAGGACCCTTGCTTGTGGCAAATGAGACCTCGCTGTACCGTGTGCCGGGCGCG
This sequence comes from Eubacteriales bacterium, assembly GCA_045540975.1. Classification (GTDB taxonomy): domain Bacteria; phylum Bacillota; class Clostridia; order Oscillospirales; family JAAYXM01; genus SIG510. The sequence continues at coordinate 9,666 of JAZQIE010000192.1, forward strand.
ACAACGGACTGTGCGGCGGAATTGATACTGCCCCACGTCCAGTCAACCCCCTCAAACGCACCGAATGCGGTGGAGGTGAGGAGGGAAAGAATGCAAAATACAGAAAGAATTCGTTTGAGTTTCATGGGTACTCCTTCTCTAAAAAAGATGATAACAATTTATTTTATCACAGATGCGCCAAAATATCCAGCGGAGATTTTTGGAGCAAAAAAACGAGGGAAGAATGCCTTCCCTCGTTTTTGCGATTATTCATCTTTGCCGCAGCATTTTTTGTATTTGAGACCGCTTCCGCACGGGCAGGGGTCCTTGCGCCCCACCTTTTCCTTCTTGCGGACGGGCTGCTTTTTGAGGGTTTCGTCGCCTGCGGTTTCGCCCGTGATTTTTGCGACCGCCTGGCGCTTGGGTGCATCCTCACCCTGCACGCGCACGGTCATGACCATGCGAGCGACCTGCTCACGGATGGAGTCAATCATTTCCTCGAACATGACAAAGCCCGTGTTCTTATATTCATCCACCGGATTGTGCTGCGCGTATGCGGCGAGACCGATGCCTTGACGGAGTTCATGCATTGCATCGATGTGGTCCATCCAATGCTCGTCAACCGTGCGGAGAAGTACCACACGCTCAACCTCGCGCATGAGAGCGCTTCCGAGTTCCTCCTCGCGCTTTGCATATGCCTTGTGCGCAAGCTCGGTGATTTCCCCGATGATGTCCTCCGCCTCGTAATCCCATTCGTTGAGCTGCTCGACGGTATAGTTCAAATCCTCGTTTGTGAGGAAGATGCCCTTGTAACGATTGCGGAGTGCATCCAAATGGAAGGATTGGACATATTGCTCGCCGCCCATGGTCTCCGAAACCGCGGAGGCAATCGCGCCGTCAATCATGGAGAGCACGGAATCCGAAACATTCTGACCGTCCAACACCTGCTTTCTCTGGGTGTAGATGATTTCGCGCTGCTTGTTCATGACATCGTCATACTGGAGCACGTGCTTACGCACCGCAAAGTTGCGGCTTTCCACATTCTTCTGCGCGTTTTCGATGGTTTTGGTGAGCATTCCGTGTTCAATCGGAGTGTCTTCGTCAATGTTGAGCGCATTCATGAGCCCCATGATACGGTCCGAGCCGAAGAGACGCATGATATCGTCTTCAAGCGAGAGATAGAAACGGCTTGCACCCGGGTCACCCTGACGGCCTGCGCGTCCGCGCAGCTGATTGTCGATACGGCGGGATTCGTGGCGCTCGGTACCGATGATAAAGAGGCCGCCCGCGTTACAAACGCGGACACTTTCCAGGTCGGTGACCTCCTTGTGCTTGCGGTAAAGGGTTTGATACTGCTCGCGCGCCGAAAGGATTTCGGGGTCGGTGGTCGGCGCGGTGCCGCCCGCATCCACAATGAGGGCGTCATCCAAGCCGAGTTTTTTCAAATCGCTTTTTGCCATGAAGTCGGGGTTGCCGCCCAGCATAATATCGGTACCGCGGCCTGCCATGTTGGTTGCGATGGTGACCGCGCCGAATTTACCTGCCTGCGCAACGATTTCCGCTTCCTTTTCATGGTGCTTTGCATTGAGCACCACGTGTTGGATGCCTTTTTTGCGCAGGAGTGCGGAAACCTCTTCACTCTTTTCGATGGAGACCGTACCCACCAGCACCGGCTGACCGCGGGAGACACAGTCCTCAATCTGCGCGACCACCGCACGGAGTTTGCCCTGCGCGGTTTTATACACAACATCCGCCATGTCCTCACGAATCATGGGCTTGTTGGTGGGGATTTCAATGACATCGAGGGAGTAGATTTCTTTGAATTCTTCTTCTTCGGTGAGTGCGGTACCCGTCATACCCGAAAGCTTTTCGTAGAGACGGAAGTAATTCTGGAAGGTGATGGTTGCAAGGGTCTTGCTCTCGCGCTGGATGTTGACACGCTCTTTCGCTTCGATTGCCTGATGCAGACCCTCCGAGTAACGGCGGCCGTGCATGAGACGTCCCGTGAATTCGTCAACAATGATGATTTGCCCTTCGCGGACCACATAATCCACATCTCTCTGCATGATACCGCGTGCGCGGATGGCTTGGTTGACATGGTGATGCAGAGTAGCGTTTTCCGGGTCGGACAGGTTTTCAATCCCGAAGAAGGCCTCCACCTTTGCGATACCCTTGAGGGTGAGGGTGGCGGTGCGCGCCTTTTCGTCCACAATATAGTCCCCGTCATGCGTTGCATCGTGGTCTTCCTTCTCGTTGAGGGATGCCACCTTGACACATTTGAGGGTTTGCGCGCAGCGGTCTGCCTGCTCGTAAATCACGGTGGGCTTCTCGCCCTGACCCGAGATGATGAGCGGTGTTCTTGCCTCGTCGATTAAAATTGAGTCCACTTCGTCCACAATGGCAAAGACATGGTCATCGCGCTGGACCATATCGGTTTTATAAAGCGCCATATTATCGCGCAGATAGTCAAACCCGAATTCGTTGTTGGTACCGTATGTGATATCCGCGTTGTATGCGGCCTTGCGCTCCTCATTTGTCAGGTCATGCACGATGACACCGACCGTAAGTCCCATGAAATTATGCACACGGCCCATCAACTCGCCCTGATACTTTGCGAGATAGTCGTTGACGGTGACAACGTGCACGCCGCGGCCCGAGAGCGCGTTCAAATACGAGGGCAGAGTGGCGGCGAGGGTTTTCCCTTCACCGGTCTTCATTTCCGCAATGCGGCCCTGATGCAAAACAACACCGCCGATGAGCTGGGAGCGGAATGCCTTTTGCCCCAACACGCGCCATGCCGCTTCACGGATGGCGGCAAACGCCTCGGGGAGAATGTCGTCAAGGGTTTCGCCCGCAGAAAGGCGCGCTTTGAATGCAGGGGTTTTTGCCTGCAAATCCGCATCGCTGAGCGCGGTGTATTCCGCGTCGAGTGCCTCGATTTTATCTACAATTTGATAGATTTTTTTCAGTTCACGGTCGCTGTATGTTCCGAAAAGTTTTTCAATCAAGCCCATAACTTATACCTCACATTCGCTTGCTTTAAAATAGTGTACCACACTTTGCAAAAAAAGAAAAGGGATTTTCGGTCGAGGGGTGGGGATTGTAAAATTCTTTGAAATGTGATAAAATGCAAGGAATAGGAGGTGAAAGCGGCTTTGGAAAAGAAATCGGTCACAGAAATTTTACAAATACATGGGAAGTATCTCACCCCGGTCCGTGGGACGAGTATGAATCCGCTCCTGCACGAAGGGGAGGACACCGTGGTCATCGTACCGAAGGTAGGGCCGCTTCGCCGCTTTGATGTTCCGCTCTATCGGCGCGAAAACGGTCAGCACGTGCTCCATCGGGTGATGCGCGTGGAGCAAGACGGCTATGTTTTGTGCGGAGACCATCAGCTGGAATGGGAGCACGGCATCACAGACGAGATGGTCTTGGGTGTGATGGACGGGTTTTTCCGCGGAAAGCGCTATGTGAAAACAACGAATTTCGGCTATCGGCTGTATGTGTTTTTCTGGTGCCGTGTGCCGTATCTCAGAAAAATCTGCCTGCATCTGATGCGGAAAGGAGGTCGCCGTGGAACATAAGAATCATCAAACCGCACTCGGTTGGGTGTGGAATGCGACCGAAGGCTTGCGGTTTCGTTTGTTGGTGCTGATTCTTTCAAACGCGGTCTTCTCCGCGATTGTGGTCCTCTTTGCGCTCGCTTGCCGCGGTATCATTGACTGTGCGGTGGCAGGGGATATGGCGGGGATGCTGCGGTATGCAAGCGGTCTTGCCGCAATCATCCTTGTGCAGTTGGGACTGCGCTTCCTCAATTATAATTTGGAGGAGCATTTGCGCGCACGGTTGGAAATGAAGCTCAAAAGCCGTGTGTTTGCCTCAATTCTCAAAAAACAGTACCGCGCGGTGAGTGAATATCACAGCGGTGAAATCCTCAACCGTTTGGTGAGTGATACCGCCGCGGTGTGCGACGGCGCAATCGGGATTCTGCCCTCGCTTGCGGGCATGGCGGCGCGCCTTGTCTGTGCCTTTGCGGTGCTGGTGGTGTTGGAGCCGTGGTTTGTCCTGCTCTTTTTGGCGGGCGGGGTGTTGCTCTTTGCCATCACCCGAGTATTCCGCCGTGTCCTCAAACGCTTGCACAAGCGTGTGCAGGCGGCGGACGGACGGGTGCGCTCCTTCTTGCAGGAAGCGCTTGAGAGTTTGCTTGTGGTCAAGGTCTTTGGCGAGGAGTCCCATGTGGAGGCGCGTGCGGACGAGCTGCAGGAGGAACATTTCAAAGAAAAACGCCGCCGTTGGCGGCTGCATACCGCATCCAATGCGGGGATGAGTTTTGTGTTCCAAGCGGCATATCTGTGTGCGCTGGTCTGGTGCGCGTATTGCTTGCTGCTCGGGACCATGAGTTTCGGTACGCTCAGCGCGATTCTGCAGCTGGTGAGCCAAATTCAGGCGCCGCTCACCAATCTCTCGGGCTTCTTGCCGCGCTATTACGGAATGCTCGCAAGTGCCGAGCGGCTGCAGGAGTTTGAGGCTTTGGCAGATGAGCCGCAAGCGGAAAAACTTTCAAATCCGCGTGCATTTTACGAGAAAATTTCCGCAATCGAATTTCGCGGCATCACCTTCAGCTACGGGCGTGAGTGTGTGTTGGAGAATGCGGATTTGACCTTGCATCCGGGCGATTTTGTTGCCATTATGGGACGCTCGGGAATCGGCAAAAGCACCCTGCTCAAATTACTGCTCGATGTATTCCCGCCCGATGCGGGTGAGATTTGGTTTGAGAGTGCAGAGGGGAAAACCCCGGCAAACTGCGCGACCCGACCGCTCTTTTCCTATGTGCCGCAGGGGAATTTCCTTTTCTCGGGCACGATTCGGGAGAATCTGACCTTTGCCGCGCAGGATGCGACGGATGCGGAAATCTCCGCCGCGCTCAAAGCCGCGTGTGCGGACGGCTTCCTTGCGGAATTGCCGCAGGGACTCGAGACCGTCATCGGTGAACATGGGCACGGACTCAGCGAGGGTCAGGTGCAGCGGATTGCACTTGCGCGCGCACTCTTAAAGCGCGCACCCATCCTGCTGCTTGATGAGGCAACCAGCGCGCTGGATGAAGCGACCGAGGAAGCGGTGCTTTGGAACCTGCGCGAGATGAAGGATATTACTTGTATCATTGTGTCGCACAAGCGCGCGGCGCTCCATGTGTGCAACCGACACATTTGGATTGAAGATAAGAAAATTTGCGAAGAATAAGAAAGGACGATAAAAAATATGTGGGGATTGGTTCTCGGTATGGCGGTGGTATTCGTTACCAAGGGTGCGAATATGCTCGCGATGAAGAAGGTAGAGGCAAAGCAAGGCTCTTCGATTTTGCAGGCGCTGATTTTTACCATGCTGTTTTCTGCGGCGCAGTTGGTATTTACCCTTCTCATGCCGCCGTACAGACCGCTTTCCATCTCGCTTGACGCGATTCTGTACCCGACCGCGTATGCCGCGCTCTACATTGTGGCATATGTGCTGTGCATGAAGGCATACAGCGAGGGCTCGGTTTCCATGACCAATGCAATCTGGTCGTTTAACACGGTGGTTGTCATCGCATACGGCGTGTGCTTCTGGGGTGAGACCCTGTCCTTCTGGCAGATTCTGGGTCTGCTTCTCTTCTTTGCAGGGCTTTTCTTCTATTCGAGAAGCTCGTATGCGGTCAGTGAGGTGAAAAAGAAGGTCACCGCAAAATGGCTGATTTTAACCATCGCGGCGACCGTGACCATCGGTGCGGCAACCACCTTCACCAAGATTTTCATGCTAAAGCACGGTGATATGGGCAAGGAGTTTTTGGTGTATTACGCGATTGCGGCAACCCTGATTACCGGTGTGATTTGTCTGTGCATGGGTGCGAAGGAAACCGTGAAAACCGTGGCAGACAAGCAGGTTTTGGTGCAAACCCTCATCGCAGGCTTTACCTGTGTGCTTTGGAACTTTGTGTACGTCACCTACCTTGCGGTGTATCCGTCTGCGGTGTTCCTGCCGCTGTACAGCGTGGTCTCCATGCTGGGTATTCTGGCATTCGGTGTGGTACTCCTCAAAGAGAAAATCTCGCGTAACGCGATTATCGCCTCGGTGCTCAGTCTGGCATCCATTCTGTTCCTCAATTTACAGTAAAAGAAAAAATCCCGTCGTACGACGGGATTTTTTTTAGTTACGACGGGATTTTTTTAGTCTGTGATGATATGATCGATGAGACCGTATTCCAGCGCCTCTTCGGGGAACATCCAGTTGTCGCGTTCGGTATCCGCCGCGATTTGCTCGATATCCTTTCCTGTGTTGGAGGCGAGGATGTTGTTTAAGCGGTCTTTGATTCGCAGAATGTTTCGTGCGGTGATTTCAATGTCGGTTGCCTGACCGCGCGCACCGCCGAGCGGCTGATGAATCATGATCTGGCTGTTTTCCAACGAGGAACGCTTGCCTTTGGTACCCGAGGAGAGCAGGAATGCGCCCATGCTTGCCGCGAGACCCACACAGATGGTGTGAACATCGCACTTTAAGTGCTTCATGGTGTCGTAAATCCCGAATCCCGCACTGACCGAGCCGCCCGGAGAATTGATGTAGAGATAAATATCCTTATTCGGGTCGACCGATTCCAGATACAGCATCTGTGCAATGATGCTGCAAGCGAGGTCATCGTTGACATCGGAAAAGAGCAGGATGATACGGTCTTTTAAAAGCCGCGAGGCAAGATCGTAGCCGCGCTCCATTCCGTTTTCTTTTTCAAAAAAGTTCGGCATTAAAATCATGTGTCAACACTCCTTGCGGTGATTAGTTCTTAAACTCGTCAGCAGAGATGTAGCCCTTGTTGAGTGCGAGGAACTTATCGTCATAGTCTTCAACGGTCTTGACCGCAGCAATCAGAACGTGCTGGATTGCCTCTTCACCGATCAAACTGCCGCTAAACGGCATGGAGAGTTCAAAGTTCAGGGTCTCCGAGCCTGCTTCATAGGTGAAGCCGCCCAGGAACAGATGGTTGTTGACGTTGCAGACAGCCTTTGCAATCTCGTCTGCCTTATCCGGATCGAGATGGAACGGAAGGCGCTCCACAAAGCTGAGGATGGAGTTCTTCTCGCGGACAATCAGGAGCATATCGTGGTCCATATCATCGCCGCGCATACCGAGGTGGATGACCAAATCGTCATCGTGTCTCTGATACTTGAGGTTCATGTTATCGAGGGTGGTTGCAACACGCTCATAAACCGATTTTGCCAATGCCATTTTTTCTTCGCTCATAATATGAGTCCTCCTTTTATTCTTTTGGGGGATTCCCCAAATTTACTGTGTTAAAATCCGATGCGGCTTGCCTTCTGCGGCTTTGCAATGAGTGTGGTGAAATCATTGTCGCTGACCGCAACCGTAAAGTCGCTTTCGTTGAGTTTGAATTCTTCAATCGGAAGGTCGGAGAGTTCAAAACGCATCGCGGCTTTGGACATGATGCGCTCTACCAGATTACGCACAAAACGTCCGTTTGAGAAGTCGCGCTGCTGCAAGAGAGAATCCGGGAGATTTGCGAAGGTTTCGTCCACCTTTGCGGAGAAGGTTTCGTCATACTCCATCTTCCCGTTCAGCTGGAGATAGAAAATCTCCTTGAGTTCGTCGCGGGTGTAGTTGGGGAAGTGAATCTTATGCGGAACGCGGGATTTAAGCCCCGGGTTCATCGCAAGCAAATCCTCAAGCTCCTTTGCGTAACCCGCAAGGATGACCACCATATCGTCGCGATGGTTTTCCATCTGCGCAATCAATGTGGAAATTGCCTCGGAGCTGAAGCCGTCGTTGGTGTTTGCAAGGGAATACGCCTCGTCGATGAAAAGGACCGAGCCAAGCGCGTTTCTGCAAAGCTCCATCGCCTTCGGTGCGGTGTGACCCACATATTTCCCGACAAAGTCCTGTCTGGAAACCTCGAAGAAGTTACCGACAGAGAGAAGGCCTGCTTCTTTGAAGATTCTGCCGATGATACGTGCGACCACGGTTTTACCGGTACCCGGATTTCCCGAGAACATCATGTGATAGCACGGACGAATGGCACTCTTTCCGCTTTGGAAAAGTTCCTTCTGCAATTTTGCGGAGGAGAGAATCTCCTGCACCGTGTTCTTGACTTCGGTGAGCGCGACCATGCTGTTTAACTGCTCAAGACCCGGGATTGCGGAATCGTCGTCGAGAGATGCATATTTTAAGAGCGCGCTGTTTGTGAGGACGGGATTCATTTCCTCGCCCGCGAGTGCCGCGGAGGAAATCATGCGGTAAAGCAGGTCGTTTACAAGCTTACGGATGGTGTTGAAGCCGTAGAACTTACCGTCACTCTTTTCAATTGCCAAAACACGGCTGAATGAAGAGAACGCCTCGTCCTCCACGGTGATTTCATAGCCTGCGCAGAGCGCTTTGAAATAATGGAAGAGCTCTTTGTCCGACGGGGGGATGAACTTCATGACGTTCAGGCTCATCAAATCGCTGATTTGCGCCGCCGCCTTGCTGATGACCGAGTCTTCCGCATACGGAACGGTAAAGACAAAGATAAAACTGCCCTTGTTCTGCCAAATCAAGCGCAGGAATCTGCGGAAATTCTTTTCGTACAGGCAATCCAGCCATTCCTCAATGTTGACGGCGATGATTGCGGAGATGCCGTCTTTCCCCGAGCAGCCCTGCAGAATCTGCGCGAGCTGATTGAGAGAGCCGAACTCTCTCGGGTCGTCGGCGTATTCCAGCGTCATTTCAATAATCGGAGTTTTGTTCCCGAAGGTGACCAGATTGTTGCACTGGAGGGTTTGCGCCATCACACTCAACACGGTGGAGAGACCGCAGCCGCGGTTGATGGAGATGAGATGGGCGGTGTTTTCAAACAGTCCTGCCTTACGCGCAAGCTCGGGCGAGGTTTTTGCAATGCCTTCCACCTCTAAAACCCATGCCTTCAGCGGCGCAAGACCGATCAGTTCCTCGAGCGAGGGAGCCTTTTCCTCGGGCTTGGGAGCTTCCTTCTGCTTGGGCACGTCATTGTTCACAGTTGCTTCCTCTTTCTTGGGAATCTCGTCTTCCTCGGGTTTTTTCAGCTCGATGGAAAACTCCTCTGCGAGCAATTCCTGCTGTTGGGGAGAGAGTTTTTCACGAATACGGTCGAGCTTTTCTGCGAGGACTTCGTTTGAAATTGCCTCCATCGAGATTTGAATTGATGCCTCTTTTGTGACAATGGAAACAATCTCGCGGACCTCTTTCTCGTCAAAACTGTTCTCGCGGCAGGAGATGACGGTGAAACTGTCAAACCCCTGAGAGAGAACGAAGAAAGAGCCGGAAACATGGCGGTCTCCCAACTCGGTGAGGATACGGGCAACCGCGGTGGAACTTCCGGAGGACATATTCTTTAAGACCCAGTTTTGGTCGAGAGAAACGGTAATCAATGTTGCTTTCATATTCAGCCTACCTGCCTTTGTAGTAGAATGAATCCATTTTATCATAAAATCCGACAAAATTCAATAGAAAAAAGGGCTCGTTTCGAGCCCTTTTGCATTAGTCGTTATAGCCGTCGGGATGGGTGGAGTGCCACTTCCAAGCCGAGGAGATGATGTCACGCAGGGTGCGTGTGGGATTCCAGCCAAGCTCGGTGCGGATGCGCTCGCTTGATGCAATCAGCACCGCAGGGTCACCCGCACGGCGGTCCATCTCACGCGCAGGGATTTCGCAGCCTGTGATTTCGCGAGAAAGCTCCACCATCTCGCGGACCGAGTAGCCTTCGCCGCTTCCGAGATTGTATCTGCGGCTTTCCCCACCGCCCAAGAGATGCTCCAACGCAAGGATGTGCGCATCGGCAAGGTCAAGGACATGGATATAGTCGCGGACACAAGTACCGTCTTTGGTGGGGTAGTCGGTGCCGTACATATCAATATGGTCGCGCTTTCCGAGTGCGGTTTGCAAAATGATGGGGAGTAGATGCGACTCAGGCTTGTGGTCCTCGCCCAAACTTCCGTCGGGCAGAGCGCCTGCCGCGTTGAAGTAGCGCAGGCAGACCGCCTTTAAGCCGTATGCCCCGTCGCACCAATGCAGCATCCGTTCAATGGCAAGCTTGGTCTCGCCGTAGGGGTTGGTGGGTGCTTTGGTCAAATCCTCGGGAATCGGAATGACCTCCGGCTCGCCGTAAACCGCGGCGGTGGAGGAGAAGACCAGTTTCTTCACCCCGTGGCGCACCATGGCATTTAAGAGATGCATGGTTGCGCAGACATTGTTGTCATAATACGAAAGCGGCTGGGTGACACTCTCGCCCACCAGAGAGTTGGCGGCAAAATGCACCACCGCATCGATTTTGTTTTCGGTAAAGATTTTGTCGAGCAGGGCTTCGTCGTGCAAATCGCCCACAACCAAGGGTAAATCACGCGCTGCGGCTTTGTGCCCGCGCTGTAAGTTATCCAAAATCAGCAGGTCATAACCCTTCTGCTGCATCTGATACGCGGTTGCGCTGCCGATGTAGCCCGCACCGCCGCAAATTAAAATCATACAAGTTCCTCCTTTGAAATCTCACGCGCACCTTCACCGATGCCCGAGAGATAGAACGACGGGACAATTCCCGTTTGCTTTTCATAACGCGCGGAAACCTCTGTCTTGAAGGTCTCCACCGCATCCTTCTTGACCAAGCTCACGTTACAGCCGCCGAATCCCGCGCCGGTCATACGGGTGCCGTAGACACCCTCCACCGCGCAGATTGCGTCGTAGAGCGCATCCAGATGCTCGCCTGTGACCTCGTATTTGTCGCGCAGGGAGAGGTTGGACGCGTGAAGCAGTTCGCCAAAGCCGACCAGATCGCCGTTTTTCATGCACTCTGCCGCTTTGTGAACACGCGCCTGCTCGGTGACCACGTGAAGTGCGCGGTCAAAGAGAATCGGCGCATCCGCAAACAGACCGATCGATTCCCTGAGTTCTTCCTCGGTAAACTGGCACAGATAGGTGCGACCCGGATAAACCGCTTTGAGCCGTGCAAGCGCTTCTTCACTCTCGCCGCGGCGCTCGTTGTATTTGGAGTCCGCAAGTCCGCGCTTTTTGTTGGTATTGGTGATGACAAGGCATGCATCCTTCAAATCGAGCGGGACATAAGAGCAGGAGAGGGTGTCGCAGTTTAAGAGCATGGCGTGGTCCTTTTTGCCGCACGCGGAAGCGTACTGGTCCATGATGCCGCAGTTTAAGCCGACAAATTCATTTTCCACACGCTGACACAAAACCGCAAGCGAGGGCGAGCCCTTCTGACCGGTGAGTGCCACCGCGGTCGCAACCTCGATGGATGCCGAAGAGGAAAGACCTGCGCCAAACGGGATGTCGCCGCAGAAGAGCATATCCATGCCGCGGAGGGTTTCGCCGCGCTCCGAAAGGAACGCCGCAACACCAAGCTGGTACGAGCCCCAGCCCTTTCCGCGGAAGAAGTTTAATTTATCGAGCGGGCAAGCCACCGAAATGCCCGGCAGGTCTTCCGCGCACAAGCGCAGGGTGTCGGTACCGTTTTCTGCCGCGATAATCAAGGTGCCCATATCGAGTGCGGCAGGCATGACATCGCCGCCGTGATAGTCAATATGCTCACCGATTAAATTCACGCGCGCGGGCGCGAAGAAGAATTTCGGGGGATTGGGATTGTGGAAACAGGCTTCAAATACCGAAAGAAGCTCGGAAATCGGTTTCATTTATTTACCCTCCTTTGCGCAGAAGCGGTCATACGCCTCACGCAGCTCCACCGCCTTTTCTTCGGGTGCGGTGGGGTTGCAATGCGCCCATGCACCCGTCTCGCTCGATGCGTTCCATTTAATCTGGGTTGCCGAGCGGAGCGGGGGATAGAATTCGATATGGAAATGATAATAGTTCGGGTCTTCCTCGCAGTTGACCGGAGCCTGATGCAAGCACATCATATACGGCATGGTCTTGTCAAACTGCGAGTCCATCATACCCGCGGTTTTGCGCAGGGTATCTGCCAGGCAGTCTTTTTCCGACTCTGTGAGCTCGGTGAGATTTTTCACATGACGCTTTGCCATAAGATTGACACCGTAGGGATACTCGGAATAGAACGGGAGATAGCACACAAAATGCTCGGTCTCGAAGATGATGCGGCGACCGTCCTCGCGCTCCGCACCCAACAGGTCACAGAACAGGCAGGAGCCTTTTTTTGCGTTGTACTCGCTTGCGGAGGTGCATTCCTCCTGCAATTTCTTCGGAAGCCACGGATATGCGTAAATCTGACCGTGCGGATGCGGCATGGTCACGCCGACAAGCTCGCCGCGATTTTCGAAAATCAGAACGTATTTGACCTTGGGGTCTTTCGAGAGCGCTTCAAAACGCTCGGCCCACAAATCCACCAGCTTGCGCACCTGCCATTGCGGAAGGTCGGGCAGGGTGGCGGTGTGGTTGGGGGAGTAGAGGATGACCTCGCACTTGCCGTGAAGCGGTGCGGTCTCAAAGAGCGGATGCGAGAAGGCATCCGGCTCGGGCGGATTGGGAGAGAGTGCCGGGAAGTCATTGTCGTAGCAATGGACATCATAATCATCGGGCACCTTACCCGAACCCGGGCAGAAGGGACAGAAATCCTTGGGCATATTCGGGCGTTTTTGACGGTGGGATGCCACCATGACCCAGTCGCGCAGGATGGGATTGTATCGAAGTTCAGCCATTGAAAACACTCCTTAAGAGGAAAAATTTTTCTTCTATTAGAATACAACAAAAATTACTCCATTTCAAGGACTTATTAAATTTGTAAGAATTCGTGCAAAAATCTCTTGAAATCCGCTATCTCTTGTCATAAAATGTATCATAATGAATGTAGGATGTTGAAAAGGCAAAAAGCCTTTTCGCACCTGATAGATCAGCCGCCCAAAAAGCAGTTTGCTTTTTGGGTCTGCATTCATTGTAACAGAAATCGACAGTTTTCCCTCGGGAAAACTGCCCGCAAATCAAAGATTTGCCGTCGGAATTTAGAAATTTCGACTTTCGATTGTCGTGATATTGAAGGAGGGAGCGTATGATTCACATTGTTTTGGTGGAGCCGGAGATCCCGGCGAATACCGGAAATGTCGCCCGTACCTGTGCCGCGACCGGCGCACAGCTGCACCTCATCCGTCCGCTCGGCTTTTCCATTGACGATAAGCAGTTAAAACGCGCGGGTCTGGATTACTGGCATCTGCTCAATGTTCAGGTGCATGAGAATCTCGACGAGTTTTTCAAAGCCAATCCCAAAGGTCCTTTTTATTATGCATCCACAAAGGCAAAGCATACCTATGCCGAGGTGGAATATCCCGAGGACGTGTATTTCCTCTTCGGGAAGGAGACCAAGGGACTTCCCGAGGAGCTTTTGTACCAAAACCCGGACACAACAATCCGCATCCCGATTCGCGAGGAAGCACGAAGCTTAAATCTTTCCAACTCGGTTGCGGTGGTGGTGTTTGAAGCACTCCGTCAACGCGATTTTGCGGGGATGAAAGCCTTCGGCAAGATGTCGGATTGAGATTTTTTGTACAGAATAGCGAAAAAATTCGCAAAAAAAATCAAAAACAATGCAAAAAAACAATTGTAACTTGGATGAATATGGATTATAATAGTACTAATTGAGAATTCATCATTCTTCACAAATTATATTAGAGTAGGAGTGAACGAAAATGACATATCAGAAAAAAAGCATCGAAGACATCGCAGTAGCAGGCAAGAAGGTTTTGGTTCGTTGTGACTTCAACGTTCCGCAGGATGAGACCGGCGCAATCACCTCGGATAAGCGCATCGTTGCATCCCTCCCCACCATTCAGTATTTGATGGGTCAGGGCGCAAAGGTCATCCTTTGCTCGCACTTGGGTCGTCCGAAGGGCGAAGTCAACCCGAAATTCTCCCTTGCTCCGGTCGCAAAGCGCCTGGGCGAACTGCTCGGCTGCTCGGTTGCGATGGCAGAAGATGTCATCGGCGCGGATGCAAAGGCAAAGGCTGCCGCTCTGAAAGACGGCGAAGTCATGCTGCTTGAAAACGTCCGTTACCACAAGGAAGAAGAAAAGAACGATTCGGCATTCGCAAAGGAACTTGCATCCATGGCGGAAATCTACGTCAACGATGCATTCGGCACCTCTCACCGTGCACACGCTTCCACCGCGGGTGTTGCGGATTATCTGCCGGCAGTTTGCGGCTATCTGATCAATAAGGAAATCAGCATCATGGGTGAGGCTCTGGAAAGCCCGAAGCGTCCGCTCGTCGCAATCCTCGGCGGCTCCAAGGTTTCTGATAAGATCGGCGTTATCAACAACCTGCTTGAAAAGGTTGACACCCTCATCATCGGCGGCGGTATGGCATATACCTTCATCCGTGCCCAGGGCGGCAAAATCGGCAACTCCCTCTGCGAAGAGGATAAGCTGGATTACGCACTCGAAATGATCGAGAAGGCTGCGGCAAAGAAGGTCAACCTCTGCATCCCGACCGATACCATCATCGCAGACAAGTTTGCGGCTGACGCTGCAAGCGACGTGGTTGCTGCGGATGCAATTCCGGACGGCTGGATGGGTCTGGACATCGGTCCGGCTACCCTCGCAGCATTCCAGGATGCGGTGAAAAACGCAGGTACCGTTATCTGGAACGGTCCGATGGGCGTATTTGAATTTGAGAAGTTTGCGGGCGGCACCAAGGGTGTTGCTGCGGCAATCGCGGCAAGTGATGCAATCAGCATCATCGGTGGCGGTGACTCCGCTTCCGCGGTCAAGAAGCTGGGATTCGAGAAGGAAATGACTCATATTTCCACCGGCGGCGGCGCTTCCCTCGAATTCCTCGAAGGTTTGGAACTCCCGGGTATTGCATGCCTGGAAGATAAGTAAATCATCACAGCAAAGGGTAAAAAAGGAGACACGACTGATATGAACCGTAAATATCGCAAGACCATTATTGCGGGCAACTGGAAAATGAACAAGACTCCCGCAGAAACCAAAGCATTTCTCGACGAACTCAAGGGCAAACTCGGTAAACAGCGTTGGTGCGACGTTGTCCTCTGTGTTCCGTTTGTAGATATTCCCGCGGCAGTTCGCGCTGCACGTGATGCAAAGGTTGCAATCGCGGCACAGAACATGCATTGGGAAAAGTCCGGTGCATTCACCGGCGAAGTTTCCGCTGAAATGCTCAAAGAACTGGGCGTGAAGTTTGTTGTCATCGGTCACAGCGAACGCCGTCAGTACTTCGCAGAAACCAACGAGACCGTCAACCTCAAGGTCAAGGCGGCTCTGGAAAACGGCCTGCGCCCGATTATCTGTGTGGGTGAGAGCCTGGAAGAGCGCGAAGCGGATATCACCGCTGAACTCATCACCACTCAGGTCAAAATCGCTCTGCGCGACATCGAAGCAGACCAGATGCGCAAGATCGTCTTCGCATATGAGCCGATTTGGGCAATCGGTACCGGCAAGACCGCTACCGCAGAGCAGGCAGGCGAAATCTGCGGCCTGATCCGTTCTGTCATCCGTGCAAAATACGGCGCACGCGTTGCTCGTTCGGTCACCATTCAGTACGGCGGTTCCATGAATCCGAAGAACGCGGAAGAGCTGCTCGCTCAGCTCGATGTTGACGGTGGACTCATTGGTGGTGCGTCCCTCAAGGTGGATGATTTCATCTCCATCATAGGCGCTTCCAACCAGTAAGGCGGCGCGCGTATGGAGAAAAAGACACCGATTACACTCATCATTATGGATGGCTTCGGGCTTGCGGACGCAAGCGAGTGCAACGCGATTTGTGCGGCTTGC
The DNA here is from genome assembly GCA_045540975.1 of Eubacteriales bacterium. Lineage (GTDB taxonomy): Bacteria > Bacillota > Clostridia > Oscillospirales > JAAYXM01 > SIG510. The sequence continues at coordinate 25,391 of JAZQIE010000192.1, forward strand.
ACCCCCACCATCGATGGGTTGATGAAAACTTCTTCCCATTGCCGTTTGAACGCATCGGGCCTTGACGTAGGTCTGCCCGACGGTCAGATGGGCAACAGCGAGGTCGGGCACACCAACATCGGTGCCGGCCGCGTGGTGTTCCAGGAACTCCCGCGCATCACCAAATCGGTCGCAGACGGCGACTTCTTTACCAACGAAGCACTCGTCCGTGCGGTGAGAAACTGCAAGGAGCATGACAGCGCCCTGCATTTGATGGGACTTTTGAGTGACGGTGGCGTTCACAGTCACCTGACACATTTGTTTGCACTTTTGGAACTCGCAAAGCGTGAGGGTCTTACCAAGGTCTATGTGCATTGCTTCATGGACGGCCGTGACGTTTCTCCCACCTCGGGTGTGGATTTCGTAGCGGAGACCGTGGCAAAATGCGAGGAAATCGGGGTCGGCAAGATTGCGACCGTGATGGGTCGTTACTATGCGATGGACCGCGACAACCGTTGGGACCGCGTGGAGCGTGCATACCGCGCAATGGTGCTGGGAGAAGGCAACTTCGTTTCCGACCCGGTCGCAGGTGTGAGCGCATCGTATGCGGCAGAAATCACCGACGAGTTCATCGAGCCGATGGTTTGTGTCAAGGATGCGGGCGTATCCGCAAATGACTCCATCGTGTTCTTCAACTTCCGTCCCGACCGTGCGCGTGAAATCACCCGCACCTTTGTGGATGAGGCGTTTGACGGCTTTGTCCGTCCGAACGGCTTCTTCCCGCTGCAGTTTGTTTGCATGACGCAGTATGACGCGTCGATGCCGAATGTTGATGTGGCATTCCGTCCGCAGAGTCTCAACAATACCTTCGGTGAGTATATCAGTAAGCTGGGTCTCTCTCAGCTCCGTATTGCGGAAACCGAAAAGTATGCACACGTCACCTTCTTCTTCAACGGCGGTGTGGAAACCATGTATGAAGGCGAAGACCGTGTTCTGGTCGCTTCCCCGAAGGTTGCGACCTACGATCTCCAACCCGAGATGAGCGCAAACGAGGTTGCGGACAAGGCGGTCGCTCTGATCCGTGACCAGAAGTACGATGTGGTCATCTTAAACTTCGCAAACTGCGACATGGTGGGTCATACCGGCGTGTTTGCGGCGGCGAAGACCGCGGTTGAGACCGTGGATGCTTGTGTGGGCCGTGTTGTGGAGGCAACCCGTGAAGTGGGCGGCATCTCCATCATCACTGCGGACCACGGCAATGCAGACCAAATGCTGCAGGAGGACGGGGTCAGCCCGTTCACCGCGCACACCACCAATCAGGTTCCGTTTATCTTAGTCGGAGCAAGTGCAAAGCTGCGTGACGGCCGTCTCGCGGACATTGCTCCCACCATGCTGGATCTCATGGGCATCAATCCGCCCGAAGAGATGGACGGCAAGAGCTTGATTGTGGGTTAAGATTCAGTCAGCAATAAAATTTTTATATAAAAAGGAGAAAAGACCAATGAAAAAGTTTGCAGAAATCGTAGACGTAGTCGGTCGTCAGGTAATCGACTCCCGCGGAAATCCGACTGTTGAAGTTGAAGTTTATGTTGATGACGGCATCAACACCTACATGGGCCGTGCGGCTGTCCCGTCCGGTGCTTCCACCGGTATCTTCGAAGCTTGCGAGCTTCGTGACGGCGACAAGAGCAAGTTCATGGGCAAGAGCGTTTTGAAGGCTGTTGACGCTGTCAACACCGAAATCGCTGAAGCAATCATCGGACTCAACGCTCTCGACCAGGTCGAAATCGACCGCGTTATGATCGACCTCGACGGCACTCCGAACAAGTCCCGTCTCGGCGCAAACGCAATCCTGGGCGCATCCCTCGCAACCGCTAAGGCTGCAGCAGAATGCCTCGGCATGCCGCTCTACACCTATATCGGCGGCTGCAATGCAAAGACCCTCCCGGTTCCGATGATGAACATCTTAAACGGTGGCGCACACGCTTCCAACAACGTTGATATTCAGGAATTCATGATCATGCCGGTTGGCGCTCCGACCTTCTCCGAAGCACTCCGTTGGTGCACCGAAGTCTTCCACAACCTCAAGAAGGTTCTGTCCGACATGGGCATGACCACTGCTGTTGGTGATGAAGGCGGCTTCGCTCCGAACCTCAAGAAGGACGAGGATGCTCTGAAGGTTATCGTTGAAGCAATCGAGAAGGCAGGCTACAAGGCAGGCGAAGACTTCATGATCGCTATCGACGCTGCTTCCTCCGAGTGGTATGAAGAAGACGGCACCTACCTCCTCCCGAAGGCTAAGAAGAGAATGACCAAGCAGCAGCTTGTCAACTACTGGAAGAACCTGGCTGCAAAGTACCCGATCATCTCCCTCGAGGACGGCGTTGCTGAAGACGACTGGGAAGCATGGGCAATGCTCACCAAGGCAATCGGCGGCAAGGTCCAGCTGGTCGGCGACGACCTCTTCGTTACCAACGTAGAGCGTCTCTCCACCGGTATCGAAAAGGGTGTTGCAAACTCCATCCTCATCAAGGTCAACCAGATCGGTTCCCTGACCGAGACCTTGGATGCAATCCAGATGGCAAACCGTGCAGGTTACACCGCTGTTATCTCCCATCGCTCCGGTGAAACCGAAGACACCACCATCGCTGACATCGCTGTCGCTCTCAACGCAGGTCAGATCAAGACCGGTGCTCCGAGCCGTACCGACCGTGTTGCGAAGTACAACCAGCTCCTCCGCATCGAAGAGGAACTCGGTGACACCGCAATGTACCTCGGCCGTAAGGCATGGTTCAACCTCAAGTAAGAACTGCATCACAAAACGCCTTGAGAGGCGGGTCTTCATAAGACAGGGCCCGCTTCAAAAGCAATCTTTTTACTCAATACGTCAAAAAATCGCTATGGTAGGCAATCAGCCTTACCATAGCGATTTTTCTTTTTGTGAAAGGGGCACCCGACCGCAATCTTTGATTGCGTGACGGGTCGGGTTGTTATTGTGTGATGGTCAAAATGAGAAGAAACTGTTCGCTTTTTGGGTCGCCCGAGACAACCTGCACCTCAATGCCGTCTTCCAGCAGCGCGGATTGTACCGCGGTGAATTGCTCGGCGGTGACGATGTAGTACACCACATGGTCCAGAGTTTGGTCGGAGGTGATGTCATAGAGCACCTCGGGGGCTTCGGGTGCGGAGAACAAGAGATACTTTGCGAAGGTTTCCTCATACGGAGTCAAGGGCAGAACAAGTGGAAGAATCTCCTCGGTATCCTGCGCCGCCGCATTATCGGTCTCCGTATCTGCCGCTTCGGTGTCCTGCATGGGCGTGTTCTCTGCGGTTTCTTCGGTCATCGGCTCGGGATTTTCCGCTTGCGGTGCGGTTTTCGCCTCAACGGCGGCGGAGTTGTCCGCAACCGCCTCGGGCGGTGCTTCCGCGGTGCGCAAGATGGATTCCTCTTCGGATGCGGTGTCTGTGTTGTAAGACGCGCCGAAGGAAACGTCTTCATCGCGCACGGGCGCTGCGGTATCCTCGGTTAAAATCTCATTCTCCCGTGGGGGCGCGAGGAAATCTCCGAGCGGGGTATAGGAAATCGCGAGCACAACAAGTGCGAAGCACGCGGCAACCGCGGTGAAACGGTATTTCACATACCACGGGCGGTTTTTTGTCGCGCGGAGGCTTGTCATCACCCCGTCTTTGAGCTGGGACGGCGGAGTTTTGAGTGTGTCCGCGGTCATCATGGAGAGTTCTTCAAACGAGGAAAGGGTCTCCGAGCAGGTCGGACAATGCGCCAAATGCTCGTAGAGCGTTTCCGCTTCTTCCGCGGAAAGGTCACCGTCCACAGAACGGCTGATGAGTTCCAAATATTCGCTGCAATCTGCCAAGCCTACTCACCTCTCTTTCGTATCGTTTGACGTGTCATTTGCGGAATTGTTCCGCAGAGCACGTAATTCTTTTGCGAGTGCGGCGCGTGCGCGAGCGATACGGGATTTCACGGTGCCGAGCTCGATATCAAGTGCATCCGCAATTTCTTGGTAAGAAAGTCCAGCCACCTCACGGAGCAGGAAAATCTCGCGCAGGTCGGGGGTAACGGCGGCGAGTGCGCGGTCAATTTCTCGTGCGGTCTCGCGCTTTTCCGCGTGCATGACCGGGTCATGCCGCTCATCGGTGAGGTTTTGCATCTCGGGGGAATCCTCGCTGAGCGCAGGGATGTGCAGACCGCGGCGTTTTTGTTTTCGCACAAAATCAATACATAAATTGCTTGCAATCGAGAAAATCCAAGTCGAAAATGAACTTTGACCGCGGAACAGATTCAGCGAGCGATACACGCGCAGGAAGGTTTCCTGCGAGATGTCCATCGCATCCTCGGGATTGCGCAGGGATTTGAGGATGAAATGGTACACACGCTTTTCATAGAGCGTTACAATGCCTTCGAAGGCATCCAAATCGCCGTTTTTTGCTTGTTCAATCAGAGTTTCTTCGGTTTGCATCAAATCCCTCCTTTACCGTAACACGTGCTGCAATTCCCGTACCGTGCGGATGACCTCATCCTGCGTGGTCAGGGAAAACAGACGGTCTTTGTAATAGTTTGCGCCGCGTACACCGCGCAGATACCACGCGAGGTACTTACGCGCCTCGAGTACCGCGACACGCTCGCCCTTTTCCTCAATCGAAAGGGAAACCTGACGAAGTGCGACCTCCAGCCGTTCGGAAAGCGGGGGAAGGTCGGGAATCTCCTTGCCCAAAAGCGCGGCTTTCGCCTGCGCGAATAACCACGGATTTCCAAATGCGGCGCGCCCGATCATCACACCCGCGGCACCGGTATAATCCAGCACGCGGACACAGTCCTCCGCGGTGAAAACATCACCGTTTGCAATCACCGGAATGGAGACCGTCTTCACCGCGTCGCGGATATGGTCCCAATTCGCTCGCCCTGAGTACATTTGCTTGCGCGTGCGGCCGTGGATGCAAATTGCATCCGCGCCCGCGTCCTCCGCCATTTTTGCAAATTCCAGAACATTGATACTGCCCGCGTCCCAGCCTGTGCGGAATTTCACGGTCACCGGGCAGGGCACCGCGCCGCGCACCGCGGAGATGATGCGGCCTGCAAGGTCGGGGGTTTGCATGAGCGCGCTTCCGTCCCCGTTGTTCACGATTTTCGGGGTGGGACAGCCCATGTTGATATCAATCATATCCGCACCCGAGCGCTCGAGCGCAAGGACTGCGGCTTGCGCCATGATTTCGGGGTCGTTTCCGAAAATCTGAACGGCAGAGGGGTGCTCATCCTCGCTAAGGCGCAGGATTTGATTCGATTTTTTATCCTGATAAATGAGTGCACGGCTGCTCACCATCTCGGTCACGGTCGCACCCGCACCAAGCTCCCTGCAGATTTTGCGGAATGCAAGGTCGGTCACACCTGCCATCGGGGCGAGAAACAGCGGTGTTTCGATTGTCACATCTTGAATCTTCACAAAAGCACTCCTCGGTTTGTTTTTCTCAGTATACCACAGTTTTCCAAAAATCACAACTGTGAGGGATTTTTTTGAAAAAACCGTGCAAAATAGGAGAAAAGGAGGAGTTTCCATGAATCTTTCCAAAAAGGCGTATGGGGAATATGCAAAAAAACGTGCCCCGTCCTCCAAGCATTTGCGGAATTTGGTCTTTGCATTTCTCATCGGCGGTACGATTTGCACACTCGGGCAAGGGATTCTCGTGTGGTACAAGCATCTGGGACTCACCTCGGACACCGCCTCCGCCGCAACGAGTGCCACGCTGATTGCGATTTCCGCACTGCTCACGGGCTTTGGGGTGTATGACGAGATCGCGAAAATCGCGGGCGCGGGGACATTGGTGCCCATCACGGGCTTTGCAAACTCGGTGGTCTCCGCCGCGCTGGAGTTTAAGAGTGAGGGGTTTGTGCTTGGAATGTGCACAAAAATGTTCACCCTTGCAGGCCCTGTCATCGTCTTCGGCACGGTGGCGAGTGTGGTGTATGGGTTTGTGTATTGGCTTTTGATGTAGGCAAGGCCTTTTGACTTTTTTGGGACGGTGTGATATACTACACACGCAAATTATCCAAAAAATCGGAAGGCTTTTATCTATGGAACGGAACGAAAAAAGACCGCTGCGCTGGGTCCGTTTGGACAATGCGGCAAAGATTTATCCCGCGGCGCGGCGAAAGAATTGGAGCAACGTATTCCGTCAGTCGGTCACCCTGACCGAGGCGGTGGACACGGCTGTGCTGCAATCCGCTTTGGAGGTTGCGGTCAAGCGGTTTCCGTCCATTGCCGCACGTCTGCGCAAGGGTGCGTTTTGGTACTACTTGCAGCAGGTGGAGTGTGCGCCCGAAATCAAAGAAGAATACAGCTATCCGCTTGTGTATATGAGCAAGGAAGAAATGCGCAGGTGCGCGTTTCGGGTCATTGTATTTGGAAACCGCATTGCGGTGGAGTTTTTCCATTCCTTGACCGACGGCACGGGTGCGCTGGTGTTTTTGAAAAATCTGGCTGCGGAGTATTTGGAGCAAAAATACCGTGTTGCAATCCCGTTGGAGCATGGGATTTTGGACCGAAACGCGCCGCCTGCAGAAGAAGAACTGGAGGATTGCTTCCCCAAAAACGCGGGGCGTGTGCCCGCAAGCCGCAAGGATACCGATGCATGGCATATGTACGGCGAGCCGCAAAAAGACGGTTTTTTAAATCTGACCTGCTTTCGGCTGGATGTGAATCGGGCGTTGGAGTTGGCGCACAAGTATGGCGTGACCATGACCGTCTTTCTCTGCGCGGTGATGATGCAGGCGCTCCTTCGCCTGCAAGCCGAAAAGAACCCGAATGTCAAACGGCAAAAGCGCATTAAGGTGCTCATCCCTGTGAATCTCCGCACGCTGTTTCCGAGCAAAACACTGCGGAATTTTGCCATGTACACGATTCCCGAACTCGACCCGCGGCTCGGGACGTATACCTTCGAGGAGATTTGCAAGGTGATTCGGCACAAAATGGGGCTTGAAATCACCGCAAAGCATATGAGCAGTGTGATTGCGACCAACGTAAACGATGAAAAGAATCCCTTGGTGCGACTCATTCCGCTTCCAATCAAAAACGCGGTGATGAAGGCGATTTTTGACAGCGTGGGCGAGAAAAAGTCCTGCCTTACCATGTCGAATCTCGGGCAGGTGAAGGTGCCCGATGAGATGGCGCGGTACATTGAGCGGTTTGATTTTATTCTGGGTGTGCAGGCGGAAGCGCCGTATAACTGC
>JAZQIE010000193.1:0-4123 GCA_045540975.1 Eubacteriales bacterium
ATTCTACCAGGAGTAAAAATGCTTGCTTGCAAGGGCATTTTTACGACGCCGTCAATTGGCATATGCAGGCTGAAAGACTGCAGAAAGCCGTCAGGCTTTTAAGAATTTTATAAAATAAAAATTCTGTGTATGCCAATTATACCACATCTTTTCCAAAATGAGAAGGGGGGGATTATAGGGGGGGATGAGATGTAGAAGTGATGGGATGCAGAAGTTGATGTAGAGGTAGAAGTTGATGCAGAGAAAGATGCAGAAGAGAAAAAGAGTTAAAAAAGAAACTGACAAAGAAAAAAAGAGAAAGGTTTGCCTGTGGAAAACCGTGTTTTTGTGGAAAACTCTGTGGAAAAAGCCGTGACTTTCCTCTCTCATCCACCAAACTGTTTTTTCAAAAAGAGTTCACCCTATTCAAACACCCGTTTTCAAAAAGCCTTGCGCCCCAAGGGTTTTGGAATTTTAACAGGACATATACAAACCGCTTTTTGTGTGGTATAATACAAACATAAGTTCGATATTTCGGATAAAAACAAAGGACGGGGGTGAGCCGTCCTTTGGGTGGGTTACAGAGTGGAGCCAAAGTCTGTGACGATGGACTGACCGGTGATGGCGCGGGATTCATCGGACGCGAAGAAGAGGAGCATATTCGCAACGTCCTCGGGCAGACACGGCTGGACCTTGAGGTCATTGTGCTTCATCATCTGACCGAAAATGTTCATATCCATATTCGCGGGATTCATGCCTGCGACCATCGGGGTGACGATGGTGCCCGGGCAGATGGCGTTACAGCGCACACCGGTACCCACAAAGCGGAGCGCGGTATGGCGGGTGAGACCGATGACTGCCGCTTTGGATGCGACATATGCGGCACCGCCGCAGCCCATCACACCTGCAACCGATGCCACGTTGACGATAGAGCCAACGCCGGTTTTTGCCATCTCGGCGGTGACTTCGCGCATCATGGTCATGGTGCCTTTGGTGTTGATATCAATGACGCGGTCCATATCGGAGTCGCTAAACGAGTCGATTGCTTTGAGGCCTTCGTCCAAAACGCCTGCGTTATTGACCAGCACGTCGATTTTTCCGAAGGTTGCGAGTGTGGTTTCCACAACGCGCTTTGCATCCTCGACCTTGGAGATGTCGCTCGGGATGGGAAGCACTTCCCCGCCTGCGGCACGGATTTGCTCCGCGACCTCCAAAAGCGGCGCTTCACGGCGCGCGGTGATGACAACTTTTGCGCCCTCGGCTGCAAATTTCAGCGCGGTTGCGGCACCGACACCTGAGTTTGCGCCTGTGATGATGGCGACTTTTCCTTCCAAACGGTTCATGAAAAACCCTCCTTGTTGTGTTTTCTTCATTGTACCGCTATTTTCCGATTTCGTCAACGGAAAAGTGTGTGCACCAGACTCATGAGCGGCAGGGTGAACACGCACAGCACGGTGGAGGACAGCGCGAAAATTGCACTGCGCTCGGCATCGCGGTCATACGTCCGCGCAAAGGCGACGGTCATGGAGGCGGAGGATGCGCCCGCCGAGAGGAACATGGAAATGGCAAGCTCCTCGGAGAGCGGCAGCACCTTCCCCACCGCAAAGCAGAGCAAAATCGCAATGAGCGGCGCGACGATGAGCTTTAAGCACACGGGAAGCGCGATCACGCGCGGAGAAAAGACCTTGGAGAGTGGGAACTTGGAAAGCTCCACGCCCAGAACAATCATGGAGAGCGGTGTGCATAGGCTTGCGAGCATATCGGAATACTCCACTGCCTTGGGGAAGAGTTCCCGAATGTTCAGATACGAGCAGGCAAATCCCAGCACGATTGCGACCGTGACGGGCTTTAAGAGGATTCCCCGCACCTTCACATGGCGGCGGTCACCCGAAAAGAGCGCGACACCGAGGGTGAGGATGAGGAAAGTATGGGCCAGATTAAAGAGCGAGGTGATGCCCACCACCGCAGGTGCATCGGGAAAGAGCACCGCGGCAAGCGGAAGGCTTAGAAATCCGCAGTTGGTGAAGGTGGACGCACCGCGCGCCGACACATCGTCTTTTCCGAAAAAGAGACCCGAGAGCGCGTACTGACCCAGAAGCAAGACGGTGGGAAACACCAGTCCGCACACGATATCGGAGGGCGCGATGGCGGTAAAATCCGTTTGCGCGAGCTTGACAAACACGAGAAACGGCATTGCGACATCACTCACGATTGCGGTGATACCGCGAACGGTCTCATCGCTGATGCGGTTTTGCTTTCCCAGAATCCAGCCGGGAATCAGGAGCGCAACGAAGAGGAGCGCACCGGAAAGAACAGAGAGTACGTCAATCATGTAAGCCTCGCTTTCTGCGCAGGAGCGCATACACGGGAAGCCCCACAAGGGTGAGCGCGATGCCGACGAGCGAGCGCACCGGACTTTCCAGCACGGTGGAGATTAAAATGAACACACCGCCTGCCGCACCGATGAGCGGCACGATGGGATAGAGCGGCACACGGTACCCCTCGGGAGAGGAGAGACCGCGTTTGCGCAGGCGGAAGACACCGAGGACACCGAGTGTGAAGAAAATCCACAGCACGAAGACCAAAAGGTCGGTGAGGGTGTTAAACGTCCCCGTTAAGAGATACACCACCGCGAGGGTCGCTTGCATGATGAGTGCGGCGGTGGGGGTTTCAAATTTGGGATGGAGACTGCCGAGGAGTCGCGCGAGCGGAAGCCGACCCGACTTTGCCATTGCATACGGCACACGCGCGGCGGTCATGAGATAGCCGTTGAGCGCGCCGAAGACCGAGACCATGATGCCTGCGGTCAAGAATGCGGCGCCGCCCTCACCGAGGAGTGCCACCGCGGCATCCGCACCCGGGGTGGCGGAGGCTTTGATGACCGATTCGGGGAGCAGGCGGAAAATCACCAGATTAAACGCGGCATAGACCGCAATCACGAACACGATGCCGATGAAAATGACACGGGGCAGGTTTTTCTTGGGGCTCTTCATCTCCCCTGCCATGTTGGTCACCCCAATCCAGCCGTCATACGCCCAGAGGGTGCCCAAAATCGCGGTGCCCGCACGTCCCAAATGTGCGGAGTTGAGCCCTGCCGCACCCGGCACGGAGGGTGCGAGCGCACCCAAGGTCAAAATCACAACGATGGGGATGAGTTTTCCGACCGTTGCAAGCACCTGGATGACACCGCCCGCACGGGTGGAGAGGATATTGAGAACGAGGAGAAGGGCGAGAACACCGATGGCGAGTGCGGTTTGCTCCCATTTCCCGAGGGGGACAAACCACGAGGCATAGACCGAAAAGGCAATCGCCTGCGCGGCGACCGAGGCGGGATAGGAAATCACAGACTGCACCCAGCCGAGCAGGAAGCCGTATTTCTCACCGTAGAGTTCTTCGAGGTAGGTGTAGAGACCGCCCTCACGCGGGATATTGGCGGCAATCTCAGCGACCGAGAGCGCACTTGCCAAGGTGACCGCACCGCCCAAAATCCAAGCGAGGAGGGCGTAGAAGGGACTGCCCGCATCGGAGAGGACGACACTCGGCTTTAAGAAAATTCCCGAGCCGATAATCATGCCCACCACGAGGGCGAGACCCTGCCACAGACCAATCGTTCGTTTCGTTTCCATACTAATCGGTCATCTTCTCTTGCTTGACCTTGTGGTCAATCACATGGCGCGAGGCGAGTTCGTTGTGGATATCCTCGAGCGAGATGCCCATTTGGAGCATCAGCACCATGACATGGTAGGCAAGGTCGGCAATTTCGTAGATGGTTTCACGCTTGTCGTCCGCTTTGCCCGCGATGATGACTTCGGTGCATTCCTCACCCACTTTTTTGAGGATTTTGTCAATCCCCTTCTCAAACAGATAGGTGGTGTATGACCCTTCTTTTTTCTCGGTCTTGCGGCCTTCCAGCATGGTCATGAGACCCGCAAGCGAAAATTCCTGACGTTCCTTACTTTGGTAGACCGGATGGAAGAAGCAGGAATCGCTTCCGGTATGGCAGGCGGGGCCGTCCTTTTCCACAACCACGACCAGCGCGTCATTGTCGCAATCCGCGGTGATGGAAACAATGTGCTGGTAGTTCCCGCTGGTCTCACCCTTCAGCCACAGCTGCTGCCGGGATCGGGACCAGAAGCAGGTCAGC
>JAZQIE010000194.1:0-5142 GCA_045540975.1 Eubacteriales bacterium
GCCACCGCCGCCACCGCCACCGCCGCCGGTGGTACCGACAACTTCAATGGAGAAGATGACGGTCGAGGTATGGGTGCCGTCGGAAACATCGATTTCTACCGCCAGTTTTTCCTGGCTGCCGTGCGGGCTGAAGCAGAAGACGTTACCGTCCATGCTTGCACTACCGATGTCCTTCGCGATGGAGTAAGTGAGGTCCTTACCGACCGGGCTGGTTGCCTTGACTTCGACCTTCAAGGTATCACCGACCGCAACAATCTGATCCGGAATCGGCTCGATAATCGGGCGGGATTCGTCGGTAGAAGTCAGCGGGATGTAGAAGGTCTGGTTTGCATCGATGATGTAGGTGTACTGACCTGCGGTCGAGGAGTTGATGAGGGTGATGTCACCAATATCCAAGGTGACGGTGCCGTCAGCGTTTGCGGATGCGCCGTGGATCCAGAAGGTACCGTTGCGCTTGCCGCTGTGGTTACCGCCGCCGTTGTTGATGAAGATGGACTTACCAACCAAGTCATTCAGGTTGACGCTCTCATCAAGTTTGACCTTGATGTAGTTATCAAATGCCAAATCCTTGGTGAAGTCAACAACCTTACCGGTGACCTGTGCATCACCGTAGAGGCCTTCCAGCATGGTGGAATCGTGCATGTAGCGATAAGTGATTTCGCCATCGGTGTTGTAGGAGATGACACCGACAAAGCCGATGAAGTTGAACTTATCGTCGATGCGATAACGTGCCTTGTTGTTTGCAGCGTAGACAATGTAGTCCACTCTGCCGTTCTTGAGGGTGACCTTGACAGCCTTTGCCTGGTTGTCGTTACCCTGACCGCCGGTTCTTACGATGGTAGCCGGTTCAATCTTTTCGATGAAGCGTTCCTTATCGTACGGTTCGATGACGGTGGTGAACAGGGTGTCGAGGTCCTTACCTTCGCGTTTTGCCAGGACGTACTTAATCTCAGTCGGGTTGTTGTTCGGGACAGGCGGACAGCCGCTTGCCATGGAAACATCGGAGAGTTCAAAGTCGTTGACCTGAGTCATGCGGAGGTGGAGATCACGCTTCTGACCCTTCAAGGTGTCACGGAAGTCGTTGATCTTGAAGTCAACCCAGAAGCTCTTGCCCTTCGGATAGGTGGTACGCTCAACATCGTAGAAGCCGTCGTAACCGGAGAGCAGTTCACCCGGGCCGTACGGGACGTCCGGACCTGCGTAGGTACCCATGGTCTGGCGGATGGGATTCAGTGCTTCGTGGTCGTAATCGTAGATTTCGTTACTGTTGCCGTGGAAGGAGTAGACGTGCTCGTTACCGCCCTTGATGCGGAAGAAGTCGATGGTGTATGCATCGCCCTTACCTTCGTCGACATCGACCACAACCGCGGTGCGGCGATATTCTTCTACGCCTTCATCTCTGTAAACCCAGAGGTTTCTGCCGTCGAGGAGCTGGACGCGACCTGCATCGTCGAAGTGGAGCGGGTCACCGATTCTGTCCACGGTACGGACGTCGGAAATCTTCTGTCTGATACCATTGACCTGAACGGTGTTCTTCGAGATGGTACCACGTTCCCAGTTAACCGTTCTGCCGACACCGGTGGTGTTGGTCGGGTAACCGAGGGTCGGCATGACGTTGAGACCGTATGCCGCCATGGTGAGGGTCAGAGTTTCTGCACCGCCGTGACCGGTGGTTGCACCGTACCACAGGGTGGTTGCGCGCTGGGTGTTATGGACGTTTCTGCCGTCTTCCTTATAAGTACCGCCGCGAACGACGCCCAAGCCGTATGCCGGCATCTGGGTGGACTTATCGAAGTCGTATTCGCCATGCTCATCGATGAGAGCCTGAATCTTTTCTTCCAGCTTCTGACTGTCAACCATCATACTTCTGCCGCTCGGGCCGGAAGCAGAGTTGCCATTCATGAAGTAGAGAATCTGTGCAATTTCGGGGTCTTCACAGCCGTTGACGAGTGCTTCACTCATTGCGGTCGGAGTGAATGCCAAGGTGGTGGTTGCGAAGCCGCCCGCATCACCGACCTGCAAGGTGTAGTTACGGGTCATGGTGAGCGGCAGGTTCATCTTCATCATCTTGATGTACTTCGGATTGGTGAAGAAGTTTGCTGCCTGGTAGTTCTTGTAGCCACCCAGCCAGGATGCCATGGTGGAGTACTGACCGATCCACAGATCGTTGTACTGCGGCGAGTTTTCATCGCCCTGACCTTCACGGTCAACCTGAGTGAGCATGGTGTTGAGAACGCCTGCCTGACCGGTGGTTGCCCAGTCAATCCAGTACTTGGTTTCGGGCATGGAGTCGAAAACAACCGCTGCCTTGACCGCACAGTTCTGGTGCATACCTTCGTTACCGTAGATGCGTCTGTCTTCCAAGCTGGTGAAGATTTCGCGGAGGATGTTGTCTTCAATGTGCTGACGGACAGCTGCCGGGGAGCTCTTATCGTACTTGATGCCGAGCTTTTCCTTGCGGTTCTGGATGTAGCTCATGACGTACGGATCGTCGTACATATCGAAGCATGCGTCATATTCGGTTGCGAGGTTACCCGCAACACCGGTCTCCCAGATACCGCCGGTGATACGGCCGCCGTACCAACCGTTGTTGAAGTATTGCGGCTCATAGGTGCCGGTATCCATATCCGGATAAAGGTCTGCCATACGGTCAAGCAGAATTGCAAGTGTACGGCCGTATTCTACCTTACCGGTGTAAACATAACCGTAGCACAGGTTGGAGAGTGACTGATAGGTGGTACCGGTGGAGTAGTAGTTGCCCCAATGGTTCCAGTATGCGATGTAGGTGTAGGTTTCGTCCCAAACACCGTAGGAGGTGGTGAACTTACGGCCTGTCTTATAGCCATGACCGTCGTCAACGCCCCAGTTATGAACGCCTTGGTTTACAACAACACCGGTGTTCGGATCGATGTGCTCATCCATTTCCGGATACACATTGTTGGTGAGGAGGTGCGAGCCGTTCTGCTTTGCAAGCTCATAGCTCCAGTTACCGTTTTCGTCGATACCGGTATCGTAGAACGCCTTAAAGTCGTTGGTCGGGAAGCGGCGCAGACATTCCGGACACTGAATCTTGAACGGATAGTTGTCGTTATCAAAGAGCCAGCAATATGCGGTACCGTGAATCTGAACCACGTTCTTACCGCAGTACTTACAGTACTCGTTTTCCGGGTCATAACGGTAGGTTGCCCAAATGCCGCGCGGGATTTCCTGGGTGAGCATGAACTCGAGGAGCTCATCTTCGCGACCTACCCACTTCTTCGCAGATGCATCTACGCTGTTGTAGGAGGTTCTTGCCCAATCGTAGTTTGCCGCGTTATCGCGGATTGCCTGACGGCGCTCAGCGGTGAAGTAGGTGGATTCGGTCTTACCGGATTTTACGGTAATTTCGATTTCAGCCTGCTTCTCAAAGCCGTTTGCGCTGAAGGATGCACGGACGATTGCCTTGCCGTTGACACCCTTCGGGGTGACAAAGCCGTTTGCATCGACATCGACGATGTCGGTATTCAGGCTTTCGTAGGTAATGTTTTCGACATCTGCCGGGAGAATGTCACCGGATGCGGTCACGGTGCTGACCTGAAGCTGAATGCCTTCATCGTCCGGTTTCATGACCGAGGAGGATGCGGTGAGGCGGATGTCATTTACGGTATCACCCACAACCTCGACCGGCAGGATTGCCTGCGCGGGGTTGGTGCCGAGGGTGACGGTGACGGTGATGTTGGTATTGCCTGCCGCAAGTGCGGTGACAACGCCGTTTTCATCAACCGATGCGATGCCGTCCTGCGCGTCAGCATAGGTGATGACGATACAGTCATGGGAAATCGGCTTGCCGCTTGCTGTGAATGCTTCCACAGAAATCTGAGCGGTTTTGCCCTCAAAGAGGACACGATCAAGCTTGACGGATGCGGAGCCGATGGTCTCGTCATTGACGATGACCGGAACAACTCTCTGCTTTTCACCGACGGTCAGGGTGACATCAGTCTCGCCTGCTTTGATTGCGGTGAATACGCCGTTTTCATAGCTTAAGATTTCTTCGTCGTAGGTAAACGACATGGTCTTGGAATCGAATTCGTAGTAGTTGCCGTCATCGTAGTATGCACCGAGCTTGACCGGGGTGAATTCGCCCAGGCAGAGTTCGGTCTTGCCGATGTTGAGGATGAGTTCATCCGGCAGAACCACGGTTTCGTTCGAGAGGGTCTTAACGATTGCGATGTCTTCGGTTGCTTCGTAGGTATTGCCGTTGAATTCAATCGCTGCCTTGATGGTTGCGGTACCGACCGCACGACCCTGCAGGACACCGTTGCTCAGACGAGCGCAGTTTGCGGGCTCTGCGGAATCGATGGAGTAGGTAACGGTGTAGAGGCTCGGGTCAACCTTCAAACCGGACTTCAAGGTGACGTCGGTAGACAGGGTGATACGAGCGCCGTTCTTGAGTTCTTCCGGCATGACGATATCAATCGTGCCGACTTCGCTGTAAGTACCGACGGTAAAGAGTTTGCCGTTGGTGCAAACGGTTGTGACACCGTCCAGAATCTGCTTGACCCAGACATTGACCTGAGCTTCGCCCTTCTCAACCGCGGTGAGGTTACCGTCACGGTCGACCGCGACAACCTTACCTGCCTTGGTTTCGTAGTAGATATCAAGGTCGGAGAAGTCAATCGGAGTACCATCGTAGTACACACCGGTGAGGATGGTCGGGTTGACGGTGCCCGGAGCGAGTTCGTAAGAATCTGCGCTCAACTCGACCGAGTAGATGCGCTTTTTCTGTGCGATGTCGATATTGAAGACATACTCAGCATCGAGGCCGTTTCTCTTTGCGGTTACGGTGAGGGTGGTTTTACCCGGAGCAACGCCGTGAACTGCAATCTTTGCCTCTGCGCCTTCGTGCACCACTTCTGCGGTTGCGATGCGCGCATCTGCGGATTTGACTTCGATATCGGTGACTTCGGAGAAGTCAATGGTGGCGCCGTTGAAACGAGCGGTGAGCGGGATTTCGCCGTCCGCGGTTTCCATGATGGGCGCCGGGTCATATGCGAACATGGTGAACTGGTCTTCTTCAAGCTGGTTTAAGAAAATACCGCTCATGAAACCGCCGTTACCGACGATTGCGCCCTTCTTGAACTCGTAGACCACGTTGTAGTCGCC
>JAZQIE010000195.1:0-7636 GCA_045540975.1 Eubacteriales bacterium
ACCTTGTTGTTGGTTGCGTAGACAACGTAGTCAACTCTGCCGTTCTTCAAGGTAATCTTCACAGCCTTGGAGGCATCCGCCTCGGTTTCCCAAGCGCCGCCGATACGTTCCATCGGGACGGATTCTTCGGAGAGGATGTAGCTTTCTGTGTCATACGGCTCGAAGACGGTGGTAAACAGGGTGTCGAGGTCATGTCCTTCGCGGCGTGCGAGTACCAACTGGATTTCCTTCGGGTTTTCGCCCTTCTGCGGCGGTTGTACCTTTGCAAGCGCAACCTCGGAGAGGTCGAAATCATTGAGCTGGGTCATCTTGAGGTGGTAATGGTCGCTGCCCTCTGCATAATCCTCGAACTGGTCAATGAGGAAGTCGACCGAGAATTCCTTGCCCGGATATTCGGCACGTTCCACATTGTAGAGGAAGTCGTAACCGTTGTTGCCGCCGCCGGTTTCATAGCCGCCGATTGCGACATCCGCGCCCGCATAAGTACCGCGGGCCTGACGGACCAGATTGTCGAGGTTTTCCATCGCGGTGATGGTATTCGAGCTTGCATGGAAGTCATAGACATGGGTATCGCCGCCCTTAACACGGAAGAAGTCGACCGTGTAGGCGTTCATATCGTCCACTTCCACGTTGACGATGCTTCTGCGGTATTCTTCGGTGCGGTTTTCATATGCGAAGGGATCGGAAACATCGAAGATTTTCACACGTCCCGAATCGTCGAAGTGGAGCGGGAAGCCGATTTTCGCCACCGCACCCTGCTTCTGATCGTCAACAAGGACTGTGTTATGGATGACTGTGTTCTTATCGCGGTAGACCGCACGGTACGAGCCGTCCGCCGCTTCCGGATAACCGAAGTCAGCCGCAATGTTGATACCGAATGCCGCGAGTCCCAAGTCGAGTTTACACAAGTGACCATGGCCGGAGGAGGAGCCGTAGTAGATGTATGCGTATCTCTGGCTGTCATAGTCTTCGACCAAACTCGGAATCTTGGTACCGCCGCGGAGGGTGGTGAGACCGAACGCGGTCTGCTGACGGGACTTATCGAGGTCATACTCGCCGTGCTTTTCGATAATCTTCTGTACCTCTTCCTGCAAGGTATCACTGTCATCGAAGATGCTGCCGTGCATGCCGTCGAGCTTATTGCCGTTCTGCCAGTAGAGCATCTGACCGATTTCAACGTCCTTGGTCTCAAGGAAGACCTGTGTGTTAATCTGGGTCTCGTTTGCGCCATGGAAGGAGCCCGAGTCACCGACCGCAACGGTGTGGTGACGGAGCATGAGTTTCGGGAAGGTTGCCTTATACATCATGACGAACTTCGGATTTTCAAACAGGTTGACTCCGTCGTAGCCGTCATAACCCATGAGTGCATCGAGCATGGAGCTCATTTCACTCGACCAGATGTTGTTGTAGCCCGGTGCCGCTTCGTTACCGGTACCGTCGCGGTTAACCGTCTGCAGAATCTTGCGGAGGACGTTACCGCCCTGAACATGGTCGTCGCCGTAGAAGTAGTCTTTGACATCGGTGATGACGTCATCGGACGGAATCCACAGCCAGTCTAAGAGTTCGCCGGTGTACGGCATGGTATCGAGGACAACTGCGGTCTGCGCTGCGGTGGTCTGCGAGATACCGAAGTTACCGAAGACGTTGCCGGTGTAGATATCTTCCACAATTTCAAGGAGCAGGTTTTCTTCAATGCTCTGACGGATGAGTGCCGGGGTGGACTTGTCGTTGCCCTTTCTCACGGTCATCGGCTGGACATAGTTCGGGTCCTTGAAGCCGTCTGCATCGTACTCTTTGTTGTAGTAATCCGGTACCATGTAGTCTTCGCCGTAGTTAAACTCTTCTGCCTTCTTGGACAGGTAGTTTACCACGTACGGGTCATCGTACATATCATAGAACGCATCATAGGAAACCGCAAAGTTCGCACTGAGACCGCCCTGCCAGATACAACCGATCTGACGGCCTGCAGGCGCGGTGGAGTCGGAGTTGAACATATACGGGAACATGGGCTTGATGAACATTTCCGGATAGATATCCGCAACACGGGAGACCAAGATTGCGCCCACGCGTCCGTACTTGGGATCCTTGGTGTAGAGGTATGCATCTCTCATGATGCGGAGACCCTGACGGACCAGACCCGAATAGTTCTGAGACCAGATACCGTAGTGGTTGTAGTAAGAGACAAACGGCCAATACTCTTCCATGATGGTGACGTCAATGCCGTAATGGGTGGACATATTGTATTCCATCTGACCGTTGTAAGTCTTACCGGTCTTGTAGCCGCGGCTGTCGTCAACCGCCCAGCCGTGGATGCCTTCGTTGACCAGATTGCCGTTTTTGTCGATATGCTCGTCCTTTTCGGGGAACAAATCGTTGGTGAGAAGATGCGAGCCTTCCGCAAGCGCCTTTTCGTAGCTAAAGTTTTTGTGTTCGTCAAGGCCTGCCTCGTAGAACTTGCCGAAGTCATTGGACGGGAAACGGCGGAGGCAGTTCGGACACTGAATCTTCCACGGGTAGTTGAACGGGTCATACAACCACGGATACGCCGAGAATTCGTCACGAAGGTCGACTTCGCAGAACTTACAGGTGTAGCCGTTCGGGTCCCAACGGTAGCCTGCGAGGATACCGCGCGGGACTTCCTGAGTCGGAATATGAGTGTAGAAGTAGTCAACCGGGTTGCCCTTGAAGGCTTCCAGATACTTTTCCGCCTCTTCAACAGCCGCGTTCTTGGCATCTCTTGCCCAATCGTACTGCTTGATGTTCTCTAGTGCCGCTTGGACCTTTTCTTCGGTGTAGTAGGTCGATTTGGTCTTACCCTCACGCACCTGAATGGTGAAGGTGGGGTAATAAATCGTACTCTGATACTCAACGGTTGCCTTAACCGTTGCAAAGCCGAGTGCCTTCGGGGTGAGGAAGCCGTCCTCCGAGATACCGATGGTGTGGGTGTCATTGGTGGACCAAGTGACAACCGCGCCCGGAAGTTCGATTTCGTCACCTGCGACGGAGACACCGACAACGGTAAGCTGATAGCCTTCGTCGGTCGGCTTGATTGCCGCATGCGGGCTCTTGATTCTTACTTCGGTTGCCGCAGGCGGGAGGATGGAAAGCGGCAGGATTGCGGATGCAGAGCCCTTGCCGAGTGCAACGGTGACGGTAATCTGGACATCGCCTTCCTTGTAGGTTTCAAGGACACCGTCTACCACCTTCGCAATGCTCTCATCGGTGGATGCGAAGGTAACGGTTGCCTCGCTCATATCGACCGCGCGCCCGTCTCCGAAGGTTGCGGAGACCGCGATGTCGGAAATCTCGCCCTTGTTCAGGTTGGGATTTGCGAGGGTTGCGGTGACGTTGGAAACCACCTCGCTGTTGACCGTGATATCGAGAGTCTTGGTATACGGCTCGCCGTCGATGGTTGCAACCATGGTGACGGTGGAAGTACCCGGATTCTCTGCGACAAATTCCCAGTTATCGAGGAGTTTGATTGCATTTCCCGAAACCGTGACACTTTCAATCACATTGTTCGGGTCTTCTGCGCGGTCCACGGTGTAGCCCACGCGCTTGACCGTGCCGTCGGACATCTGCACACCGGGTTTGAGCCATCCGCTCTCGCCCACACTGAGGGTGGTCTTGGTTGCAAGGAGGTCAACCTCGCCCTCGGTCGGCATCCCGTCGACCGGAGTGAAGCGGACACCGCCAAGGTACAGATACTCTCTGCTTTCCGCGGTATGTGTGCCTCTCCAAACATAGAGCTGATGCACGCCCTTGTTGAGGTAGATGGTGTTGAGCTTGATTTCCTTACCGTACGGCAGGTTACGGCTGCTGTTCATATCGTAGCTGCCGATGTACTGCCCGTTCATCACAAACTGTGCGTGCGGGCCGTGAGTATACTGACCGCCGTATGCGGAGACCTGATAGTAGCCGTCGCCCGGGATGTTGACATCCAAAACGAGGAGTGAATTTCCGAACTTGATGTTGAGGCCGTAAATCTGCCAACGGAAATCCTGTGCTGTAAGATTGAAAATCGCGGGTGCGGTAAGCTGAGTGTTGATCTGCCAGTTTGCGTCTTTGAGCTGGACCGCACGCGGGCTGCTCGGACCGTTGCGATAATGGTCAATCATGTTCAGGTGGACTTCCGCAGGCTCGTTTGCGCCCGCATCCCCCGCACCTGCTTCATAGACCGTGATGACAAACTCGTTGGTGTCCATGGAGAAGTTTGCCACGGTGGTAACGGTTGCCTTGATGGTAGCGGTACCTGCCGCAATACCCTTGACAAGACCGGATTCGGAGAGTTCAATCGCGTTGTCATCGTTTTTCACGATGGAGTAGACGATTTTTGCGCTATCGGGAATCGGAGCGCCGTTTTCCAGACGACCCGTGACACGGTACTGCGCGGTGGTACCCACTGCGATACCGTCCAAGCCGTCCAATTCGACCTCTACCAGCGGATAGTCCGAGGTAACGGTGAATTCAATCTTCGCGCTCTTGGTGATGCCGTTTCTGGTGGCAAACACTTCGACTTCCGCGCTGCCCATACCCTTGGTCTTGATGAGACCGGTATCGGAAACAGAAAGGACCTTGGTATTCGAGGAGGTGTACTCGAAGGTGACGTTTTCGTCGCCCGGCTTTACCACGGTACCGTCAAACTGGGTTGCGGTTGCGGTCAGCTGGATTTCCTCGTCCGCATCCGCGTAAGAAACCGGAGCGGTCAGGGATGCAAATTCGAGTTCGTCTTCCGCGACCACTTCGAGCGGGAAGGTGCTGACGATTTCCTCGCCGTCGCCGTAGACCGCGCTGAGTGTGAGGTTTGCGGTGCCGAGCACGAGACCTTTGACATCCAGATAGAGGTTCTCGCCGTCCACACGGTAGTCCGCTTCCAGAATCTCGCCGTTTTCGTTGACCAGATTGATGTCTTCAATGAGTTCTGCGGAGAAGACCGCACCGTTAAAGCGCGGAGAAATTAAAACCGCTTCCTCACGTCCGATCATGACCTTCTTGCGGTCTGCGGTGAACTTAAACTCTCTGCCCTTCGGGGTGGTGAGTTTGATGTTCGAGAAGCCGTAGGTATAACCGCCGGAACGGTCGTTCTTGCCGACCGACTTGACGGTGTACAGATACTTGCCCGCTTCCAGATAGGTGGTGCCGACAAAGAGGTTATAAATGTTAATCTGTTCCGCGTTGTAGGAGTCGACCGGATCACCGATCGCATACTGCTCATCCTGCGGATTTTCCGCATCCCACGGAGCGATGTAGACCTGGAAAATCAAGCCGTTGCCCCAGATGAGGCTGTCCATGGAGACGTCATAAGAGCCGGATTCCTTGACATCGATACCGAAGGTGATCATCGGACCGACGTTGTTTGCACGGAACATGAGACCGTATTCCACCCAGCCCCATTCCAGCGCTTCGGAAGGTCTCGGGCTCACGTAAATCCACGGGTCGGTACGGGTTCCGTGCGACGGGAAGAGCTCGGTGAGAGAGCCCATGGTGGTCTGCTCCCAATCGGTCACAACATCAGGGTCGGTACCCACGTTGGAGCTTCCGCCGCCATGAAGCTTGAGCATATTGAACAAGAATTCGTTGCCGCGCACGGAAAGCGGAATTTCCAAGATGCTCTCGCCGTATTCGGAATGAACGGTACGGACCACAACGGTGGTAGCACCCGTGTTTTTCGGGAGGACATCAAGATACACGCCGTCATCCTCAAAGCGCAAATCAACGTTTTCGAGAAGGAGCGGGTCATCCGCCACCGCTTCCACAACCTCGAATTCCTCCGCGGTTGCGGGCAGACCGTCAATGGTCATAATCAGCTTGCCGCTGTTGACCTGACCGTTGAAGGTTTTGACAAATGCGTCTTCGTCTTCCAGCGCCAAAACCACACCCGGCTCGCCCTTGATGACGAATTTGACCGAGTAGCTGACAGGAGTGCCGTCAACATTACCGGTGAGTGTAACATCGGTGATACCGATTTTCTTCGCAACCACGTTGACCTTCACAGTATCGCCAATCGGGTTGAGAGAGAGTTTGGAGAGGTTGACCATGGTCTTATCCGCGGTCTTTTTGAGGACAACGGTGGTGCTGCCCTTCTTGAGATAAACCGCGCCCAAGGTCTGCTCGGGCAGGGTTTCGGTAAGACCGGTCTTCTTATAGAAGGAGTAAGTACCCATCACGGTGTCGCCAATCGAAAGTTCGCAGGTTGCACCCGTGGTGGTAGCAAGACCCTGCACGCCGAGGGAGTAATATCCGTCTGCAGGGACCGGCATGGTCACCGCGACCTGATAATCCGCCTTGGCGAGCATGACGTACATGCTGTTTTCCTTCCAAGTAAAGAAGTTCTTGTTGACATTGTAGACCTGGGTGGTGGTCAGGGTCGAATCGATTTCAAACCCATCCGCCTCCAAGGTAGCCGCTTTCGGCTCTTTTGTAGCGTTTGTGGAATAGGCCGCAAAATCGACCATTGCCACCTCGCCGTCGCCGGTTTGGGCGAGCGAGACGTCCGCGACACTCGGATCGGAAACTGTGAGCGTAATCGCGCCCGCGTCACCAATCGAGCCTTGCGTACTGCCTTCAAACAAACCGACCTCAAAGCTTCCGCTCTCACCAACGATGAGATTCGGAATTCCGTCAATCGGCTGCAAAGAAGGTTCTCCAAACGCAAATGTGTACACAGGCATGAGTGCCATAAGCATACACAAGGTCAGGAGCAAGGAAAGTAAGCGTTTTGTTCCTGTCTTCTTCATTCTGAGATTCCTCCTGTTTTATTCTGCAGATTCACCAAACATTTTGGTACACTACTTTATTTTATATTAACATTTTTTTAACATAAATCATAGTCAATTTTGTTATTTCTTTTTTGTACCATTATGTTGTTTTTTATCAAAAAGAAAGACCGAGGAAAATTCCTCGGTCTTTCGGGATGCTATTTATTTGTTGAGGATTCGGTCGAGTAAGACCGCAACTTCAGCGCGGGTTGCGTTGCCCTGCGGATTGATCTTGCCGTCACTACCCTGAATGAAGCCGTTTCCGACCATGGACTTGACCGCGTCAAGTGCCCAATCCGAAACGTCGTCAGCATCGACGAATTCGAACGGATTTGTGAGTGCGTCGTCTTCGACTTCCTTGACCTCAGCTTTGACTGCTTCCAAGGTACGAGAGAGCATGACCATCATCTGCTCACGGGTAATCGGTGCCTTCGGCGCGAACTTGCCTTCGCCAACACCCTTTACAATGCCGAGTGCGGATGCGATGCCAACTTCGTTTGCGAAGTAATCGGTTGCATTAACGTCTGCGAATTCGCCCTTTTCATCCGCGGTGAGATTCCATGCGCGGACTAAGAGGATTGCAAAGTCTGCGCGGGTAATCTGTGCTGCCGGTGCGAACTTATCTTCCGCAACGCCCTTGATGACGCCTGCATCTACCAGGCGGTAGATTGCATCCTTCGCCCAAGCGTGGTTACCCAAATCGACGAACTTTTCGGTCGGGACAACAACGTCTTCTACGACTTCGTCATCCGCGGTGCCGAGGAGACCGTCTGCGCCTGCGGAGTAGGTCTTGCCGTCCTTGGTGTAGACATACTCGTCATCAACCTTCTTGACATCGGTGATGTCGTCTGCGGTGCCCGGAGTCTTATCCGGACCTG
>JAZQIE010000196.1:0-7921 GCA_045540975.1 Eubacteriales bacterium
AGGCACTCAAAGAAGCAGGCATCGAAGTCACCGGTATTTCGGAAGTCACCGGTTTCCCGGAATGCCTCGACGGTCGCGTGAAGACCCTGCATCCGCTCGTGCATGCAGGCGTTCTCGCAATGCGCGATAACGAAGAACATATGCGCCAGGTGGAAGAACTCGGCGTCACTCTGGTCGATGTGGTTGCAATCAACCTCTATCCGTTCAAGCAGACCATCCTCAAAGAGGGTGTCAAGTTTGAAGAAGCGATTGAGAATATCGACATCGGCGGCCCGACCATGATTCGCGCTGCTGCAAAGAACTGGCAGGATGTCGCGGTCGCGGTTGACCCGGCAGACTACGGCAAGATTTTGGACGAAATGCGCGCAGGCGGTGTCACCCGTGATACCAAACGCCTGCTTGCATACAAGGTCTTTGAGCACACCGCATCTTACGATGCGCTCATCTCGGGCTATCTGCGCTCCCAGTTGGGTCTCGGCTTCCCCGAAGTCTACACCCCGACCTTCGAGAAGGCGCAGGAGCTTCGCTACGGTGAAAATCCGCATCAGAAGGCAATCTTCTATAAAGAAATCGGCCATTTCACCGGCACTCTTGCCGCTGCAAAGCAGCTCCACGGCAAGGAGCTTTCCTATAACAACATCAACGATGCAAACGGCGCACTTGACCTGGTCAAGGAATTTGATGCTCCGTGTGCAGTCGCTGTCAAGCATGCAAATCCGTGCGGTGTCGGTATCGGTGATACCATTTTCGAAGCATACAGCCGCGCATATGAGTCCGACCCGGTCTCCATCTTCGGCGGTATCGTTGCGCTCAACCGTCCGTGCGATAAGGAAACCGCGCAGAAAATGTCGGAAATCTTCCTTGAAATCATCATCGCTCCGTCCTTTACTCCGGAAGCACTCGAAATCCTCACCGCAAAGAAGAATCTGCGCCTGATGGAGCTGCCGGACATCGCAAAGAAGAACACCTCGGATATGGTGGACTACAAGAAGGTCGCCGGCGGCCTGCTTGTTCAGGGTCTTGACCTTGAAATTATGGATGAGGACAACCTCAAAGTGGTTACCAAACGCGCTCCGACCGCGGAAGAGCTTGAAACCATGAAGTTTGCAATGCGTGTGGTCAAGCACACCAAGTCCAATGCAATCGTGCTTGCAAAGGACAATGCGACCATCGGCGTGGGCCCGGGTCAAACCAACCGCGTCACCGCGCTCAAGATTGCAATCAACTATGCAGGCGATAAGGCGAAGGGCTCGGTCCTCGCTTCCGATGCATTCTTCCCGTTTGATGACTCGGTTGAAGCGGCAGCCGCTGCCGGTGTCACCGCAATCATCCAGCCGGGCGGCTCCGTCCGTGACGAAGACAGCATCCGTGCTTGCGATAAGTACGGCATCGCAATGGTCTTCACCGGCATGCGCCATTTCAAACATTAATCGGAGGCCGCGTACATGAAAGTATTAGTCGTCGGCGGTGGTGGACGAGAGCACACCATCGTCAAGAAAATTTCCGAGTCTCCCAAGGTGGACCACATTTGGTGCGCACCGGGTAACGGCGGTATCGCATCCATTGCGGAATGTGTCGGTATCAAAGCGACCGACCTTCCCACGCTCACCGCATTTTGCTTGGAGCATCGCCCGGATTTGGTCATGGTCGCACCCGATGACCCGTTGGTTTTGGGTCTGGTGGATGCGCTGGAAGAACTCGGCATCCGTGCCTTCGGTCCGCGTGCAAATGCCGCAATCGTGGAAGGCAGTAAGAGCTTCGCAAAGAAGTTCATGCAGGAAAATAACATCCCCACCGCGGCTTACGCGGTGTTTACCGATGCGGATGAGGCAATCGCCTATGTGAAAGAAAAAGGCGCGCCCATCGTCATCAAGGCAGACGGCTTGGCACTCGGCAAGGGTGTCACCGTTGCAATGACCGAAGAGGACGCAATCGACGCCATCAAGAATGCAATGTGCGACGGCGCATTCGGTGATGCGGGAAGCCGTGTGGTCATTGAGGAATTCCTCACAGGCCCCGAAGTCTCCGTGCTGTGCTTTACCGATGGTGATACCATTGTTCCCATGCCCTCCGCGCAGGACCATAAGCGTGCATTCGACCGTGACGAAGGCCCGAATACAGGCGGTATGGGTGCATTCTCTCCCAGCCGTTATTACACCGCGGATTTGGCAAAAGAGTGCATGGAAACCATCTTCCGTCCCACCGTGGACGGGCTTACCCGCGCAGGCAGACGGTTCCAAGGCGTTTTGTACTTCGGCTTGATGCTCACACCCAATGGCCCCAAGGTCATTGAGTATAACGCGCGTTTCGGTGACCCGGAAACTCAGGCGGTGCTTCCGCTTCTGGAAACCGATTTTGTCACCGTGATGGAAGCGATCATCGACCGCAAACTTTCTGACATCGAGGTCAAATTCTCGGACAATGCGGCATGCTGTGTGGTGCTTGCAAGCGGCGGCTATCCGGGAAAATACACCACAGGCTATGAAATCTCGGGTATCGCGGATGCGGATGCGCTCGATGGCGTCACCGTGTATCATGCAGGTACCAAGAAGAGTGAGAACGGTGTAGTCACCGCAGGCGGTCGTGTTCTCGGCGTTACCGCGCGCGGCGAGGATTTGGATGCGGCAATCAAAAATGCGTATGCCGCGGCCGAACTGATTTCCTTCACCGACCTTCACAAACGCTCCGACATCGGGGTAAAATAATCATAACAGGCTTGGCAGAAGCGCCAAGCCTGTTGTTGCTTTTTCTGGGAAGATATGTTAGGATGAGATTGAAAGGAGGGGAATGACTTGAGTTTTGTGCTGCAGTTGCTGTCGGAATTTTTGGGACGTTTGTTGATGGTTGGGTTATTATTGATTCCGATTTTCTTGCCGAAGAAAAAGGGGTATGAATACAATCGGCTTGACAAAACGGGTATCATATGTAATATAGTTTTGTCGGCAGTATATGTCTTGCTTTCAATCGCAGGTATATTTACCATCTTCTTTGCTGATGCACCGACAATAAATTACTCCGTGTTGAAAAACAACGTATTAACTGCCGTGGTTTGTGTCGGATTCTCTGTGCCCGTGGTTTCGTATCTGAGTATATTTGCATCTGTGCTTGCACGAAAAAGAGGAAAAAGCAAATTCAGTTTTCTCGTTCAGTTTGTTCCCATTCCGATTTTTCTTGTACTGTTGTTTTTGATTGAATGGTTTTCAAGAATTGCATAAACCATTTTACACGGCGTGAAAGGATACTTTTTGCTGATTATTTCTTCTCATAACGGGTGGTAAGAGGATTGAAAAACCTCTCGTTTTGAATCTTTTGTAAAGGAGTGCGATTATGGAAAAAGCATTGAGAATAATTGTTAAGACCGTTTCTGTGATTGTTGCATTGCTCGTTTTGGTAAAATTTATGTCTTTATTAGATTTTATCGGTTTCGATTTTGGTCTTATCGGCGAGATTGGTTGGTATATCCCGGGTTGGATTTTAGGCTTTGTAGGTTGTGTACTTAATTTTAGCATATGTAAGAAAATTTGTGCTGCAAAATTGGAATTTATCGTATTTCGTATCAGTGCAGTTTTTTGTCTGCTTGTAGCGTTGTTTGATTTGTTTGTATTGTATGTGATGAGCCAAATATAGTTTTTTAGTTCTGACTGACACGAACTGCGAAAACGCCGCATATCGTCGAAAGGAGAAAGATACAATGAAATTCGGTGTAAAAGTGATGTTTACATATTCTGTTCAACCGGATACCCGAAAGTATTATGAAGAAACGGTTTATCTTGTTGATGCAGAATCTTTCGACGAGGCATATAAAAAGGCAGAGAAATATACAAAAGATTTTGATATGGAACATATGAATCCAAAAGGACAAATAGTCAAAACGGAAAAGATAGATTTCTTAGATTGCTTTCTTGCTTTTGATGAAGAAGATGGCGTGCAGGAGATTTATTCAACAACATTAAAAAACAACTCCTCTTTATTGGAAGAAGATTTTTATAAAGCAATTACAAGTCAATGTGATGCCGATGAAATGTATGATTTGAGATATGATGAATTTAATTAAAAAGATTTGCATCACCTGATAAAATCATAGCAAGATTGTCGGAATTCGGAGAAAGGAGAAAGAAAATGAAAAGAAAAATGGTATTATTATCATTGCTGTCAATATTGATAGTAGCAGTATCTTGGCTTACGAATTTTGGCTTTTTAAGGCTTTTTTGTACAACAATGTTGATACCATTTGCACATGCAATAATAGTGTTTGCTATCTGTGTGGTTGCGAGCAACTATTCATTTAGCAAAAAAGTGAGATTGTATAATATGTTATTTGACTTAACGTATGTGTTGAGCAATGTTTTCTTTCCCGATGCGGATGAATTGTCCGGTCGGATATTTTTCGGATTGATAGAGAATGGTTTTATGTGCAGTCTTGGTGAAGTGCTTTCTATAGTTGCTTTAATAATACATATTATTTTACTTGTAGTACAGATTGTTGAAATAAATCGAATAGACAGAAATGGTAAGGATTTTGTATCCTAACTTAATGTGAACGACTTTATAAAACTATCGGTAACCGGATTAAACTAAGAATATCTAAAATCATTTGCGGTTAAATAAAAAAAGAGCAGTGGAGTGATCCACTGCTCTTTTTGTGTGTTTAGAAGTACTTCTTCACGCCGTCGGTTGCCAGGTTTTCGTCAGCGCTGATGGTTGCGGTGAAGTTGATACTGTTCTGTCCACCAAATTCATCCAGCCATGCGAGGAAGTTTTCGGTTTCTTCCACGGAGTCACTCTTTGCAACCTTGTAAAGGCTGTCGATGAAGATGTCCGAGATGTCGAAGTTACCGGAATACAGACCGCAGATAAATGCCTTCAAACGCTCGTAACTGGTAATCGGGAAAGAAGAAACGTCAACCAAACGAACGCGATGGCTGATATCGTAAGTGAGCTTGTTGCCACGCTCGATGCAGACGACGGTGTTTGCATCTTCCTTGACAGCTGCATTTGCAAGCTCAATGATTTGCTTTGTTTTACCATGTCCCTGAAGACCCATGATTACTTTGACCATGAAATGATCCTCCCTTTCAATGAGCAACGAATGTGTCGCCCGTGTTTGTTATCTTTATCATAGCACACATTCGGGGAAAACTCAATCTATTTTTCAAAAAGTCACAAAATTTTCTTAATCGTCCAAACGGCTGCGGAGTGCGGCGGTGGAATCCTCGTAACCCGGCTTGCCGAGAAGCGCGAACATATTCTTCTTATATGCTTCTACGCCCGGCTGATTGAACGGGTTGACACCGAGGACATAGCCCGAGAGACCGCAAGCAAATTCGAAGAAATAAACCAGCGCACCGAAGGATGCCGCATCGGATTTCTCCATCACGATTTCAATGTTCGGTACACCGCCGTCCACGTGCGCCAAAACGGTGCCGAGGAATGCCTGACGGTTGACGTGCGACATGGTGACACCTGCGAGGAAGTTGAGCCCGTCCAGATTATCCTCGGTCGGGTCAATGGTGACCTCGAAATTCGGCTTTGCGATGGTGACCATGGTTTCAAACAGAGTGCGCTCGCCTTCCTGGATGTACTGACCCATGGAATGGAGGTCTGCGGTCAAATCGACCGAAGCAGGGAAGAGACCCTTGCCGTCTTTCCCTTCACTCTCGCCGAAGAGCTGCTTCCACCACTCTGCCATGAAACGGAATCTCGGCTCAAAGCAACCGAGAATTTCGGTTTTCTTGCCGTCACGGTAAAGGAGATTGCGTGCGCCGACATAACGCCATGCCGGGTTGGTGAAGGACTTGTCCGAAATGAGCGCCTGCATGGTCGCATTTGCGGATGCCATCATCTCATCAATGTCCACACCCGCGACAGCAATGGGGAGCAGACCCACTGCGGTGAGGACCGAGTAACGTCCGCCCACATTATCGGGAATCACGAAGGTTTCATACCCTTCGGTATCCGCAAGGCTCTTGAGCGCGCCGCGCGCCGCATCGGTGGTTGCATAGATACGGTCTTTTGCGCCGCCCTTACCGTATTTCTCCTCCAGCATGGTCTTGAAAATACGGAATGCGATTGCAGGCTCGGTGGTGGTACCGGATTTGGAGATGACGTTGACCGAGAAATCACGGCCGCCGATGAGCTGAACAATTTCGGTGACATAATCGCCGCTGATGTTATTACCCACAAAGTAGATTTCCGGGGTATCCTTGCTCAGTTGATTGTAGTACGGGCTTTTGAGCAGCTCGATTGCCGCACGTGCGCCGAGGTAAGAGCCGCCGATACCGATGACCAAAAGGACTTCGGACTGACGTTTGATGCGCTCAGCCGCCGCTTTGATACGGGAAAACTCCTCCTTGTCGTAATCGCGCGGAAGGTTGACCCAACCCACATAATCATTGCCGGCACCTGTGCCGTTTACCAATGTGTCATGCGCGGCGGAAAGCTCGCCCGCGATGGAAGAAAGACGCGCTTCCTCCACTGCATACTTTGTTGAAACTTTGATTGCCATATGTTACTCCTCCTTAAAGAATGTATCGGTAAATTGATAAAAAATGCAGGATACTGCCTGCGAGTACAAAAAAGTGCCACACCGAATGGATATAGCGCATTTTCTTGCCAAAGCCAAATACCACCGCACCCAGCGTATATGCGATCCCGCCCCAAAGCAGGAGCAGGAAGGAATCCCACGGAATTGCGGCAAGCAGGGGACGGATTGCGAAGATGATGACCCAACCCATGCAGAGATAACAAATCATGGAAAACACTTTATACCGCTCAATGCTGATTGCGTTTAAGGTAATCCCAAGTGCCGCGGCACCCCAAACGATGCCAAACAGCGTCCATCCCAAACCGCCCTTGAGCGCGAAGAGTGTGTACGGTGTGTATGTCCCCGCGATGAGCAGATAAATGCTGCAATGGTCCAAAACACGGAAGACCGCCTTCGCACGGTTTCGACCCAAAGCGTGATACATGGTGGACATGGAATACAAAACAATCATGCTTGCACCGTAAATCGCACTTGCGACCACACCCATGACCGAGCCGTGGGATGCGGATTTTACCACACATAACACCAATGCAAGAACGCCGAACAGCGCGCCCGCGCCGTGCGAAATCGCACTCATGAGTTCCTCTCCCAAAGTATACGGCGGGAGATCTTTTTTGAGATTAGACATACTGTGCCTCCTTGGTATAAATTTATTATAACAGATAATATCACAAAAGTCCAATACCGCCTACCGAAAGTTTCCGACAAAGTTTGTAGAGTACACTCTACAAGCGGTAGAATGCAAAAAAGCAGGTGTAGACCTGCTTTTTTGCATCAATATATGAGAAAAATTTTCAGCATTCTCCAAAAAATTGTGCCGATTCCGACACGTTCCACACTGCATTGCGCCAAAATCGGAACAGTTGCCAAAATCTCATCTCCCGCGGAAACCTTGAGTTCTCCCAAGGTTTGACCTTCCTCAACAGGTGCGCAGACATCCTCCGCAAGCGTGATGGTATGGGTCACGTCGGAGAGTTTGCTCTTTTCCACCAACACCTTCGGATTTCCGGAGAAAACCGTCGGGACGGTTTCGGATGTTCCGAGACTCACGGGAACAGGAGAGAGTGCTTGGTCTTTGGTGGAGTCATAAAGCGCAAAGTTTGCAAAGCCGTAATCCAACAGTTTTGCCGCAGCCGAAAATCGCTCCTTCGACGTGGGCGATGCCATGACCGATGCAATCAACTCCATCCCGTCACGCTCTGCGGTCGCGGACATACAGTATTTTGCCGCATCGGTCGAGCCGGTTTTGAGTCCGGTGATTCCGTTGTATGAGCGCAGAAGCTTGTTGGTGTTGGAGAGTCCGAAGGTGCCGTCGCGCAGAGTGTCCATCCAAACCGTGGAATACTCTTTGATTTTGTCATGTGTGAGCAGTTCCTT
>JAZQIE010000197.1:0-2454 GCA_045540975.1 Eubacteriales bacterium
GGCAAAACGCACGATTTTATCCTCAATGGACGGGCAGTAACGCGGGCCGATGCCTTCAATATTGCCCGAGAAAAGCGGAGAACGGTGCAGATTTTCGCGGATGATTCGGTGGGTTTCGTCCGTGGTATAAGTGAGGTAGCACATCTCTTTGTTTTGCGGCTTTTCCTTGGTGGAGAAGGAGAACGGCTGGGTATCCGCATCGCCGTACTGCGGCTCCATCTTGGAGAAATCCACCGAGCGGCGGTTGATACGCGCGGGAGTTCCGGTTTTGAAGCGCATCAGCGGTACGCTGAGTTCCCGCAGCGAGTCGCTCAGCGCGTTTGCGGCAAACATTCCGTCCGGACCGCTGTTTTGCGAGACCGCGCCCACGATGGTGCGGGCTGCGAGATAGGTGCCCGAGCAAATGATGGCGGCTTTTACGGGGAATCTTGCGCCCGTGCGGGTTTCGACATAGGAAACACGTCCGTTTTCCGCACCGATTGCAACAACCTCTGCCTGCCGCAGAGAGAGATTTTCCTGTAATTCCAGAATGTGTTTCATATACGCCTGATACGCGCGGCGGTCTGCCTGCGCGCGCAGGGAATGGACCGCAGGACCTTTGCCGCGGTTGAGCATACGGTACTGGATGCAGGTGGCATCCGCGGCTTTTCCCATCTCGCCGCCGAGCGCATCGATTTCGCGCACCAAATGACCCTTTGCCGTGCCGCCGATGGCGGGATTACACGGCATATTTCCCACCGCATCCAAATTGATGGTGAAACAGATGACCCGTTTCCCGAGGCGTGCGGCACTAAGCGCGGCTTCAATTCCTGCATGACCCGCGCCGATGACGGCGATATCGTATTTTCCTGCAATGTACTCCATAACAAACCTCAGTACTTAGAATATTTTCTTGCGCGTGCAAATTTGGAAAGCGGCTCGGGTGTCAGGCGGTAGCGCGCGGCAAGTTCTTTGCCGAAGGCTTCCAAACCCTCTTTTGCGCCGTGTTTCAACTCGATTTCAAGCTCACAGAAGGGAACACACCCGAGTGTGCCAACGTCCACGGAAAGCTCAAATTCCGCGCCCTCAGACGGGGTAATCCGCGCGGCGCGGCGCAGAAACTTTGCTTCTGCCGTGACCGAAAACGGGCCGCACGGCAGAGTCGGGGCGCCGCGTTCGGAGAGCTTTTGCAATGCGGATTCGATGCTATCCGCCGCAACCTCCCATTCACCGCGCTCGCTTACGCCGATGGGGGTCTTCACGGTGAAGACGGTTTCCCCGTTTTCACGGCGACGGCGGAAGGTGATGCGCTGCTCCTGCAAGACTTTTTCTGCGGTGTCAAAATAGGTGCTTTCCATGGAAATCTCGCAAAACGGACGGGAAATCATCGGGGAAAGCCATGCATCCGAGAGCAAATCGGGGATTTGCGCCTCGGAAAACCGAAATTTCAGTTCAATTTCCTTGCTCATTTCTTCACCTTGGAAAGGAGATACTTTGCCAAAACGGTCAGTTCATGCACCGCGAGGGGAACAAGCGACAGACCGAAGACCGTCAAAAGCTGAAGCGCGGTCGGGGTTGTGGTGTGGAACAAGCGTGCAATCGGGGGAATGTAGACCACGACGACCAGCGAGAGCACGCCGAACAGCAGGGATACCAGCATGGTTTTGTTGCGGTGGATTTCGCTTTTTACCACGGAGACATGGTGCGCGTGGATCCCCACCGCGTGGAACAACTGGCTGAGCGCAAGGGTTAAGAATGCGCAGGTGCTTGCGAGATTGATGTCACCCGAAGCGAGCCATGTAACACGGTAGGAAATCAGGGTAATGACAGCGATTATAAAACCGTAGCAACCCACGTTGACCCAACCGCCGCGCGCAAAGATGCCTTCCTTGGGGGAACGCGGAGGCTGTACCATGACATCCGCATCCGCTTTGTCAAGCCCCAATGCGAGTGCGGGCAGGGAATCGGTGAGCAGGTTGATCCAAAGAATGTGAAGCGCGAGCAGGGGAGATTGCCAACCGAAGAGGATGGCGAGGAACACGGTGAACAGCTCGCCCATATTGGATGCGAGCAGGAACAGAATGGATTTTCTGATATTGGTGAAGATGGTGCGACCCTCACTGACCGCGTGGACAATGGTGTCGAAACGGTCATCGGTCAGGATGATATCGGAGGCTTCCTTTGCCGCATCCGTGCCGCCTTGACCCATTGCAACACCGACGTCTGCGGCTTTGAGCGACGGCGCGTCGTTGACCCCGTCACCGGTCATGGAGACCACGTGTCCGCGCGCCTTGAAGGCGTTGACAATACGGACCTTGTGGCGCGGATCGACACGCGCAAAAATCGAGACCGATTCGATGATTTTCGCGAGCTCGGAATCCGAGAGCGCATCAAGTTCCAGACCCGAGAGGACTTTTTCACCCTCGCGCAAAAGACCAAGCTCGGTGCCGATTGCGGCGGCGGTGGTTTTATGGT
>JAZQIE010000198.1:0-4131 GCA_045540975.1 Eubacteriales bacterium
GCGTTGATTTCTTCGGATTCGTCAAGGTTTTTGAGAATGCCGCGTTTTTTGAGAATCTTTGCACCGCAGGTAGCGATGTCCATCAAGGTAATCGGTCGGTCGCTTTCCAGCTCGCCGTATAATTCTTTTCTTGCGCCGCGGTAGAGGTCATACGCCTCACGAACACGGGCATCGGTAATTTCAATCTCATCGAGATGGGTACCGAAGGTGGTGTGACGGCAATGGTCGGACCAGTATGTATCGATCATACGAAGTTCGGTCAAGGTCGGATCACGCTTTTCGGTATCACGGAAATAGTTCTGCAGGAACTTGAGATCCGCAAGATCCATTGCAAGACCGTATTCTTTATGAATTGCGCGAAGTCCGTCTTCGTCCGCTTCAATCAAGCCATGCAAAGTTGCGACCATCTCGGGTGCACGGAACTGCTCGTCCAAAGTCTCGGGTTTTTCCTGCGCCGCTTCACGGCATTCCACCGGGTTAATCAAGTAACCCTTGATTTTCTCCATATCCGCCGCGGAGAGTTCGCCAAGTAAGATGTAAACACGCGCAGCCTTAACAACGGGACGGCTGCCGCAAGTCATAATCTGAATGCACTGCGCACAGGAGTCTGCGCGCTGATCGTACTGGCCGGGCAGTGCTTCCACACACAGAACACTGCAAGGAGACGGGAGTTCCGGCAAGGTTTCCTTTGTGCAAATGTCACACTGCGGCTCCGAGAAAATCGAACCGCAAGCAAGTTCAAATGTATCCGCATCGATGCCTTGTACGTCATAACGGTTAAACAGACGCACTCCGGTGAGCGATGCAATGCCGAGGTTTTCGGTTAGTTCCGCGAACACGCCGCGCGCTTCAACGTCAAACCCTTTCATCTTTTCAGTAAAACAGCGAAAAACCATAAAACGAGACCTCCCTATGATAATACTTCTATTTTACTTTTTTCTACGGTTATTGTCAATAAATTTACAGACAGAAACACAGAAAAATCACCGTGATTTTTTCACGGTGATTTCATTTTTACAATTGTTTTTTGATTCGTTCAATCGCGCCCTTCTCCAAACGGGAAACCTGCGCCTGGCTGATTCCGATTTCACTTGCAACCTCCATCTGTGTTTTCCCCTCGTGAAACCGCAGAGACAAAATGTGTTTTTCTCGCTCGCCCAAATGTTCAATTGCCTCTTTCAATGCAATTTGCTCCAGCCAGCTATCATCGGTGTTTTTGTTGTCGCTTACCTGATCCATCACGCAAATGGTATCCCCCGCATCCGAATAAACCGGCTCATACAAGGAAACAGGGTCCATTATCGCATCCAGCGCAAACACCACATCTTCGCACTTCATATCCATCTTTTTTGCGATTTCCTCGACACTCGGCTCGCGTTGATTCTCATAGACAAGTGCTTCCTTGGTTTGGAGTGCACGGTATGCAATGTCGCGCATGGAGCGGGACACACGAATTGCGCTGTTGTCGCGCAGGTACCGCCGAATCTCACCGATAATCATCGGCACCGCGTAAGTCGAGAGCCGCACGTTGAGTGTGATGTCAAAATTGTCGATGGATTTGATGAGACCGACACACCCAACCTGAAACAAATCATCCACAAGCTCGCCGCGATTGACAAACCGTTGAATTACGCTGAGTACCAATCGTAAATTTCCCGCAATCAGCTCCTCTCTTGCCTGCATGTCACCGTCCTTGTACCGCACCAACAGTTCGTTGATTTGGTCATTTGTCAGCACCTTCAGCTTCGCGGTGTTCACACCGCAAATCTCTACTTTTCCATGCAAACGATTCCGCCTCACTTCCGTTTTGTTCTGTACGTTCATTATTGCCGAGGCGGAATTTTTTCATACAAAAGAAGAAAAAGCCGATAGGATTATCCTACCGACTTATTTCTGATTTTAGAAACCGTTTGAATCAAAAGCATCAATACAAGCACCGCGACAACAGCGCCGACGGTATCGATACAAATATCTCTGAGTTCACAGCTGCGACCCGGGACAAACCGCTGATGCACCTCATCGCTGATTGCGTAGGCACACGAGATGAGAACCGCGGCAATCGGGCGATTCCAAAACTTCATTTTGTGCTGATACAATGCACCAAGGCAGAGCATCCCAAGACACCCGTAGATGCAAAAATGCGCAATTTTCCGAACAATATGCTGCCAATACTCAATTCTCCCGAATTGTTCTATCGGTGTCAGATGTTCAAAATTCGGACAGAACTTCAATAGCAGCAACCGAATAAAACCGCCGCTCTGTTCACTTGAAATCTCTGCAGGCTGCGCAGAAAAGAAGAAAATCAAACCCATCCAAAGAGCCACAAGTGACCAAAGCAGAATCCGTTTACCCTTCATGGGCGTTTCTCCGCTTCAATTTATTGAGAATCAAATTCTTTGCATAAACAAACTCGGGTTTCTTCCAAAACAGGATCGCAAGCAGTACATTCGGAACAATCATACAGATGGCGCACTGCACCGCAAAAGCAAAAATATTCCCATACGGAAGCAGGGTTACAATCAGGTTTGTGGCGTATGCAAGTACAACGGTCAAAACGGTAAACATCCCGTAACTTGCAAAATACGAAAGCGGCGACTGCTTCAGATTATGCTTGAACACCACATACGGCTCCACCCAGAAATTGGTTGCAAGCGCGCTGATTGCAGTTCCCCACAAAACGCCCGGAAGACCCATGATGTGTCCCAGAATGATGGATGCGATGAGGTTAATCCCCGCCTCTGCAATCGGACGGAATCGGTCATTCCAAAAATATCCGCCCGCCACCTTGAAGGTCTGCACGGGATGATTCATGTTGCGCAGGAAGAAGTTCAACACAACCACAAACACAACCGACCAATCCAGCAAATAGTCCGCACCACCCGTAAACAATGTGACAAACGGTTGGAACAGGCACCATAAACATACGCTGCAGAAGCACGACAGCCATCCGTTGATAAAGACACACCGCTTGAAAACAACGCGCTTATGCTCCACCTCGCTCACCGCATTGAGATTTCCGACACTCGCGGAAAGCGAAGAAAAGAGTTGGGAAATCAGCTTGTTCAAAGAGGTTACAACCAACGAGTAATTGGAATAAAGTCCTGTTTTTACCAATCCGTCAAAGGTTGTAATTAAAATATTATCGGTACCGTTTACCACAACAGATCCGACTTTATGGGACATCATTGCCCCGATGTAGCGGAACATTTCTTTTGTCTGCTCTTTTGTAAGACGCTCTTTTTTGAGTTTCCGCAAAAACGGATAGCGTCTGTCTGCCTGAACAGAAATGATGATATTAAACAGAATTACGGTTAAAATCTGCACAAGCAGATACAGAATGAAGTTTTTCCAAATAAGAAGCACAATGCATTGCAAGACATTCTGCACCAAAACCGAAAGCATGTGATTCACAGAATCGATGTATCCGTTTTGGTCGGCAATGATGATGGTGCGCTTATATGCAAAGAAATAAGAAACACCGGAGCTTGCAACATAGAGCAGGTAAATCAGCGGAATGTTTTCAATTCCGCCCGGATCACGAATGATATACGGCAAAAACGGAGTAACCGCCGCACCCACAACCAAAACAAAGCATCCGATCAACCGATAAGCGGTTGCGTAGAAATTCATAAATGCCGCAATTTGTTTTTCGTCGCGTTCCGCAAGCGGTTTGTAAAGGAAATACGTCATTGCGACAGAAACACCGAGTTCTGCCAAAGCAAGAACCGAGAGGATGTTACTAAACAGCCCCCCGACCCCCAAGTATTCCTTATCCAGGCAACGAATGAAAACACTTCTTCCCGCAAACGTCACCAAATAAACGATTGCCTGAACGAGAAGCGAGTATTTCACATTGCGCGCTACTTTTTTTGTTCTCGATTCACTCATAACGGTCCTCTATTCTTGTAACAATGCGCTCAGTCTCTGCGGCGCGGAATCGTCCGGGCGGTATCCGTCCAAACTCTTTCGATA
The DNA here is from genome assembly GCA_045540975.1 of Eubacteriales bacterium. Taxonomy (GTDB): domain Bacteria; phylum Bacillota; class Clostridia; order Oscillospirales; family JAAYXM01; genus SIG510. The sequence continues at coordinate 3,973 of JAZQIE010000198.1, forward strand.
AGATTCCAACACCTCGGGATGCGACATCAAATACTTCAATCCGTTATAAATCCCGTCGGTGGAAATCGGGACAATCATCCCGGTTTCACCGTTTGCAATCACCTCGGATGCCGAGGTGAAATCGGTCAGCAGGATTGCAGTGCCAAGACACTTTGCCTC
>JAZQIE010000199.1:0-7489 GCA_045540975.1 Eubacteriales bacterium
TAATGCGGCGCTTGATTGCGCCCTCGCCGTGCACCTTCACCACGGTCACGGTCTCGCCCACACGGGCGGTTTTCAGCGTTTTCATGAAGCGGTCTCCTTTCGGTTAGTCTGCGCTAACCGTGATTCACAAAAAATCAGTTAGCCTTCACTAACCGTATAATATCTTACTGGAAAGATTTTGATTTGTCAATACTTTTTTTCAAAATTTTTCTGTTGTGAGGCGGTGGGTTTTGTGGTATCATAGTATGCAAAGGAGATTTTCACTATGAGAAAAACAAAAATCATTGCAACGGTCGGTCCTGCGAGCGAATCCCCCGCGGTATTCGAGGCGATGTGTAAGGCGGGCATCAATACCGCGCGGCTCAACTTCTCGCACGGGACCCATGCGGAGCATCAAAAGAAAATTGATATGATCAAAGAAGTCCGCGAAAAACTGGGGCTTCCGATTGCGATTATGCTGGACACCAAGGGCCCCGAGTACCGCATCAAGACCTTTGCGGGCGGGTCTGCGGTTGTGGAAGACGGCGCGGTCTTCACCTTCACCACCGAGGACGTGGTGGGCGATTCCACCCGCGTTTCGGTCAATTACAGCGGACTTCCCGATGACCTCACTGTGGGAGACCGTATTTTGGTCAACAACGGGCTTGTCATCTTCGAGGTGCGCGAGATTTTAGATTGCGACATCATCTGCGAGGTGGTGGTCGGCGGCGAGCTCAAGGACCGCAAGAGCATGAGTTTCCCGAACAAGGTGTTAAAACAGACCTATCTCAGCGAGCAGGATAAAGAGGACTTGCTCTTTGGGATCCAAAACGGGATTAACTTTGTTGCCGCATCGTTTGTTTCCTGCAAGCAGGATATTTGGGCGGTGCGCAAGTTTTTGAGTGAAAACGGCGGCGAGAATATCGAAATCATCGCAAAGATTGAAAACCGCGCGGGTGTGGACAATATCGTTGAAATCTGCGAGGTGTGTGACGGTGTCATGGTCGCGCGCGGTGATTTGGGTGTGGAGGTGCCGTATGCCGAGCTTCCCGCGATTCAGAAATACCTGATTACCAAGTGCCGTATGCTGGGTAAGCGCGTCATCACCGCGACCGAGATGTTAGAGTCCATGATTTACAATCCGCGCCCCACCCGTGCCGAGATCTCGGACGTGGCAAACGCGGTGTATGACGGCACAAGCGCGGTCATGCTCTCGGGCGAGAGTGCCGCGGGCAAGTATCCGGTCGAGACGGTGGAGGTCATGTCCAAAATCGTGGAGGAGACCGAGCGCAACATCAATTTCGTCAAGCGCTTCCAAAACAGCGGCTTCCAAATCCGCTCGCAGGTGGACGCGATTTCCCACGCGACCTGCGGTATGGCAATCGATATCGGCGCAAAGGCGATTGTGGTGTCTTCCCTCTCGGGAATGACCGTGCGCATGGTGTCCCGCTTCCGCGCACCCATGGACATCATCGGTCTTGCAACGAATAAGGACGTGTGGTACCGCCTCTCCCTTTCCTGGGGCGTCATCCCGGTACTCAGTGAGGAATACCCCACCACAGACGTCATGTTCTACCACGCGGTACGCGCCGCAAAGGATGTGCTTCCCCTCAAAAGCGGCGATTCCATCGTCCTCACGGGCGGCGTCATCAACGGAAAGTCGGGCAATACCAATACCATTAAGGTGGAAAATATCAAGTAGAGTGAAATACAGAAGACCATCTCAAACGAGATGGTCTTTTTGTGTGAAATAACACCTGCGGTGTAGATAAAAGCGAAATGCGGCAAAGCCGCGATTTAGCTGCGAAGCAATTTCGCTGCAACGCAATTTCGCTGTGCCGCAAGCACAATTTAGCTGCGAAGCAATTTCGCTGTGCCGCAAGCACAATTTAGCTGCGAAGCAATTTCGCTGTGCCGCAAGCACAATTTAGCTGCAACGCAATTTCGCTGTGCCGCAGGCACAATTTAGCTGCAAAGCAATTTCGCTGTGCCGTAGGCACAATTTAGCTGCAAAGCAATTTACTTCACCAAGTCTTCCATTGCTTCAAGCGAGATGACGCCTGTGGATTTATTTGCGATTTCGCCGTTTTTGAGCACCACAAGTGTGGGGATGACCATGATGCCGAACTCAGCGGCGAGGTCTGCCGCTTCGTCCACATTGACCTTACCCACGGTGACTTCGGGGTGCTTGTCCGCAAACTCCTCCAGGGTGGGTGCGATCATGCGGCACGGGCCGCACCAGGTCGCCCAAAAGTCGAGCAGGACAACATCGTTCTTTTTTATTTCTTCAAAATTTGCTTTTGTGACAGCGAGCATAATTTAGTCCTCCTTGGATTTGTAATAGAGAAGGCAATGGCAATAGCCTTCGAAGTTCGGGTCCGCGATTTGGTCACGGAATTCCTTGCACATACATTTGTTTTCGGGGGTACGCGCAAGTCTGCACGGGCAGTACCCGTCTTTTGCTTTGAGTCCTTCTTTGATACGCGCGACGATTTCGGGGTCTTCATTGAGTCTGACCGCCATTTATTCCACCTCCCACGGTAAATTGACTGTCTGCATGGGATGCCCCATTGCGGGGATGATTGTTTCAAGCAAGTCCTTCATGGAAAGGCGCAGGCTTGAGGTATTGATGCACGGATGGAAGCCGATGTACTCTCCCTTCAAGACATCCGCATCCGCAAGCAGGGTGACGCGGTTTTCCTTATCATTCATCAGCCCCAAAACCGAGAGTGAGCCCGGGGTGATGTCGAGGAGCGCTTCCATCTTCTCCGCCGATGCAAACGAGAGTCTGCTTGAGCCGATTTGCGCCGAGAGGTACTTGGTCTTAAAGGGTTTCTCGCCCGGCATGATGAGGAGGTAAAACGCGGTCTGCTGTTTGTTGGTGAGAAGCAGGTTTTTGCAGGTGACCGCATCGAGCACCGCATCAACCGCGGCACAATCCTCCATGGTCATTGCGGGGACATGGTCCACCCGACCGTATGTAACTCCGAGTTTGTCGAGGAAATCGTACACGCGCTGCTCTTTCGGGAGGCGCGCGGCAGCATCGCTCGGACGTCCGTATTCCAGTTTCATGATTCTCACCTCTGACTGTGAATATGATGTTTCATTCGGTTTTTTCTTGGTTTTTCTTTGCGGTTGTAACGGATGCAATCAGTTTTCTCCGAATTGTACCGCAACGATTCTTTAATTCTTGATACACTTCTTCGCTGAATCTGTTTGTTCGATACAATAATTCGAGCCAGAATTCGGTTTCCGAACTTTCTTTTAATGCAAGCTCGAGTTTATGGATGAAATCGGACCTACTTTGTGCATACTTTGCCTCGTGCAGATTCGCACCGATGGAAGACGAGGAACGCAAAAGTTGATTGATATATACTCTGCACCCTTTGATGTCCTCGCACACATTGGAAACAGCAACGGCAAAATCGATGGATTCTTCTCTTAACTTGCTTTTGCTCTGCTCCATTTTGGTCTCCTTTTGTCGATATGCAATTTTCGATTGCTCGATATTTTTGTTGTCACAAAATCGATATGTTTTCGCCATGCTCAAACTCGATATGATATCAATCTCGTTGCGTCAGCAACATATCGAGTGCGCAGCACATATCGAGTCTGCAAGACATATCGAGAATCTCGCACGAGATTGATATCGAGAATTCGCAGTTTGCGAATTCATCCTACCATATTTTCACTTGAAAATCAAGCGGATTTATACTATCATGTTAGAAGAAAGGATGTGTACCACCATGCGTGTTTCTGTCGGTGATATGACAGAGGGAAAGCTGCACGGCAAAATCGTGCGGTTTGCGCTCCCGCTCATCATGACCAATTTCCTACAACTTTTCTTCAATATGGCAGACCTCGCGGTCGCGGGGCAGTTTGCGGGGGCAATGGCGCTTGGTGCGGTGGGTTCGACCACCACCTCAGTCTGGCTGTTTACCGGCTTTCTCATCGGTGTGGCAAACGGTGTCAACGTGATTGTGGCGCGCTATCTGGGTGCGCGGGACACAAAAGGCGTGGTACGCGCGGTACACACCGCACTCCTCCTGTGCTTGACGGTGGGCATCCTCTCCATGGCGGCGGGGCTTTTGGGGTCGACCCCGCTCTTAAAACTCCTCGGCACCCGACCCGAGCTTCTCACGGATGCGGCGCGCTACCTCAAAATCTGCGCGCTGGGTTTCCCCGCGCTCGCGCTCTATAACTTCGGTAACGCCACCCTCTCCGCGGCGGGCGATACCAAGACCCCCCTGTTTTTCCTCTCGGTTTCGGGGGTTGTGAATGTGATTCTGAATCTGATTTTCGTGATTTTCTTCCGCTTGGGTGTGGTGGGCGTTGCGCTTGCCACCACAATTTCCCAGTACCTGTCCGCGTTTCTCATTCTGCGCGTACTCATCCGCACGCCCGGGCTTCTCAACCTGCGCATGAGCGAACTCAAACTCGACCGCGGCATGACCCGTGCGATTTTGGGGGTGGGGATTCCGATGGGTCTGCAGAGTTTGATTTTCAATATCTCAAACCTCTTTTTGCAGGCGGGACTCAATACCTTTGATGCCATCACGGTTGCAGGCTCGACCGCGGCGGGCAATGCGGACAACATTGCCTACAACGTGTTTCTCGCGTTTTACACCGCGGCATCCAGCTTCATCTCGCAAAACTTCGGCGCGAAACAGCCGAAACGGATTTTGCATTCCTACCTGATTTGCCAAGCCTATTCGGTGACGATTGCGCTCGTCCTCGGTCTCATCTTCTTTTTCTTCGGGGAGGGATTCCTCTCGATTTTCAACCGCGAGCCTGCGGTGATTGCGGCGGGGATGGAGCGTCTGCGCGTGATGGCGCTCGCATTTACCCTCTCCGCGGTGATGGATTGTGTGACTTACGCGGTGCGCGGACTGGGGAAAAACTTGGTCCCGACCGTGCTGATGATTTTGGGTGTGGGGGTCTTCCGCATTGTTTGGATTCTGTTTATCTTCCCCCACCGCCACACCCTCGCCATGCTCTATGCACTCTACCCCGTGTCTTGGGGGCTGACCGCGGTGATGGAAGTGGTGTATTTCCTCGCGGTATACAAAAAAGAAAGTAAGAGGATGTTAACGGGAAAGGAGCTTTCCCGTTAGCCTCCGGCGGATTTGATGCCCGTGCGATTTTTTCGACTCTGTCGAAAACGCACATGGACGAAAAATCTCTTATCATTCCTTGCCATACGGATAAGAGAGATTGAACTTCTGTTTATGCCGATGTATGGCGGCGGAACGGAGATTTTTATGAACCTTCCCGAATCGGTAAATTTCGCAATTGAGCGGCTGAATGCCGCAGGGTATGAAGCGTACCCTGTGGGCGGTTGTGTGCGCGATTTTTTACTCGGAAAGGACTGTGCGGATTTTGACATCACCACCTCGGCACTGCCCGAGGAGACACGCGCGGTCTTCTCGGATTTTCCCGTCATCGAGACGGGAATCCGTCACGGCACGGTGACCGTGGTGTTGGACTTTCCGCTTGAAATTACCACCTTCCGTATCGACCGCGGCTACACCGACGGGCGGCATCCGGATGCGGTGGAGTTTACCCGCTCGCTGCGCGATGATTTGGCGCGGCGGGATTTCACCGTGAACGCCATGGCGTGGGGTGACGGGGTGATTGACCCGTTTGGAGGGCGTGCGGATTTGGAGGGACGTGTCATCCGCTGTGTGGGAACTCCCGAAACCCGTTTTTTGGAGGATGCGCTTCGTATCCTGCGCGGACTTCGGTTTGCCGCGACTCTCGGATTTGCGGTTGAGGAGGAGACCGCGCGCGCGATGGTCTCCTGCAAGGAAACCCTGCGCCAAGTCTCGGTGGAGCGCATCACCGAGGAGGTCAAAAAACTGGTTTTGGGTGAGTTTGCGGCGGAGATTACGCGCTCGTTTCTCGAGGTTTTGCGCGCGGTACTGCCCGACCTCCGCCCGAATTTTGAAACACTGAAAACTCTGCCCAAGGTACTCCCCTTGCGCCTTGCCGCGTTTTTGGGAAGTCCCGCGGCGGTGGGGTATCTGCGCCTTTCCAACAAAGAGCGCGAGGAGACCCTTGCCTTAATTTCCTCGCAAGTGCCGTGCGACGAGGCGCGCACTCTTCGGGCATACGGCGAGGAGAAGGCGCGGCTCGTCTATGCCTACCACGGTCTCCCCTTCACAATGCCCGATGGGATTTGGAGGATTTCCGACCTTGCGGTGGGCGGCGCGGATTTACTCGCACTTGGGATAACGGGCGCGGAAATCGGGCGGATTTTGGACGCACTTCTCACCGCGGTGATGGAGGAGGGTCTGCCCAATGAGAAAAACGCGCTTCTTGACCGTGTACGCGAATGTATGGTAAAATAGAGATAATAACATCTGCAAAGCAATTTAGTTTTGAAATGCGGTGAAAGATATGACATACATTCTCTATTCTTCCCTCGCGCAAGGCGGCGAAGCCTTCCGTCAGGCATATGCCCTTATGCAGAAGATTGGCGAGGACAAGGCGCAGCTCCGCTCACTCAATAAGTTTGACCCGCGTGAGGTTTTGGAGTTTTCCGAGCCGAATGACACCATCATCCTGCTTGGCGGCGACGGGACACTCAACCGTTTCGTCAACCTGCCCGACATGATCCCCTGCCGTTACAAGCTGGAATATACCGCGGGCGGTACGGGCAATGATTTCTACCGCGATGTCCGTGAGTTTGAGGAGGCGGACACCTTCTCGCTCACCCCGTATCTCCAGAAACTCCCCACCGTGCGGTTTGCCGACCGTCAGTTCTATTTCGTAAACGGTGTGGGTGCGGGCCTCGACGGCTGGTGCTGTATGATCATGGAGGAGCATCGCCGTGCAAACAAGAAGATGCCGAGTTATGTGAGCCTTGCCCTGCGCGGGCTTTTGGGGAAATTCAAGCCCCTTTCCGCCACCGTCAATGTGGACGGTGTGACCCATTGGTTTAAAAACGTCTACATTGCGACCACCATGTTCGGGCGGTTTTACGGCGGGGGCGTGAAGATCGCACCCGATCAGATGCGCTCGAATACAAGTCAGGTGTCGGTGGTTGTGGTACACAGCAATTCCCGCCTTGCGGTACTCCCGATTTTCGGGACGCTTTTCTCGGGCGGGCATGTGAAGTATAAAAAATATGTCACCGTGCTCACGGGCAACGATATCACGGTCTCCTTTGACCGCGCTTGCCCCATGCAGGTGGACGGCGAGGTGCATGACCCGGTCAGCGAATACCGCATCACCGCACCCGACCCGATTGAAGAGCCCGAAACCGTATAAAAAAAAGAGCCTACATTAGGCGGTTGGTCTCAGGGATAAATCGCTTGAAAGAGGCATTTTTCGTCCATAACAGCACAAAAAATCTTGATATCCGCCGGGATTATCTGCGATTTTATTGTTTGTTCTGAAAGAAAAATGCACTCCTTCAAGTGCATAGCAGTTTTGAGATAGAGATTTTTCGTTAAAAGAAAGAACAAAAAACAGGTAATACTGACGTATTACCTGTTTTTTTGATGCA
>JAZQIE010000200.1:0-5174 GCA_045540975.1 Eubacteriales bacterium
AGACGTCCGGTACCCTCAATGACCGCGACTTTTCCGTCTACCTGGATATTGGCACCCATGCGCTTGAGTTCGTCCACATAGCGGTAACGGTTATCCCAAACACTTTCGGTGACCAGACTGGTGCCGTTTGCAAAGCAGAGCAGGACGACCGCCTGCGGCTGCATATCGGTCGGGAAGCCCGGATACGGCATGGTCTTGACATTGGTTTTACTCAGCGGCCCGACCCTGCGCACCAGGACCGAATCGTCGTATTCTTCGATTTCAACACCCATCTCCAAAAGCTTTGCACTAATGCAGTCCAAGTGCTTGGGGATGTCGTTTTTGATGAGCACCTCGCCGCCCGCCGCCGCGGTTGCGACCATATAGGTCCCCGCTTCGATCTGGTCGGGAATGATGCTGTAAGCACCGCCTGTGAGTTCACTCACGCCGCGGATTTTGATGACATCGGTACCTGCACCCGAGATGTTGGCACCCATGGAGTTTAAGAAGTTTGCAAGGTCAACAATGTGCGGCTCTTTTGCCGCGTTTTCAATCACGGTCATGCCCTCGGCAAGCACCGCCGCAAGCATGATATTGATGGTTGCGCCCACGCTGACCACGTCAAGGTACACATTTGCACCGCGCAGCCCGTCTTTCGCTTCGGCAACCACATATCCGTTTTGCACCTCGACCTCCGCACCGACCGCTTTGAAGCCCTTGATGTGCTGGTCGATGGGACGGACACCGAAATAGCATCCGCCGGGCAGGGAGACCTGCGCCTCATGGAAGCGGCCGAGAAGTGCGCCGATGAGGTAGTAGGATGCACGGATGGAGCGTGCCATTTCATACGGCGCTTTGGTGCTCTTGATGTCGGTACAATCGATTTCCACAGACGAGGAATCGATGAGTTTGATTTTTGCGCCGAGTTCGCGCATGATTTCAAACATCTTGGTGACATCGCTGATTTTCGGAATATTTTCAATTCGGCAAACACCGTTTACCAAAATGGCTGCAGGGATAATTGCAACGGCAGCGTTTTTCGCGCCGCTGATGGTAACTTCACCGCGAAGTTCGCGTTTTCCGTTGATGACGTACTTTGTCAACCACCGCACCCTCTTTACAACGAATTGACGGCAAATCCGCCTTTTTTATGAAAATCAACAGTTTGTACCGCTGTTGACATAAAATCATATCTGATACACAAAATATTGTACCACAAACTTTCCCGTCGTACAACCCCTTTTGCAAATTTTATCACGGGGCGAGAATACTTCCGTCAAGTGCATTGACATACCAGTCTCCGCTTTGCACACCCACGTGCCAAACGGGCAGTAAATTCACGCGGTCACCCGTGTGATTTTCCGCCAGATATCCGAGTTCGACCGCGGTCACGGTCTGCACCGTTAAGTCCCGTTCCTCCCAATATCCGAACAGGCTGAGCAAAATCCCCGGAAGTTCCTTGACGTCTCCGAGCCGCAGTTGTTTGGGGTGATGGAGGATACGCTGACCTGTGACCGACACGAAATCCGATTCGATTTCAAACGTGAGTTCCGAGTCAAACACCGGCATCCCCGACACCAAAAGCGGCACGACGATGCGGTAATCCACACCCGGAACGGTTTCTGTGAAGATGGGAGTGCCGCCGTTTTGCTGCAGACGGCTCACGACCGTTTTCACAAACCGTTTTGCTTCGCGCTCGTCGGAAATCGGCTCCGCAAGAACCAGTTCAAGCTCCATGGAGCGGTCGGGGAAAAAGCACAGACTCCCAACCTCGCTGACAAAGATGACCGTACCGTCCTCGCGAACGGTCTCTGTGCATCCGCCAAGCAAGGACGCGGCAATCGCGCGGTCCGCGGTTTCGTCGGCATAGACCTGCATGGGATACAGAGAATGCACCTCGGTTTGAATCAAAGCAGGGGGTAAATCAATGCCCAAAGCAGCCGCGGCGGAGGTCAGGTCTTCATTGACCTGTTCCATATCGCGGTTTTCGCGCCAGGTGACAAAGCCGTAGACCACAAGCAAAAACACATTCACCGCAACCAGCATTGCGATGAGCAGATTTTTCACGCGTGACCATGCCATCGTACCCCCTCCTTTCTTACTTCAAATACCACTCCGCCAACACACGCTCCTGCGCGGTGTCCGGATAACGTAAAAACAGTTCTTTTCCCGTATCCTCGGTTGCCGCGGCGAGTTTTGAGGGCATGAGGATACATTTCGCGGTGCTTTTGGTGTAACTGCGGAGCACAAACTCCACCTCGCTGATGCGGTTGCCTTGGATTTTGACCCGTGCAATCGCACGGTCTCCGCCAAAGTCGATGGGCACACCGCCCACCTCACGTCCGAACAGCACCTCGACCGTGCCTGCATTCTCCCGAATTTCTTCCGGATACAGCCGCCCGGAAGATGAGGTCAGCACATCAATGGCAGATACCAGTTCACGCGCGGCTTCGGCTTTTTCCCAAACCGTTGCGGTCTCGTGCGCGCTTTTCACGGTGAGACCCGAGTTGTACTCCAAATCGGTACGCAAATCGCTGTACGTCGCCACCCCGTCCGCGGTGATTTTCACCGTGCTGTTTTCTTCAACAAACACACGGCTTCCGTCTTGCTCCACATGGCGGCTGACCATGTTCGGATTGAGTTCAAAGCAGCGGAGCAGCACATCGATTTCTTGGTCACCGAAGGTGCTTGCCACATTGACCGCGCGCAATTCGGTCACCTGCGGTACTTCGCCCGACAAAATCAGCTCGGGCGTTTCCGTGCGCCCCTCTTCCACGCCGAGTGTATGGACCCCTGCATGGAATACCGCAAGTTTGCCGAGAAGTTCTTCGTTTTTTACCTCGGTCGCAAATGAGAAGTAAGTATCTCTCTCCGCGTTTTTCCCGAGCAGGCGAACGGTGTTTCCGTCCGACACAAGACAGAGATGGCGCACACGAAACTCCTCGAACAGTTCGGGGTTTTCGTGTCCGTACCAAAACGCGAAGACCGACATGGGAACATCGCATTGGTAGTCATAGAGTACACTCGCGGTTTTGGTCAGTGCCGCATTCCATGTTGTTTCATCGATGACCGCTCGGTTTTTTGCGCTTTGGATGGCATGGCGCAGGACATCTTCGGTCTGGCTGTATGCAAACTCGACCGCGGAGGCGTCATGCACCGCGCTGTACCGCCCTTCCGCGGTACGGATGCTCACGGTGAGCGGATAGGCATCCACATCCGGAAGTTCCAAATCGCTGACTTCGCCGTTTCTGCCCGAAAGGATCCGGAAAAATTCGCTGTTCGGGTTATTTGCGGACCATGTCACAACGGTGAGGAATGCCATGCCGAACACCAGCACGACAATGAGCAGATTTTTTAAGGTTTCCCGTGTCTTCATGCAAGCACCTGCCCCTCATCCTTCGGGCTGCACGCGAATGTGAAGGTGATGGTGGTGCCTTTTCCGAGGGCGCTGTCGATGAAGATCTCGCCGCCGTGGTATTCCACGATTTCCTTTGCGATTGCAAGGCCGAGACCTGTGCCGCCGCGCTCACGGGAACGGGCTTTGTCCACACGGTAGAAGCGTTCAAATACGCGTTTTTGGTCTTTTTTCGGGATTCCGAGACCCGTATCGGTCACGGAAATCCGCATCATGTCGCCCACTTTCCCCGCACGCAGGGTGATCTCACCGCCGTCGGGGGTGTATTTCACCGCGTTGGAAAGCACGTTGACCAGCACCTGCTCGAGACGTTCACGGTCACCCACCACAACGGGCAAATCCTCATCGAGTTCCACGTGGAAGGTGTGTCTGTGATTTTCGATTTCGATTTTCATTGCCTGACACACGTTTTCGATGCTCTTCGCAATCGGGAATCGGGAAATCTTCCAATCCATTTTCTTATAATCCAGACGCGAGAGTGTGAGCAGGTCTTTGACGATACGGGTCATGCGGTCGGTCTCATTGAGAATGACGGTGCAAACCCGCTCGCGCATTTCAATCGGGGTGTCGGGGTTTTCCAGAATGGTCTCCGCATAGCTCTTGACATTGGTGAGCGGTGTGCGAAGTTCGTGGGAGACGTTTGCCACAAATTCTCTGCGCGCTTCTTCCAGTTTGAACTGCTCGGTGTTATCGTGGATAACCACCAGAACACCGCGTTCGCTCTCGCCGTATGCGGCAAACATGAGTTTTAAGTTACGCCCCGCAACCGCATGGTCAAATTCCACCATGCGCTTGTCCGATGCGGGATTTACGATTTCGTCAAACGAGACCACCTCTCCGTAAAGGGTGGCAAAATCGGGTTCTTCCTCGGCAGAAACGCCCAAAAGTTCTTCCGCAATCGGGTTGATGTGCATCAAAGCACCGCTTTCGGAAAACGCGGTGACACCGTCGGTGAGGTAGAGGAACAGGGTTTCCAGTTTGGTGCGCTCACCGTTGACCGTTTCGATGGTTTGCTGGAGGGTTTCCGCCATGTTGTTGAAGGTGTCGGTCAAGACACCGATTTCATCGGTGGAATGGGATTCGGGTCGGCTTTCAAAGTCACCCTCAGACAGACGCTTTGCGCTCTTGGTCAGGGTTTCCAGCGGCTGTGTGATTTGTTTGGAAAGCAAGAGACTCAGCAGGATGGAAATGACAAAGCCGACCAGCAAAGATTGCAGGATGATGGAAAAAAGCTGGTCGCTGAGTGCCTGCATCTGCTGTTTGGAATCGCGGATATAGACAATGTATTTGACCGTATTTCCATCCATAATGGGCACCGCACGGTCGAGATAGGCTTGGGAGAGGCGGGTTTCCTGACCGATGCGACCCGAAATTGCGGCAAGCACCGCGGGTGTGGGCACGATGGTGCTCTCCTCATCCGAGCCCGCAAGCACACTGCCGGTTGTCCCGCTCAGTATGTAATAATTGCGGTAGCTGTTGATTCCGAGGGATGCGGAAAAAGCGCCCACAGCGTCTTTGAGACGGGTCGCTCCATCCTCTGCTTTGGCTTCCGAGGTCAGCATACTGTAAACACTGTCGGTAAACACCGCGTTCATCTGGGTGGTGAATTCATCGTAGTAGAACGAAGACACACGGTTTAAGAGGAAGATGCCGATGACCGCCATGACCGAAAGGTTGAGTACCATCAAAACCAAAATCAGTTTCATTTGCAGGGAACGGAAGACTCCGCCCCAGGTTTTTCCGCTCCGCCCGCTCATGCGTTCTGGAAGAAGTCGGATCG
>JAZQIE010000201.1:0-7574 GCA_045540975.1 Eubacteriales bacterium
GTCCTTGAAATGACCGCGGCGTATGCGGCGTTCCCGAACAAAGGCCAGTACATCGAGCCGAGAATGTACAGCAAGGTGCTTGATAACCAAGGCAATGTCATTTTGGAAAAGAAGCAGCTTCATGTGCAGGCAATGACCGCCAAGACCGCGGAGTATATGAACTATATGCTCGGACGTGTCATGGGACAGGGCGGCACCGGTGTTTTGGCAAAGCTCGACCGTAAAATGCCCGCCTGCGGCAAAACGGGTACCACCGACGAAGACAAGGACCGTTGGTTTGTCGGCTACACCCCGTATTATGTCGGCGCGGTCTGGTACGGTTATGACAGTCCGCAGTACATCCGCACAACGTTGTCTCCCGCGCTCACGGTCTGGAAGCGCGTGATGAACACCATCCATAAAGACCTTGAGGTCAAAGACTTTGAAACCTCGGGCGATTTTGAAGAAGTCAAGGTATGTTCGGTCAGCGGACTCCTGCCAAACGGACTCTGTTCGGCGGATGTCGGCGGCAATAAAGTCATCAAGGGTTACTTCCATAAAGATGACATCCCAACCGAAAAATGCAACCTGCACGTTTCGTATGAGGTGTGCGAGGTGTCCGGCATGAAAGCGGGCGAGTTTTGTCCGACCAAGAAATCCGTATCGGTGCAGAGAATTGAGCGCTGGGCGCCGGTCTCGGGTGTGGTGCTAAACGATGAGAAATACACCATCCGTCCCAAGGATGCCAAAAGACCCGAGAACACCTTCCGCTATGCGGTCAAAAAAGATGAGGTTCGCGTGAGCGATGAATGCACCGTGCATACCGCGGCGCAGCCCGAAGCCACCGAGGACACGGGGGAAACCTCAAGCGACCCTGCAATGGTAATTCAATAAACGATTTGCGCCGCCGTCTCGGCGGCGTAATTTGTGAAAGTGAGAGACTCTATGGAAACAATCAAATTCACCGTTCCATGCCTGTTCGGCTTGGAAGGAATTGTGGGAAATGAACTGCGGCATATGGGCGCCTCCAATGTCGCACCCGAAAACGGACGTGTCCATTTTGAAGGCACGATGGAAACCTTGGTGCGCGCAAATTTGTGGGTGCGCTCGGGTGAGCGTGTGCTGGTGCGCCTCGGCTCATTCCGTGCGGATACCTTTGATGCGCTCTTTGAAGGAACCAAAGCACTTCCGTGGGAGGAATGGATTCCCGAAGACGGTGCATTCCCGGTCAAAGGCCATTCTCTGCAATCCAAACTGTTTTCGATTCCCGATTGCCAGAAAATCGTGAAAAAAGCAATCGTGGAACGTTTGAAGAAGACCTATCATGTGGGCTGGCTGGAGGAGACGGGAAACCGTTACACCGTCCAGTTCTCCATTATGAAGGATGAAGCGGTGCTGTATCTCGATACCAGCGGCGCGGGGCTTCACAAACGCGGCTACCGTGCCAACGCCAACGACGCTCCGCTCAGAGAAACCCTTGCCGCCGCAATGGTCACACTCAGCAAATACCGCGGCCGCGAGTATTTCTGCGACCCCTTCTGCGGCTCGGGTACTATTTTAATTGAAGCCGCCATGATTGCCCAAAACCGTGCTCCCGGGCTTTATCGCAACTTTGCGGCGGAGAATTGGGCGTGTGTTCCGCAGCGGATGTGGGATTTGGCGCGTGCGGAAGCGAAGGAAAAAATCTTCCGCCGCGATTTCACCCTTTGGGGCGGCGATGTGGATGACCGCGCGCTGAATGTCGCGCGCAGCAATGCCCGTAAAGCGGGCGTCGCGCAGTATATCCGCTTTGAATGTGCGGATGCGAGAAACTTCCGCCCCGAGCGGGAGAGCGGCATCATTGTGACCAATCCGCCCTACGGCGAGAGAATGCTGGATTTAAGGCAGACCGAGAAGTTGTATCGTGAATTCGGGGAAGCCGTGCAGCACAACCCGGGATATCAACTGTATCTCATCTCCTCGCACGCGGAGTTTGAACGGTTTTACGGGAAACGTGCCGCAAAACGCAGAAAATTGTACAACGGAATGATCAAGTGCGAATTTTATCAATATTACTAAACTGTGAACTTTTTCGCCGAAATGCGAAAATACAAGCAAACGGAAGAAAATGGGAAAAACAAGTAGGAATACGGAGTTATTTTCAAATAACGAATAAATTTAACCAAAACCGGTAAAAATTGAAGAAAAATTAACTTGCACTTCCGTCGCACAAGGATTATCATAATAACAGAAATTAGCACTCGGCACCTTTGAGTGCCAAAATGCTTAAAGTTGTATTCAATTTTAGGAGGAATTCTATTATGAAACTGAAACCGTTGGCAGACAGAGTTGTCATCAAGATGGTGGAAGCAGAAGAAACCACCAAGAGCGGTATTATTTTGACCAGCGCTGCACAGGAAAAACCGCAGGTTGCGGAAGTTGTTGCAGTTGGCCCGGGCGGCAATGTGGATGGCAAGGACATCACCATGTACGTCAAGGCAGGCAACCGTGTAATCACCAGCAAGTACTCGGGCACCGAAGTGAAGATCGACGGGGAAGAGTACATCATCGTCCGTCAGGGCGACATTCTTGCAATCGTAGAGTAATCGAGGAGGAAATCAGTCATGGCAAAAGAAATTCTGTTTGGCGAAGACGCTCGCCGCGCGCTTGAGCGCGGTATCAATACCTTGGCGGACACCGTTAAGGTAACCCTCGGTCCGAAGGGCCGCAATGTTGTTCTCGATAAGAAGTTCGGCGCACCGCTCATCACCAACGACGGTGTTACCATCGCAAAGGAAATCGAGCTGGACAATGCATTTGAAAACATGGGCGCACAGCTTGTGAAGGAAGTCGCAACCAAGACCAACGATGTCGCAGGTGACGGTACCACCTCCGCAACCCTGCTTGCGCAGGCAATCATCCGCGAAGGCATGAAGAACGTTGCTGCAGGTGCAAACCCGATGATTATGAAGGGCGGCATCATGAAGGCGACCGCTGCTGCGGTTGCAGCAGTCAAGGCAGCGGCACAGAAGGTCAACGGCACCAGCGACATCGCTCGCGTCGGTACCGTTTCTTCCGCAAGCCCGGTCATCGGTGACCTCATTGCCGATGCAATGGAAAAGGTCTCCGCTGACGGCGTCATCACCGTTGAAGAGTCCAAGACCGCTGAAACCTATTGCGAAATCGTGGAAGGTATGCAGTTTGACCGCGGCTATATCTCCCCGTATATGTGCACCGATATGGACAAGATGGAAGCAATCATCGACGATGCGCTTGTCCTGATTACCGATAAGAAGATTTCCAACATCCAGGAAATCCTGCCGGTCCTTGAGCAGATTGTTCAGTCCGGCAAGAAGCTTGTCATCATTGCGGAAGACATCGAAGGCGAAGCACTTGCAACCCTGCTTGTCAACCGTATGCGCGGCACCTTCACCTGTGTGGGTGTCAAGGCTCCGGGCTTTGGTGACAGAAGAAAAGAAATGCTGCAGGATATCGCAATCCTGACCGGCGGCCAGGTCATCTCCACCGACCTCGGCATGGAACTCAAAGACACCACCCTCGACCTGCTCGGCCGTGCACGTCAGGTCAAGGTCTCCAAGGAAAACACCATCATCGTTGACGGTGCGGGCTCTGCGGATGCAATCAAGTCCCGTATCGCACAGATTCGTTCCCTGATCGAGACCACCACCTCTGATTTCGACCGTGAAAAACTCCAGGAGCGCCTTGCAAAGCTCTCCGGCGGTGTCGCAGTCATCAAGGTTGGTGCGGCTACCGAAGTCGAAATGAAGGAACAGAAGCTCCGCATTGAAGACGCGCTCAACGCGACCCGTGCAGCGGTCGAAGAAG
Source organism: Eubacteriales bacterium (assembly GCA_045540975.1). Taxonomy (GTDB): domain Bacteria; phylum Bacillota; class Clostridia; order Oscillospirales; family JAAYXM01; genus SIG510. Next base: position 3,805 of record JAZQIE010000201.1, read on the forward strand.
GCATCGTCTGTGGCGGCGGCACCGTGTTTGTCAGCGCAAGTAAGGCTGTTGAAGCACTCCTTGCAGATGCGGAAGGCGATGAAAAGACCGGTATCGCAATCATCGCAAAGGCACTCGAAGAGCCGGTCAAGCAGATTGCGGCAAACGCAGGTGTGGATGGCTCCATCGTTCTCGATAAGATCAAAAACTCCACCAAGAAGAACTTCGGTTACAATGCCCTCACCGGCGAATACGTCGACATGATGAAGGCAGGTATCGTTGACCCGGCAAAGGTCACTAGAAGTGCAATCGAAAATGCGGCTTCCATCGCTGCAATGGTCCTCACCACCGAGAGCCTTGTTGCAGACAAGAAGGAACCGGCAGCACCGGCTCCGGCTCCCGGCATGGACGGCATGGGCGGTATGTACTAAGATAAAAATGCCAAAGGCGGACAGAAAATCCTCTGTCCGCCTTGTTTTATTTCTTTTAACCCTTGCATAATAAACCAATCTTTGGTACAATAAAACCAATGACTGGAGGATTTCTATGCGCGAACAGAATTATACAATTCCCATCAACGAAGCATATGAGGTCTATGACGGTTGCCCGATTTGCCGTCTGTACCAAAAATTGGAGGCAGATTCGCTCAACTATATCATGGGCGCGGCGATGATGGAGCCTGATGTCCGAGTTGAAACCAACCGCGTGGGCTTTTGCAAAGAGCACTTTGCAAAAATGCAAACCATGCAGAAAAAGCTTCCGCTTGCCTTGATGCTGGAGAGTTATCTCGCGGAACTCAAAGCATTGTGCGAAACCGATTTTGAAAAGACGAATAAGCGCTCTTTTCCCGCGATTGCGGAGAAATTCACCCTTGCGGCGGACGGATGCTTTGTTTGCGACCAAATCGAAACCCGACTCAGCCATTGTTGCAGCAATGTGGTCTATCTGTGGGAGAGGGAGCCCGAATTCCGCGAAAAAACCGCGCGGCAAACCACCTTCTGTCCCACCCATTTGGCGCGCCTTCTCACTTGCGCAAAGGACGAACTCCCCAAGAAATTGGTCGGTGCGTTTTTTCGGGCGCATTGTGAAGTCGCAATGAAGGAATTGGACCCGCTTTGTGGCGATGTCTCGAAATTCTGTAAAAGTTTTGACCACCGCTTTGCAGGTGTTCCGATGGGCGAAGAGCGCAGCGCGGTCGAGCGCACCATCGCATACCTTGGCGGCAGTCAAATAAAATAGAGGAGTGTTTTTTATGAAACAGTTTTTAGGCTTGAATGTTGACATTCAAAACATCCCGGAGCTTGACCCAGGCTTTTTGCCGCTGTCCAAGTTCTACACCGCATTCAAAGAAAGTGTCGGTGAAAACGGTGTTCCGCTCACCCTGGCAATCGAGCGCGAGAGTAAGCAGTGCTCGGTCTTCAACATGAAGATTCATGGCACCGAGGAAATGCGTGAAGCAGACCTCACCATGGTCGAGCGCCTCATCAAAACCGTTCTGTGGTGCCGCGGCGGCTTCCGTATCTTCGTAAGCGGTCCGGAATATGTCGGCGAATATATTAAAGACCAGTACCGCGAAGGCGGTAAGCGTGGCTTTGATGCACACGACATGGCAAAGGTCTACGAAGCAAAGGAAATGGAAGTCATCCTCTGCAAGCCGGAAGAAATCCCGGCTGAGCACAGCGTCTCCAAGGACATCGGCCGTCATTTGAACGGCTGCCGTATCGGTTTCGATGCGGGCGGAAGTGACCGTAAGGTCTCCGCTGTCATCGACGGTGAAGCAATCTGGAGTGAAGAGGTTGTCTGGAATCCGAAGCTCAACTCGGACCCGGAATACCACTATCAGGGCATCGTTGCGGCATTCCGCTCCGCTGCTGAAAAAATGCCGCGCGTTGATGCAATCGGTATCAGCTCGGCAGGTATCTATGTCAATAACCGCACCATGAGTGCATCCCTCTTCATCAAAGTTCCGCAGGATGCGTTTGAAGCACGTGTTAAGAACATCTACCTCGATGCCGCAAAGGAAATCGGCGATGTTCCTGTTGTTGTCGCAAACGACGGTGACGTCACCGCGCTCGCAGGCGCAATGAGCCTCAAAGACAACGGCGTTTTGGGTATCGCAATGGGTACCAGTGAAGCAGGCGGCTTCGTGGATGCGGACGGCAATATCACCGGTTGGCTGAACGAACTCGCATTTGCTCCGATTGACCTCAATCCGGATGCAATGGAAGACGAATGGTCGGGCGACATCGGCTGCGGTGTTAAGTACTTCTCTCAGGACTCTGTCGTTAAACTCGCTCCGGCGGCAGGCATCGAACTCAATGCAGACGATACTCCGGCGCAGAAGCTCAAAGCGGTGCAGAAACTCATGGAAGCAGACGATGAACGTGCAGCGGCAATCTACCGCTCCATCGGTGTCTACCTCGGTCATGCTCTCGCTTGGTACGCAGAATTCTATGACATCCGTCACGTCCTCCTGCTCGGTCGCGTCATGTCGGGTAAGGGCGGCGATTTGATTCTCGAATATGCAAACAAGGTACTGGATGCGGAATATGCAGACCTTGCGGCAAAGATGAAACTCTCCCTCCCGGACGAAACCTTCCGCCGTGTGGGTCAGTCGGTCGCAGCAGCAAGCCTGCCCGAACTCAACTAAACAAAAAAAGACTTGGAACGGTTTGCCGTCTCCAAGTCTTTTTCTTATGCCTCAAAGCCAACCAAAAGTCCGCCGTCCTCCGCGTAATAACTGCAGAGCGCACCGGTGGTTTGCAGTGTGATTTTCACCGCTTCGAATTTCTCGCATATCATCTGCCTGAGTGCCTCCGCCGCCGCGGAATTTTTGCAATGCGCAATGATGGTACGTCCTCCGCGGTAGCCGTGCTCCAGCATCAGAGAAAACAGCGCCTGTAAGCTCTTGTGTTCTCCGCGTACATTCGAAAGAGGCTGCAGCGTGCCTTCGTCGGACGCTTTTCCCAAAACACGGATTCCCAAAACACCTGCGATTTTCGCCTTCGCCATGGAAACTCTGCCGTTTCTCGCAAAATTACTCAGCGAGCAAAGGGAGAAGAGCAGATGTGTTTTGGCTTGATATTCCTGTACCGTGCGCGCGGTCTCTTCAAATGCAAGGCCCTGCTCCTTGCACTGTCGGATTTTCTCAATCAGAAGGCATAATTCCGGCCCTGCGGAGAGCGAGTCAATCACCGCAACCTTGCGCTCGGGATGTGCCTCACGGTATTGCTCCGCCGCATTCACCGCCGCGGCATAACTGCCCGAAAGCCCGCTTGTGATGGCAACCGCATAAATCTCCTCTGCATCTCCGAAAGCATCCAGCCAATCGGAGATGTTCGGGCAGGAGGTGGAGGAGGGGGACTTTGCTTCTTTGAGGAATTGGTTCATTTCGCCTATGTCGGTCTTTTCGGTGTCCGCAAATTCACGGCCTGCACAGTGAATGGTGAGCGGCACATATGCAAAATCAAAACTGTCTGACGTATAAAGATTTGCAGAAGAGTCTGCAACAATTCGGTACATGGTATCATCCTTTTTCGTTTTTCTCTATTTTACAATGTTTTGCAAACCGCGTCAAGAGTTTTTGAAAAACTTATAATAAGTTTCTTGATTTTTGCGGAGAGATATTGTATAATGGCTGTGGGTGATATGAATGAACGAAACGATGGGGCAGAATATCGGAACATTCCGTCTGCCGAGTTATCATGAAATTCCGGATGTCGTTTTGTTTTTGGAACAGACCACCAAGTACATCTCGGGCGTGATTGCGCCGCTTTGCGGCATCACAATCA
>JAZQIE010000202.1:0-6290 GCA_045540975.1 Eubacteriales bacterium
CACAAAAGGGCTGGAAAATTCCTTTGATTTGACGAGCGACGCCTATCGGCTTGAGGTGGTGGAATGATTCGGGTCTATCTCGCGCCCGTGCGCGATTTCGGCGCATCTCACCGCGAAAACCAAAGCCTGACCGCAGATGCACTGGTGCTTGAACTCTTGGGTGAGCGTCTGCACCGCGCGGAAAACGGAAGACCGTTTGTAAGCCGCGGCTTTGTCAGTATCTCGCACAGCGGAGAGACGGTTGCGCTTGCGGCGGCAGAGATTCCGATTGGGATTGATGCGGAGGAAAAGCGCGCGCGCCCCGAAGCACTTTGGGAGCGTGCGGGCGCAAGCGGATATGCGGATTGGTGCAAAAAAGAAGCGTATGTGAAATTTCTGGGTGAGGGCTTTACCGCGCATCCGCGCACGGTGAAGCTCCCAACGGGAATCTGGACGAAGGCTTGGGAGACCGAGGAGGTTTGCCTCGCGGTCTGTGCAAGCGAAAAACACGAGGTAATCATCAAACGGGAGGTGGCACCCAATGTATGGGAAACTGCATTGCTACATCGGTGACGGAAAGGGCAAGACCACCGCGGCGGTAGGTCTTGCCGTGCGCGCACATATGGCAGGGTTGAAGGTCTGTGTGTATCAGTTTTTGAAAGACGGACTCTCTGCGGAACTGAACGGTCTCAAAGAGTTGGGAATTGAAGTAAAAAATGCCCCGATGCAAGGGTTTTATATGGAGTTGGATGCGGATGACAAAGCCGCAACCTGCACCGAGTCCGCAGAACTTTGCACAACCGTTGCGGAAAAAGCCGAGGAATGCGACCTTTTGGTGTTGGATGAGTTTCTTTGGGCGGTGACCATGGAAATCCTGCCCGAGGATTTGGTGCTGTGCGTGCTGGATGCGTGCAAAGACAAATGTGAACTGGTCCTCACCGGTGCCTGCGCGCCCGATTGGATTTTGGAGCGCGCGGACTATCTCACCGAAATGAATAAGCTGCGGCATCCGTTTGACTTGGAAGTGCCGCCGAGAGCGGGAATCGAGTTTTAGCGGAGCACCTCTCATCATAGAGTATGATGGGAGGTGTTTTCTTTGGCTGTTTTTCTTGAACGGTTGGACCGTTTGATCTGGGGCGCGCCGCTGATTTTGGTGCTGCTTTCTGTTGGGATTCTCTTTTCGCTGCGGCTAAACTGGATTCAGGTACGGTCTCTGCCGCGCGCACTCAAACTGCTGGTCTCCGCCGAGGAGGGGGAAGGGGAGGTGTCCCGCTTTGGGGCGCTTGCCACATCCCTTGCCGCAATGATTGGGACGGGGAATATCGTTGGGGTCGCAACCGCGGTTGGTCTTGGTGGCGCAGGTGCGCTCTTTTGGATGCTGCTCGCGGGATTTTTTGGGATGGCAACCGCGTATGCGGAAGGATTTTTGGCGGTGCGGTTTCGTCTGCGCGGCGATGACGGGGCGTTGTTTGGCGGTCCGTTTGCATACATTGAGCGCGGAATGGGGAAGAAGTACCTGCCGCTTGCACGGGCGTTTGCGGTATGCGGCGCCGCCGCGGCGGTATTCGGCATCGGCACGGTGACACAGATAAACGGGATTGTCGGCGCGGTGAAGACGCTGTCCGGGAGTGAGAGTGCGGCGGTGACCGTTATGACCGCGCTTGCGGTGACCCTGCTTGCCGCATGGGTATTGGGCGGCGGTGTCGGGCGGATTTCCAAGGTGAGCGCGGTGCTGGTGCCCGTGATGGGCGGACTCTTTTTTGCCGCGACACTCGGGGTTTTGATTTGTAATTTCGGGAAAATACCGACCGCGCTGAAGGAAATTGCGGTTGGGGCATTTTGTCCGCGCGCGGTGGGCGGCGGGATTTCGGGGAGTCTTCTTGCGTCCGCGATTCGTATGGGGGTCTCCCGCGGGGTGTTTTCCAACGAAGCGGGGATGGGAAGCTCTGCCATTGCCTGCGCCTCCGCACGCGCAAAGCATCCGTGGGAGCAAGGGCTGGTGAATATGACCGGAACTTTTTTGGATACCGTGGTGCTTTGCACCCTCACGGGGCTTGCCATTGTGGTGACCGGGGCGCACAGAGTTTTGCCAAACGGAGGAGCAATGCTGACATCCCTTGCATACGAGAGCCTTCCGTTTGGGGGAGCGATTGTCAATCTCACACTCGTCTTGTTTGCTTTTGCGTCCACCGTGGGTTGGTATTATTACGGGGAGGCTTGCGCGCGGTATTTGGGAAAGGCGCGTGGGGTACATCTGTACCACGCGATGTTTTTGTGCTTGTTGTTTTGCGGTGCATTTCTGAAATCGGATGTGGTATGGACGCTGGCGGATTGCTTGAACGGACTCATGGCGGTGCCGAATCTTTTGGCGCTGCTTCTCCTTTCTCCGCTCGTGATTCGCGAAACAAAAAAATTGAAAAATTTTGAAGAAAAAAGAAGGTATTGGTGAAACGGTGCGGTATTTATCTATTAGAGAGGGGTGAGAGTCATGACAATTCGAGAACGCTGCGAGGAAGCGGAGTATCAAAATCTCGCACCGTTTGCGGCGCATGCGCGCGAGAGTCTGGGGCGTGATACATATGAAGAACCGTGCCCTGTGCGCACCTGCTTTCAGCGGGATACCGACCGTATCATCCATTCCAAAGCGTTTCGCAGACTCAAGCATAAAACCCAGGTGTTTATCTCACCCGAAGGGGATCATTACCGCACACGCCTGACCCATACCTTGGAGGTCAGCCAAATTGCGCGGACCATTGTCCGTGCGCTGGGGCTCAATGAAGACCTGACCGAGGCGATTTGCATGGGTCATGATTTGGGACATACGCCGTTCGGGCACGCGGGCGAGCGAGAACTCACCGCCTTAACCGACGGACGGTTTACCCATAACCGCCAAAGTGTGCGCGTGGTGGAGCGGATAGAAAAGGACGGCGCAGGTTTGAATCTGACACGCGAGGTGCGAGACGGAATTTTGCACCACAGCGGAGGCGGACACGCTTCGACCTTGGAGGGCAGAGTGGTGCAGATTGCCGACCGCATTGCCTATATCAACCACGATATTGACGATGCCTGCCGCGCAGGACTTCTCCGTGTGGAGGAGGTGCCGACCCGTTTGGGAAAGACGTATTCCGAGCGCATCAACACCCTTGTGACCGATATCATCTATGCGAGTGACGGCAAACCCGAAATTTGCATGAGCGAGACGGTGGAGGAGGCAATGCTGAGCCTTCGGACGTTTATGTTTGAGCATGTGTACCGCATTCCGTCCGCGCTGCATGAAGAAGAAAAGGTGCGGCGGATGATTCGTCAACTGTTTACCTATTACAGCGAGCATCCGGATGCGATGCCGAATGAATTTCGAGAAACCGCATACAGCGAGGATATTGAAGCCGCGGTGTGCGACTATATTGCGGGAATGACCGACCGTTATGCGGTCACGGTTTATTCCGAACTGTTTATTCCGACAAGCTGGAATCATTAAATGAAAGTGAGGTGGAACTGTGGCATTTTCCGACTCTTTCCTGGAAGAACTCTGCGCGCGCAATGATATTGTGAGCGTGGTGAGTCAGTATGTATCGCTCACCCGACGGGGTGGGAATTATGTGGGACTTTGCCCGTTCCACAATGAAAAGACCGCATCGTTTAACGTGAGTCCCGATCGGCAGTTTTTCCACTGCTTCGGTTGCGGTGCGGGCGGTGATGTCATCACCTTTCTGATGAAAATCGAGAATCTGGATTTCCCCGATGCGGTGTACCGCTTGGCGGAGCGCGCGGGCATGAGTGTGCCCGAAAGCAACGAGGAGATTCGCTCGCAAAAGAAGAAAAAAGAACGCCTGCTTGCGCTTTCCAAGGAAGCGGCGCGGTTTTTCCACTCCGCTTTGCTTGGGGAAGACGGAAAAGCAGGGCTTGAATATCTCTTGGGGCGCGGACTGTCTCCTGCCACCATCAAGCGGTTCGGACTCGGGTTTGCGCCCGATTCGTGGGACAAGCTGCTCGGTGAGATGATTCGGCTCGGCTTTACCAAGCAGGAGCTTTTGGATGCGGGACTTGCCCTTTCCAATAAGACGGGACGGTTGTATGACCGATTCCGAAACCGCGTCATGTTTCCGATTATCGACGTCCGAGGCGATGTCATCGGGTTTGGCGGACGTGTGATGGACGATTCCAAACCAAAATACCTCAATTCACCCGAAACGGTTGTGTTTAACAAGCGCAAGAATTTGTTTGCGCTCAACCTCGCGAAAAAGAGCGAGGCGAAGCGGATGATTCTGTGCGAAGGGTATATGGACGTCATTGCCTTGCATCAGGCAGGCTTTGACTCGGCGGTCGCATCGCTCGGAACCGCGCTGACGCCCGAGCAGGCGCGGCTCATTGCACGGTATCAGAACGAAGTGGTCATTGCATACGACGCGGACGGCGCGGGAATCAATGCGGCAAATCGCGCGATTGACCTGCTCAAGGAAGCGGGGCTTGCAATTAAGATTCTGCGGATTCCGCAGGCGAAGGACCCGGATGAGTTTATCAAGAAATTCGGTCCCGAGAAGTTTGCGAGACTGCTGGATGCATCCGAGGCGGACACCGAATACAGGCTTTTAAGAGCGCAGGACGGATTGGATCTTGAGCAGGATGAAGGGCGCGTGGCATATCTCAAACGCGCGGTACAGCTGCTTGCCGAGATTTCAAGCGGGATCGAGCGCGAGATTTACATTGCACGTACCGCAAAGCAGGTGGGAATCCCTGCCGATGCGTTGGGACGTGAGGTGGAGCGCACCCGAAAGACCTTACTTGCGAAGAAAAAGAAGGAGCAAGACCGTCAGGAAATGTTCCCGCTTTCGCAAAAAGGCTCTGCGGCACGGACACTCAAATACGAAAATCCGAAAAGTGCGGTGGCGGAGGAAAAACTTCTTGCACTGCTCATGGCACGCCCCGAGCTGATGGAAGCAATCGGCGGACGGCTGACACCCGAGATGTTCAGCGTCCCCATCTTCGGCAAGGTGTTTGCACGGATGGAGGAGCTGCACCGAGAAAACAGCGGCTTTACGCTGACCGCACTCACACGGGAGTGCACACCCGAGGAGACCTCGCAGCTGACCGGTGTATTTGCCAAATTTGTGGGCGGTGACGAAGCGGCGCTTTCCGATTATGTTGCACTCATTGAACGCGAGCAATGGAAGAAAAACCACGCGGATTCCGATGAGGCACTCAGGGAAGCAATGAAGCGTTTTCAAGAGAAAAAGTCAGACGGAGAAAATTGACAGTAAATAGAAAAGGAAGGTTGATCAGGATGGAAGAGAAGAAGGAATTTACCCCGGAAGAAAGAAAGCAGATTATGGACGAGCTTTTGGAGAACGGCAAGAAGAAGGGCAAGCTCACCAAAAAGGAACTTCTGGAAGTGGCGGAAACTCTGGATCTCAACGCGGATGAAATGGACAATCTGTATGATACGCTGGAGAATCTGGGTGTGGAGCTTCCGCTGGACGAACTTCTGCCCGAGAGTCAGGAGGACGGTCTTGAAATCTCGGAAGAGGAGCTTATGGACCCTGCCGCTTTGATGGAGGGTGTTTCCACCGACGACCATGTCCGTATTTATCTCAAGGAAATCGGTAAGGTGGACCTGCTCTCTCCGGAAGAGGAAATCGAGCTTGCAAAGCGTATGGCGGAAGGCGATGAGGTCGCAAAAATGCGCCTTGCCGAGGCGAACCTGCGCTTGGTTGTTTCCATCGCAAAGCGTTATGTGGGCCGCGGTATGCTCTTCCTCGATTTGATTCAGGAAGGAAACTTAGGTCTGATCAAGGCGGTTGAGAAGTTTGACCACACCAAGGGGTATAAGTTCTCCACTTATGCGACCTGGTGGATTCGTCAGGCAATCACCCGTGCGATTGCGGATCAGGCGCGTACCATCCGTATCCCGGTACATATGGTGGAGACCATCAACAAGGTCATCCGCGTTTCCCGTCAGCTTTTGCAGGAGCTTGGTCACGACCCGAGCCCGGAAGAAATTGCGGAAGAGATGAATATGCCGGTCGGCCGTGTGCGTGATATTCTCAAAATCGCGCAGGAGCCGGTGTCTCTCGAGACCCCGATCGGTGAAGAGGAAGACTCTCATTTGGGCGACTTCATCCCGGACGAGGATGCGCAGGAGCCGGCAGAGGTTGCATCGTTTACCTTGCTGCACGAACAGCTCATTGAGGTGCTGGGTACTTTGAGTGAGCGCGAGGAGAAGGTGTTGAAACTCCGCTTTGGTTTGGAGGACGGACGTACCCGTACCTTGGAAGAGGTGGGCCGCGAGTTTGACGTTACCCGTGAACGTATCC
>JAZQIE010000203.1:0-1601 GCA_045540975.1 Eubacteriales bacterium
GGTCCGTGTGGGTTCTCCCACACGGACCTTTTTTGTTATTTTTGACTATCGACATGACGAATGTGTGCACGTTTGATTTTCCCCGAGATTGTCTTGGGGAGCTCGTCCACAAACTCAACCACGCGCGGATACTTGTAAGGCGCGGTCACGCGTTTTACGTGATCCTGCAATTCTTTGACAAGTTCATCGGACGGAGTATACCCTTTTGCCAAAACGATTGTTGCTTTAACAACTTGTCCGCGAACCGGGTCCGGAGCACCGGTAATCGCACTTTCAACAACCGCAGGATGCTCGAGAAGTGCGCTCTCAACCTCAAACGGACCGATGCGGTAACCCGAACACTTGATGACGTCGTCATTACGGCCGACAAACCAGTAATAGCCTTTGCCGTCGCGCCATGCCATATCACCGGTATCATAGTACTCGCCGCCGAGGACTGCTTCGGTCATTTCATCGTTGTGATAGAAGCCGTTGAACAAACCAACCGGCAGACCGTTTTTGATTCCTGCAACAATGGAGCCTTCTTCACCGTCTTCACATGGGTTTCCTTCCGCATCCAGAAGCTGAATATTATAAAGCGGAGAGGGTTTTCCGGTAGAGCCCGGAACCGGGTCAAACCACTGGAAGTTTGCAAGCATGACCGAGGACTCACTCTGACCGAAGCCTTCATAGAGCTTCAGTCCCGTGAGTTCATACCACTGCTTAAACACTTCAGGATTGAGCGGCTCACCTGCAATACAGCAATGCTTGATGCTGGAGAGGTCATATTTTGTGACATCCTCCTGCAGCATAAAGCGGAACATGGTGGGCGGTGCGCAGAACGTGGTGACCTGATACTTTTCGAGTTTTTCCATCAAGTGCACCGGCACAAATTTCAGCATATCGTATGCAAAAATTGTTGCACCGCAAATCCACTGACCGTAGATTTTACCCCAGCCAAACTTCGCCCAGCCCGAGTCGGAAACTCTCATATGCAGTTTATTCTCCTGGACCTGCTGCCAGTACTTGGCTGTAACAATATGACCGAGCGGATAGGAGAAATTATGGCGCACCATTTTGGGCATACCAGTGGTGCCGGATGTGAAGTAAACCAGCATGGTGTCGTCCCAACGGGTTGCTTCTTCCCCGGTCGGGCGTTCAAAGACATCCGAATACTTTTCAATTTCTTCGTCAAAGTCCATCCAACCATCGCGGCGTTCTTCAACCATAATCATGTTCTTAAGCGACGGGGTTTCCGGCTTTGCCGCTTCGACCTGAGAAATAACGAACGGGTCATTGACGCAGACAACCGTACAAACACCTGCAGCACCGAAACGGTATACAATATCTTTCTTGGTAAGCTGCAGTGTGCCCGGGATTAACACCGCGCCCAATTTATGCAGCGCGGTTGCGCAAACCCAATACTCCCAACGGCGGCGCAGAATCAGCATAACAACCGATCCCTTTTTCACACCGCGGTCACGAAAAAAGTTCGCAGCCTTATTGGACAAGCGGCTGATTTCGGAGAACGTGAATTTACGCTCGTTTCCGAAGTCGTCGCACCATACAAGCGCCATTTTTTCAGGCTCCTGACGTGCCCATTCATCCACAATATCAAAACC
>JAZQIE010000204.1:0-8232 GCA_045540975.1 Eubacteriales bacterium
CATCATCAAGGGTGTCAACGTGTTCCCGTCTCAGATTGAAACTGTTCTCATCTCGATTGACCATATCAGTCCGCATTATCAGTTGGAAGTCCGTCGCGTGAACTTCTCCGACCACCTCACGGTTGTTGTGGAATTGGCGGACGGCTCGCTCCTCGAACGCTTCCAGGAACTCGAAGCACTCAGAGCCGAGATCCATCACAAACTCCGCACCGTGCTTGGCATTGATGCGAAGATCAAGCTGGTTTCCCCGAAGACCATTGAACGATTCCAGGGCAAGGCAAAGCGTGTTGTTGACCTGAGAGATAAAACCTAAGGAAAGGAGCCGATTTCCAATGGCTAAGAAAATGATGTTAGGCAATGCGGCAGTCGCACGCGGCGTTTATGAAGCGGGCTGTCACTTTGTTTCCAGTTACCCCGGCACTCCCTCCACCGAGATTACCGAGTGCCTCGCAACCTATGAAGAACTCCATGCGGAATGGGCGCCGAATGAAAAGGTTGCGGTTGAAGCCGCAATGGGCGCTTCCATCGCAGGCGGCAGAGCATTCTCCGCAATGAAGCATGTTGGCTTAAACGTTGCGGCAGACCCGATTTTCACCGCAGCATACACCGGTGTCGGCGGCGGCGCGGTCATCGCGGTTGCGGACGATATGGGGATGCACTCTTCCCAGAACGAGCAGGACAGCCGTCATTATGCACGCGCTTCCAAACTCCCGATGCTGGAGCCTGCGGATTCTCAGGAATGTAAGGATTTTGCGAAGTATGCATTCACCCTTTCCGAGGAATATGACACTCCCGTCTTCCTGCGTCTTTCCACCCGTATTTCCCACTCGCAGAGCGAGGTTGAACTGGGCGAGCGCGAAAATATTCCGGTAAAGCCGTATGAAAAGAACATTTCCAAGTATGTTATGATGCCCGCAAAGGCAAAGGTGCGCCACGTATTCGTGGAAGAGCGCGAGCTGAAGCTGCGCGAGCTTGCGGAAACCACTCCGCTCAACCGAGTTGAGGACAACGGCGCAAAAATCGGTGTCATCGTTTCGGGTATCGCGTATCAGTATGCAAAAGAAGCATTCGGCAAGAATGCATCGTACTTAAAGCTCGGTATGGTCTATCCGCTCCCCGTAAAACTCATTGAGGAGTTTGCAAAGAAGGTTGAGACCCTTTACGTGATTGAAGAGCTTGACGACATTTTTGAGACCCATTGCAAGAAGCATGGCATCAAGGTGGTCGGCAAGGAACTTTTCTCCAAGCTCGGCGAGTATTCTCCCGAACTGATTCGCAACAGAATCCTCGGCACCCCGATGCCGCAGGGTACTCAGGATACCGCACCGGTCCGTCCCCCGGTCCTTTGCCCGGGTTGTCCGCACCGCGGTCTCTTCTATGTGCTCAACAAACTGAAACTTGCGGTTTCCGGCGACATCGGCTGCTACACCTTGGGTGCTCAGCCGCCGCTTGAATCTGTGGATACCACCCTGTGCATGGGCGCTTCCATCAGCGGTCTTCACGGCATGAATTTGGCGCAAGACCCCGAATTTGCAAAGAAGAGCGTTGCGGTCATCGGTGACTCCACCTTCTTCCATTCGGGTATGACGGGTCTTTTAAATATCGTTTACAACCAGAGCCCGTCCACCGTTCTGATTCTGGATAACTCCATCACCGGTATGACCGGGCATCAGCAGAATCCGGGCACCGGTCTCACCCTCCAAAACAAGCCCGCTCCCAAGGCGGACATTGAAGCAATCTGCCGCGCACTCGGTGTTGCGCGTGTGTCGGTGGTTGACCCCAACGAGGTCAAGGAGGTCGAGCGTGTGCTCAAGGAAGAACTGAGCACTCCCGAACCCTCGGTCATCATCGTGCGCCGTCCGTGTGCACTGCTCAAATACGTCAAGCCGCAGCCTGCATTCTCGGTAAATCAAGACAAGTGCATCGGCTGTAAGCTGTGCCTCAAAATCGGATGCCCGTGCATCAGCATGAAGGACGGCAAGGCTACCATCGACAGTTCCATCTGCACCGGCTGTGACCTGTGCTCCAAAATGTGTCCGAAGGGCGCAATCGAAAGAGGTGACGCATAATGCCGAATATTTTAATCGTCGGTGTCGGCGGTCAGGGGTCGCTTCTTGCTTCCCGTATGATCGGCGCATTCTATCAGAATCAAGGTCTTACCGTCAAGGTCAGTGAGGTCCACGGTATGAGTCAGCGCGGTGGCAGTGTTGTCACTTACGTCCGTGCAGGCGAAGAGGTTGCCTCCCCCATCATCCCGGTGGGTGAAGCGGATGTCATTCTCTCCTTTGAGGAGCTTGAAGCACTCCGTTGGGCGCATTACGCAAAAGACGGCGGTGCAATCGTCTATTCCACCCAGCACATCTCCCCGATGCCCGTTATCACGGGTGCGGCGGAATATCCGTCGGAGATTCCGGAAAAACTCACCAAGTATAACGTCCGCCAGCGTGCGGTTGATGCACTCTCCCTTTCGTTGGAGGCAGGCAATGTGAAGGCTGCAAACGTGGTCCTCATCGGTGCGGCATCCAAGCTCCTCGGCGGTACCGCGGAGGAATGGGCAAAGGTGTTGGAAGATGTTGTCCCCGCAAAGTTCTTGGACCTCAACCGCCGTGCATTTGCACTCGGTGCTGAGCAGGAGTAAGTTTTCGGACAGGAGGTTTTTTCTATGACATTGTATCAACTTTCGGTCTTTATTGAGAATAAATCGGGCAGACTCTCCGAGATTATCTCCATTCTTGCGGAGTCGGGTGTGGATATCCGCGCGCTCTCGATTGCGGATACCACCGATTTCGGGATTCTGCGCCTCATCGTAAACGATGTGGATCTTGCAGTCAAGGTACTGAAAGAAAATGACATGGCGGTTTCCAAAACCGAGGTCATCGGCATCAAACTGCAGGACGAGGCAGGCTCGCTTGCCAAGGTGCTCTCGGTACTCACCAAAAACGGTGTGGATGTCGAGTACTCCTATGCATTTATCACCCACAGCAAGACCAACGCGTGTGTGGTCGTCCGCGTGGAGAACAACGCGGAAGCCATCCGTGTTTTGAAGGAAAACAACTTCGATTTGGTCGAAGTCATCGAGTAATTTTTGGGAAGGAAGTTTCATATGGCAGAGTTATTTGCAAATGAGGGCAAGCAGGCTCTCATCGAAGTGGACGGAAAACAGTATCTGCGTTTGCCCATCCAGACCCATGTGGTCACCGCGGAGGATTCCATTCCGGATGTTGCCGAGCAGTATGCCGCAAAGCATCTGATTGACGGTGATATCCTCTTCATCTCGGAAAAGTGTGTTGCTTGCTCGCAGAAGCGCGCGGTTCCGCTCTCCGAAATCAAGCCGCGTCCCCTTGCAAAGCTGCTTTGCAAGTTTGTTTACAAATCCCCGTACGGCATCGGCCTCGGCATCCCCGAGACCATGGAAATGGCGCTCCGCGAATGCGGTACTCCGCGTCTGCTCCTCGCGGCAGGCTGCAGTGCGGTCGGGAAGCTTCTCGGTAAGCGCGGCTGGTTCTACAAGGTCGCAGGTTACCGTGCAGAGTCCATCGACGGCCCGACCCCGTACACTCTGCCCCCATATAATCAGTACGTGGTGCTCGGTCCGGAGGATCCGGACAAGGTTGCACGCGAAGTTGCAGAGCGCATCGGTCAGAAGTGCATCATCATCGATGTCAATGATTTGACCGGCAAGATTCTCGGTGCTTCCGACGAATCGCTCGACCGTGAGCTTCTCCCCCGTATTTTGAAGGACAATCCGCTCGGTCAGAGCAAGCAGCAGACCCCGATGGGCATCATCCGTGAGTACCATGCATAAGTTGATTGAAACTGCCGAAGCGAAATGCAAAGCGCGGTTTTCCGAGATTGATAAGATTGCAGAAGTCCGCACCCAAGCGGTGCTGAAAGCGTTTTCCAACCACCGTGTGGCAGACGCGTATTTCGCGGGCACCACGGGTTACGGCTATGACGATATCGGGCGCGATAAATTGGAGGCGATTTACGCCGAGGTCTTCGAATGCGAGGATGCTTTGGTGCGCATTCAGTTTGTCAACGGCACCCACGCCATCGGCTGTGCCATGTTTGCAGGACTCCGTCAGGGAGATACCTTCCTTGCGGTGAGCGGGCATCCGTACGACACCTTGCAGAGTGTCATCGGCTTAAACGATAAGTACCCCGGGTCCATGCGTGATTTCGGCATTCACTATAAAATGCTGGAACTCAAAGACGGAAAACCCGATCTTCACGCAATCCGCACCGCGGTCAGCGAGGATCCCACGGTTAAAACCGTGTTTTTGCAGCGTTCTCGCGGATACACCACCCGCGCCGCGCTCACACTCGAGGATATCAAAGCCGTATCCGACTGTGTGAAATCCGTGCGCGAGGACATTTGTGTTTTGGTAGATAACTGCTACGGCGAATTTGTCGAGCTGCACGAGCCTACCGCATATGGCGCGGACCTGATTGCAGGCTCGCTGATTAAGAATCCGGGCGGCGGTCTCGCTCCGGGCGGCGGATATATTGCGGGTAAATCCAAGTATGTGGAAGCCGCGGCAATGCGGATGACCGTTCCGGGAATCGGGCGTGAATGCGGCGGTACATATGGCTTAAACCGCTCGCTCTATCAAGGCTTTTTCCTTGCACCGCATACCACCGCGCAGGCACTCAAAACCGCGGTATTCTGCGCATCCCTGCTCTCCGAGATGGGATATGAGGTTTCTCCCACTGTGGAGGATATGCGGCACGACTTGATTCAGACGGTCGCTTTGGGTGACCCTGAACTTGTGAAAAAATTCTGCCGCGGTGTGCAGGCAGGTGCGCCTGTGGATTCGTTTGTTACACCCGAGCCGTATGCAATGCCCGGATATGATTGCGATGTCATCATGGCGGCAGGCGCGTTCATTCAAGGCTCGTCGATTGAGCTTTCCGCGGATGCACCGATGCGCGAGCCGTATCTGGTATATCTGCAGGGCGGTCTGACCTATGAGTCGGGAAAAGCAGGCATCATCAAAGCGATTGAATTTATGAATATCTAAAAAAATGCAATGGGAAATCTTGATTTTCCCATTGTTTTTTTATTCTCTTTCTGTTATGATGAAACAAATCCTACACGGAGGTGCTTTTTATGTATGATATTTGGTCCTCACTCAAAGAGACCTTTGACTGTTCTCTTCCGCGTATGACCGCAATCGTACTCAAAGAAAACGACTATGATTTGGGGTATTACTGCCCGTCTCCCGACAATCGCATCGGCTATCATTTTTTGGATACGAATCTTTCGGTTTACAACCAAGACCGTTATACCTTTGAACTGTATTTTGCCGCATACGAATATCCGAATCTGTGCGGCGGTCCGGGAAAATCCCGTTTCTTGTTTGAAGAACAGAGTTATCTTCCCGGGCAGATTGGGCACACCTTCCATTTCCCGAACTCCGCGCTCTCCGGACGTGAGCGGTTTTCAAATGCGGTGGACGGTGCAATCACCTGGTCGTTTGACCTCAAAAACACCTCGGTCGGACTCTCTGATCCCGCACATCTCTACCGCTATTCCAAGAAGATTTACACAATTTTCCTCCGTCATGACGGATTCACCGCGGTTCAGGATTCCGACGGTGTGATTGCGATTGAGGGCGAAAACTTCAAGTATTATATTACAAGCACGATTCCGATGAAAATTGCGGTATTCTCCTCCGAGATGGATGCCTATGAGGCAATGGGCGAGAACTTTGAGGCTACCTCGGGCAAGGGCCGTGTGATGGTGATTGAGCAGGAGCTTGTCATTGACAATGATGAAACGGTGCGCCTTGTCTACGGGCTCAGCCATCATTCCAAAGCGCAGGCGGTTTCCGCGTGTGCGGTGAAGGATTCGGATGCTCTCCTCAAAGAGAATTGGAACAACTGGTTTGCCGCGCTTCCGACCGTTGGCTTTGACACCGCAAGCGAGGACGAAAAGAAGCTGTATTACAAGTGCTGGTGGACCATTCGTTTGGATTACTGCGACTATCCGGGTTGGGGCTTTAATGTTTTGGAAAGCCTTCCTGTTTATAAGGGGATTTGGACTTGGGCACTGAGTGCGGTGGAGTGGCACTCCTCGCAAGACCCCAAGCACACCTCGGAGTGGATTCGCAAGGGGCTTGATATTCTCTTAAACGCGCAGCGCGAGGACGGATATATCACCCACGCGGCATACTTACATGAGGAAAATCCCGGCTCGGGTTGGATGGAATCCAGCACCATTCAGAATCCGCATTTCCCGTGGGCGGCACTCCGCCACTACCATGCGACCAACGATTTGGAGGATTTGAAGCGCTGGTATCCCGCGCTGGAAGAATTCTATCATTATATGAACCGCGATTTTGATGCTTGCCACAGAAACCTGCATCTTTGGGCGGCGCACAACTCGTTTGACACGGGGCTTGATACCTTCCCCGCGTTCCAGGAATGCACATACGGGATTGACGGCAAAGAGCCCACCGAATATTGCTACTGCGCGACCCTTTCGGCGGAGCGTTACCGCTATGAGACCGCAATGGCGGAGATTTCCGCACTCACAGGTCTCGGGGACAAAGCTGCGTGGCTTTGTGAAGCGGAGAAAACACGTTCTGCGGTGAATGAGTATCTTTGGGACGCCGATAAAAACTGGTACGGTGTCATTCAAGCAGACGGACGGTTTGACACACGTGTGGGGCTGGACGGTCTCTTCCCCTTCCTTTATAATATGGCAAGCAAGGAGCAGGCTGCGGCGGCAGAGTCCCAGTTTATCCGACTCATCGGGGAGTACGGCATCCGCACTTGCGCCGAGGGTGAGGAAGGCTTCTTCTCGGATATTTACTGGCGCGGTCCGTGTTGGCCGAAATCCGCATCGGTTGCAACCGCGGTTGCGCAAAACTATTATCCGCACCTGACGGATACGGTTGCCGCATCCACGCGCAAGGCATTTTTAGCCTACCCCAATATTTGGGAATGCATCGATGTCACCTCGGGCAAGCTTGCACGCGGAAACACCGGTTTCTACTGCACCGCGTGTATGTCCTCCAACGTGGGCGCGGGCGAACTCATCGGTGCGATTTGGGAAGCGCACGGCATGAAGATGTTTGACATCACACCGCGGCTTCCGCTCATTCCGATGACAAACTACCATCACAAGGGTCTCCGCATCACGGTCGCACAGAGCGGCGCGGGCTTCACGGTCTCCGCATCTCCCGCGGAGGCGCAGGAAGCTGAGGTTACCTTCCGACGTGACGGCGGGGACGTGACGGTCAAACTGTGTGTCGGAAAGGATGTCACACTATGAAGAAATGTAAAATTACGGTGATGAAATGCACCGAATATCCGGATTTGATGGAGAAGTTTCTCAAAGCAACCGAGCACGTTTGTCCGCACAAAGTGGGTGATGTGTTTATCGCAAACGGTTGGCAGAAGCCGGACGGCTTTTGCGAGAGCGCATGGGAGAGCATTTCTCCGTATATCCGTGTACTCGCCCACGGCGGCGAGGATTTCTTCTCGGGCTGGATGAAGGATAAAAAGAGCGCGATGATTTCGTGTGCGGACGGGTTCCGCCCGGTCTCCTTCTATCTGGAAGCCTTGGACGAAGAGGCGGAATAAGTTAATTTGAGAGTATCTTTCGGGATACTCTCATTTTTTTCAAAAAAGGGGTTGACTTTATTACTTTATCATGGTAAAGTAATAGTACCTTAAAAAACAAAAGGAGAGAATTATCATGAAAAAGTTTTTGGCACTCGTTTTGGCAATGGCAATGATCTTTGCTCTGGCAGCTTGCGCTCCGGCAGCAAACAACGGTGAAGACGCAGGCTCCGACAGCAGCTACGCAAACCTCGGCATTGCATGTGAACTCACCAGCGAAGAATACGGCATCGGCTTCCGTCAGGGCTCCGACCTTGCAAATGCGGTCAACGCTCTTATCGTTGAGCTCAAGGAAGACGGCACTCTGCCGGCTCTCGCTGAGAAGTATTCCCTCACTCTGGCTGACATCGCTGCGGTTGAAGACATCGACGCAACCGTCGCTGACCTGGATTACATCAAGGCAAACGGCAAGTTGGTCATCGGCATCACCGATTACGCTCCGATGAACTTCAAGGATGAAGCAGGCGCATGGACCGGTTTTGACACCGAATTTGCAGAAGCTGTTTGCGAAAAGCTCGGCGTTGCCGCTGAATTCGTTGAAATCGAATGGGACAACAAGTTCATCGCTCTGGAATCCAAGGCAATCGACTGCATCTGGAACGG